>NZ_JAMXWT010000049.1:0-318 GCF_050958665.1 Microbacterium sp. gxy059 | reverse complement strand
CCTGCTCGCCCGGATCAGCCACCCGCGAGCTGGTCATCCAGATCACGGATCGCATCCGCCATCTGACGCAGCGCATCCGCCATCCCCGTCACCCCATCAGCGGCCTCCTTCATGCCACTGGTGAGATCCTCATACCCATCCTTGAACTTCCCCGACGCCTTCTCCGTCTTGAAGCCATCCTCGACGAGGTCATCCACATGACCCTGCAGCTCATCCAGCAACGTGTCGATCGACTCCTTGCCGTCATCCAGCTTCTGAGCCGTCGTCTCCATCTCGTCGTAAGTCGCACCGAAATCACTCACGGCACACACCCCCATC
>NZ_JAMXWT010000048.1:0-411 GCF_050958665.1 Microbacterium sp. gxy059 | reverse complement strand
CCGGGGTATGTGTTCGGTAAGTCGTCGGATCCGGTGTCGGGTTCGGAGGTTCAGCCGGGTGACACCGTGACGTATACGCTTTCGGGCGAGAACACGGGTGACACGGATCTCGATGTCGTGATCGATGATGACCTGTCGGATGTGCTGCAGTATGCGCAGTTCAACGATGACGCGGTCGCGACGGTCGGTGGCGAGGAGGCTTCGGCGCCGGTGTTCGACGCGGAAGCGTCGGCGTTGTCGTGGACGGGTGTGCTGGAGCCGGGTGATGTGGTCGAGGTGACCTACTCGGTGACGGTGGATGATGATGCGTGGGATGTGTCGTTCGCGAACGTCGCCACGTCGACGGGCACTCCGCCGACGGGTCCTCCGATCACGCCTCCGCCGGGTGAGACGGAGCATCACACGCCGCCG
>NZ_JAMXWT010000047.1:0-1065 GCF_050958665.1 Microbacterium sp. gxy059 | reverse complement strand
AGCTGTCGCTTCGGCTCGCGGGCATCGTGGTCATCTCCCTGCTCGTGTGCGCGCAGGCATCGACGAACGCGCTCCGCTTCTCGGCGGACACGGCGGCCCGCATCGCACGGTTCGCCGACCGGAACGACATGCGGTTCCGGCTGTGGAGACCGGGCGGCGGATACGAGGGGCTGCCGTTTTCGAGCGGAGTCGATCATGCGCGATTCGCGACCGTGAGCGGATCCCGACGCGGAACGCCGGTCGAGTTCGGGAACCTCGTGTCGCGTGCCCAGGCGGGGTTCCTCGATCGGCACGTCGGGTACATCGCGATCCGGCTCCCGGAGCGCCTGCCGCCTATGGCGGTCGACGCGGGGCGGCTGGCTCGCGTGTTCGGGGTGCCTCTGCCGAGTCAGAGGCACCGGTCGCAGCGGGTGGACGTCGGGGCGGGGCGTTCGTTCCGTCTCTACGTGGCAGACGGTGCGGAGCCGGTGGCGCGGGCGCTGTTCGATCCGGAGACGGTCGCCCTGTTCGCTCGCGTCGCGACGCGGTTCGACGCGGAGTTCGCGGGGCGGCACCTGATCCTCTCCTCGCGGCGACTCGTCTCGACGGGCAGCGCGTGGCGCTGGCGGGAGGAGATCCGGCTCGTCGACGAGGTCGTCGCCGTGCTGGGGGCGTCGCCGGCGTGGGATCTCGTGCGCCGCTGGGCGCGGGGCCGCGGGCCGCAGTACGGTCCGCTGAGGTGGGCGGTCGCCGGCCCGGTCATCACGATCGCGAGCATCAGCGTCGTGGCGATCGCGGTGCTGGTCGCCCTCGCGCTCGGAGCCCGGTCGTGACAGACCTCCACGCGATCGACGCCCGCCCCCTGCGTTCCCGCGTCTCGCGCGCGGAGGCCAGAGGAGAACTTCGCCGATCCTGCGCGCGAGTCGGCTGACGTCGCGCCGCATATGGAGGCGCTCGCCGGTCGGTATCGGACCTCCGCGGTGATCGTCGTCTCCCTGGTCCTCGCCGTCGCGGTGACGCTCGTGTTCACGTTCGGCGACGTCCTCTGAACCCGCTCGGCTGGCCGCTCCATGGCTCCCGAGGTGT
>NZ_JAMXWT010000046.1:0-1111 GCF_050958665.1 Microbacterium sp. gxy059 | reverse complement strand
TGAAGAAGGCCGACATCGAGGACGGCAAGCGTCCCGGCCTCAGCGACGACGAGCGCAAGGAGCTGCGCGAGCTGAAGAAGCGAAACCGCCTGCTCGAGCAGGAGAACGAGGTCCTGCGCCGGGCGGCCGCGTACCTGTCGCAGGCGAACCTGCCGGGAAAATAGTCTTCCCGCTCGTCCGAGAGATGGCCGAGCCCGGCGCCCCGATCCGGGTGCCGGTCACGGTGGCGTGCCGGGTCCTGGGGCTTTCGCCTCAGGGGTACTACAAGTGGCTCAAGGATCCCGTGAGCCGTCGCGACTGGGACGACGCGCACCTGCTGGACGTGATCCGCGACGTCCATGCTGACGATGCGACGTTGGGCTACCGGTTCATCACCGACGAACTGCGCGACGAGCACGGCATCGCGGTCGGCGAGAACCGTGTGCACCGGTTGTGCCGGATCGCACGCATCACCGCCAGCCACCACAAGTCCCGGACATCGAAGGCCGGCGCGACGGGACCGGCACCGCACGACGACCTCCTCGCGGTCGTCAACGAGCACGGCGTCGTGCGGCATGAGTTCGTCGCCGACGGGCCGAACAGGGTGTGGCTGTGGGACATCTCGGAGCACCCGCCCCGGGAAGGCAAGCTCTACATCTGCGCGATCAAGGACGTGTGGTCGAACAAGATCGTCGGCTACTCCATCGACACCAGGATGAAGTCCTCGCTCGCGATGGCGGCTATGCGGAACGCGATCGCGTTGCGCTCACCTGTGGGCACGATTTGCCACTCGGACCGAGGCGGTCAGTTTCGGGCCAAGAAGGTCCAACGTCTGCTGCTGAACAACGGCCTGGTCGGCTCGATGGGCCGCTCCTACGGAGCCGGGGACAACGCAAGCATGGAGTCCTTCTTCGCGCTCCTGCAGAAGAACGTCCTGAACACCCGGCGGTGGGACACCCGCCACGATCTGCGCCTCGCGATGGTCCGTTGGATCGAGACGAAGTACAACCGACGCCGCCGACAACGCGGCCTCGGGAAACTCACCCCGGTCGAGTTTGAGATGATCTACACGACCGCAATCGCGGCCTAACTACGCCAACCCCCGATCGTCAACCAAACTCGGGGCAGTCCC
>NZ_JAMXWT010000045.1:0-1291 GCF_050958665.1 Microbacterium sp. gxy059 | reverse complement strand
CGTCGAGCGCGAACGCCTGGATCGCCGCGCCGAGCAGCACGATGACTCCGCTGATCCCCGCCGCCAGCCGAGGGCGCCGCATCGCGGATCGGAACCTCTCCCGCTCCGCGGCATCCACGGCCGGCGCCGGGCTCACGGCGCGCTCCTCGAGAGAGCCGACGTCAACGGCAGCGCCTTCTCCGCGAGCCCGCGCCGTCCCGTCCGTCATGCCATCCAACCTATCGCGAGGAGACATTCCGCCAGGTGAGAGGGGATATCATCGGGTCTGTTGCTCGATGATGGCTGTGTGAACCACCCCGCGATCACAGAGCCGGCCGAGGACGAAGAGGTGCTTCAGCTGGCCGCGCGCACCGCGCAGCGCATCATCACTCAGTGCCGGTCCCACGCGCAGACCGTGGTCGGAAAGCTTTCCGATCGGATCAACAGCGCCCCAGCACGCCGTGCGGCGAGGACGTCGCCGCAGGACGCGCAGGATCCCACGGGGTCGCTTTTCAAGAGCGTCTCGACATCCTGGAATCGGTGAGCAACGCCGTCGTCTCGTACCTGTGCGGTCGTGAAGTGCTTCTCAAGCACGAGACCTTGTACTCGCTGTCGACCGTCCCGATCCTTCGTTCTCTGGCTGAAGTCGCCGCGACGTGCCACTGGATGCTGGAACCGGGATTCACGGCCGACGGTCGCGCCGCTCGCGGCTACGCCTCTCTGTTCTACACGGTGGAGCAGAACAGAGCGCGCGTGGAGGACTGCGCCAGAACTCGTGAGCTGCTGGTGAAGATCGTGGCCGAGAGCGGCGGGAAGATCCAGCGAGGCGTCCGTGACGGCGAGACCCCCCAAGAGGTCGGCACGGTGCGGGTCGGGCGCGCTCACGCCAAGACGGCCTTCAAGTATCACCACCGCCTCGAGCAGCAGATCCCGGCGATTAGCTCCATGTATTCAGGCATGTTGGCGATGATCCACGGGGAGACGGCCGCGCTCGGCGTTGCGTGGGACAGCGCCGATGTGCTGCTGCGTATGGTGGCGAAGGTCACCCTGGAGTCGACGCGGGCGTCGTCTGAGGCAGTGAATACGTGGACCGGCACTGAGTACCGAGCGCCCTTCGTCAACGAGGCCGACGCGGCGAACATCATCAGGTCGATGCCCCCAGAGCTGATCGCAGAGTTCGAAGCCGAGCTGCGCCAGGCGCAGGAAGGCCGCTGACGCTGTTCAGAGATCGTCTGCTGAACATCTGGGACGTGGCCGAAACGACAGCCCGTTCGCCTCCGCGAAACGCGCGATCCGGTACGCCGTCGCCGCC
>NZ_JAMXWT010000044.1:0-2428 GCF_050958665.1 Microbacterium sp. gxy059 | reverse complement strand
CTCCGTGTGTCAGGTTAGAGTTGCTGGCCGAGGGAGATGAGCCAGTTCACCCACGCCACCCCCGCGCCGGCGAGGGTGGCGGCACCGACGCCGACGAGCACCCCCACCCGGCCCTTGCCGGCGAGTGCGTGGTTGCCGTGCGGGGCGGCCAACGCCCAGCAGATCGCCGAGACGATGACCATGAGCACCGCAACGATAAGCACGATCATGAGCAGGGCGCCGATGACCTCTCTCAGCTCACCGATCCCTCCGAGTCCGTCGAAGTCGGGAAAGACGTCCATCACGCACCAACCAGCGACGGCAAGCGCTCAAAGCTTTTGAAACCCATGTCCTCAGGTGCACAGGCCGAGCCCGTGGAGCGGCGTACTGGGACAGACCGATGGCCTTGCGCTGGCCGCTGTGCCGTTTCTTCCGAGGGTCAGGTAGTCGTCTTCATGGGAGGGGCGGTCAAGTGTTCTTTCGACCAGGCCAGCGCGGTCCTGCATGAGGCGAGTCCGTACTGCAACGTTGCGAGCTGATGGGCGGCGACGTCCTCGAAACCTTCCGGCACGTCCAAAGTCAAAGCCTGCGCCTCCAGGCGCTCCAGGCGGCCGAGTTCCGAGCGTATGCGTTCCTCGATGTGGGCCACGACCGTCGGTCTTTCGTGCGGCTGTAGAAGCCCCAGGAAGTACGTCCTCGCCAGCACAGCCGTCTCAAAATCGGAGGATGGCAGCTCAGCGAGCATCCAGTTGCGGAACTTCTCGCGGCCCGCCTCGGTGATCGCGTACGTCTTCTTGCCGCGCGGACCGTCCTGCGACGCCACTCCGATGTGCCCGTCCGCGAGCATCCGATCGAGCGACCGCTTGATGCTCCCAGTGCTCGCGCTGTAGAAGAGCGAGATGCCCGCCTCGAAGTTCTTCGTTAGCTCGTACAGGCTTTGCGGCCAGAGCATGAGGAGCCCGAGGATCACGTTGGACATGTGGTCGAGCCTATCGCCTTGACGCTACTCAATCTATCTACTAGACATATCCCTGAGAGGGGTTAGACCGTTCCTCGTTGAGAGGTCACCGTGAGCGCTGCTACCGCCATCAGCAACACCGTCGAGAAGATCCATCGCACGCGCAGCCGCCGCGTGCCCGAACTCCCTATCGCGCTCGTGACCGGCCCGCGGCTTGAACTCGCCTCAGGCGATCCCGACCAGCCGTTCTTTATCGCGAGCATCGACAAGGTGTTCTATGCGACCCTCGTCGCGCAATTGTTCGACGAGGGCCGCTTCGGGCCGGACACCCCGATCGGGCGACTGCTGCCTGCGGACGATCTCGCGCCTCTCCCCGCGACCCCCGGAGTCGACAATGCGCGCGATGTCACGGTGCAGCAGCTGCTATCGCATACGTCCGGCTTGCCCGACGTGCTGCTTCCGCCGCGAGGTCACGACACGACCTGCTCGATCCCGAACCTGCTGGCCGATCCCGGCCACCTGTGGTCGATCGCGGAGTTCTTGCAGCAGGCCAGGCACCTCCCTCCCTTCGCCATACCGGGCGAGCGATTCCTCTACGGCGACACCGCCTACTTTCTGCTCATCCGGATCATCGAAGAGGCTCGCGGGAGCGGCATCGACCAGCAGCTGCGCACCCGCATCTTCGATCCGGCAGGCATGGCCGACACCGCCGAGTGGGTCGGTGCCGACGCCGAGCGGCTCGACGACCTCTTCCCGAGGCTTGCGCCTTTCTGGTTTGGCGGCGCTGCCCGCGTCTCCCGGGCGTTCGCGCCAAACCTCACGTGGCAGAACGGCGTGGGAGGGCCGTCGACAGCGAATGATCTCGTACGGTTCCAGCGCGAGCTGCACAGCGGCCATCTGTGCGACCCCGAATGGGTCCGAATCTTCGGTACGCCGCGGAGCAGGTTCCGCCCCGGCATTCACTACGGGACGGGCATGGTAGTCCTCCGATTCGGAGGCTTCTTCCCTCTTCTGCGCAAGTACCCCCAGCCGACGGGGGGCCTTGGCTACACCGCGACGCACATGTTCTACTACCCGCAACAACGGACTCACGTCATCATGAACTACCACGCGCACCGTCGTATGCAGGCAAGCTTTCAGATGCACATCCGCCTTGCTGGGCTGATCGCACGTCACGGCTGACTGCCTACGGGCGTGAACCGTTAAGCAAATGCCAGGCCCGCGAGACGGTGACGTGCAGGTGGTCGAAGGGGTCTGCTGCATGTTTAGGCGACAGTCATTAGTCACGCCGCGAGGGCGAGGTCTTTGGTCGTGGTGGTCTCGAACTCGATCGGCGTCAAACGCCCCAGGCGGGCTTGCCGTCGTCGACGGTGATAGGTCCTCTCGATCCAGGTCACGATCGCGATGCGTAACTGCTCGCGGGTGGTCCATGAACGCCGGTTGAGGACGTTTTTCAGCAGGAGAGAGAAGAACGATTCCATGGCCGCGTTG
>NZ_JAMXWT010000043.1:0-4420 GCF_050958665.1 Microbacterium sp. gxy059 | reverse complement strand
TGGCGGGGTCGGGCTGATCAGCTCGACCCCGTACGCGCACGAGGCCGCATGGCCGTACCGTCGTACTGAGGCGCAGAGCGCCGTGGGGGAGAAGAACGATGCCTGATGTCGTCATCAGCTACAGCCAGCTGGACAGCCTGATCGGGAAGCTCAACGGGATCATCCCGGAGCTCGAAGAGGGCAGCAAGGGGGCTGCCCTGCGCGACGCCATCGGTGAGCCCTTCGAACGCAGCGAGCTCACCGAGAAGGCCGAGGATACCGAGGACCGGTGGAACGACAAGCGAGAGTCGCTTGTCAAGGACCTCACGAAGATCCGCGACTTCGCGCAAGAGATCTATGACGAATACCAGACATTCGATGACGAGGCCGCGTCGGAGTTCGAAGCGGGCTCCGATGTGCCCGGGAACTCCGATTACTGACTCCGGACGACGAGGAACATCATGACCGCTGACAGATGCTGGGCTCCGGGAGCGTACGTCAACTGGCCGAACACTCCGGCAGGACGCGAGATCGCACGGTTCACGCCGTCTGCGAGCGATGTCGTCTCCACTGCTCAGGAGATGGTCGATCTCGCCACCGACATGAAGACGGCGGCCACAACGCTGCAGGCCGTCGCCGAGAGCGACGACGGACAGCAGGGCAAGGCCGTTGAGAAGCTGCGGGACACGGTCGACGATTCGTGGGAGATCCTGCGCACCGCCGGGGAGATGTACTACGAGACCGCGGCCGCGATCCGCGCCTACGGCGTGAGGATGGAGGGCGGCATCGCCGAGGCTGTCAACGGCGCATACATCCTCGCGGATCAGGCCTGGGGCGACTACGAGACGCTGCCCGGCGACCGGGACGGGGCGCAGACGGCTTCGGCCGATGACGATGACCCGAACGCCGCGGATGACGCATCCGAGAACCAGGACAAGTACCAGGCCTTCCAGGCATGGATGAACGCCGCGAATCACTGGGACGAGCAGTACGACGACTGGGAGACCGCGTGGAATGACGCGATCGACCGGATCGAGGACGCTCACGACGAGGGCATCGAGGATGGATGGACCGACATCCTCAAGTACGCGTACATCGTCCTGACGGTCATCGCCGTCATCGCGGGGATCGTGGCGTTCTTCGTCACTGCTCCGCTTGCGGTGCTGATCGCCGGAGCCATCGCGGCGGTCGCCGGCGTGCTGGTCGCCGTCGTGTCCATCGTGCGGTTCGCGCGGGGCGATACCGACAGCGTGACGACCCTGGTCCTGGACATCGTCTGCGCCATCCCGGGCATCGGGCCGATCGCCAAGCTCATCTCCAAGCTCGGTCCGGCGGGGATGAGGGTCGGCATCGGGGCTGCGAACCTCGCGGGCGACTTCATCCCCGGGGCGCTCCGGATCGGAGCGAACGGGATGCCCTATCGCTCCTTCGCGTTCGCCGAAGGCGTCTCCGACATGATCATCCGCGGCAGCGCGGGCTTCGGAGCGGCGCTCGACCTTCCTCAGTTCGCTCGCTTCGGCGATGCCTTCACCGACGCCTTCAAGGGGATGGAGCTGCACCTCGCGATGCCGGGGATCAACACGATCCTCGACGAGGGACGCAACTTCGTCATCGACTTCTTCCGGGACTGAGCGGAGCATGTGGAGTCTGCGATTCGATTCGGAGCTCGAACCCTGGGCGATCGTTCCTGAGGCGCACGAGCAGGAGCGCCGCGAGGGGTGGGCCGACGCGGTTGCGACGGCGGTCGAGGAGCGCTGGAACCCGGGAGGAGCAGTCGAGTTCTCCCAGGGCATCGACGCGGTCCTGCGCACCCTGCTCGAGCGTCGGCCCGCGGGAGTGCTGCGCGACCTCGTCACGTGGCCGCTCCCGATGGCATGGCCGGCTCGTGTGACATTCCTTCTCATGCGCTCGGAAGGCGCAGTCGACTGGGGGGATCGTGGCTACCGCTCGACGGTCTATCCCGACAGCCCGTTCGGCGCGGGGGTCCAGTACACCCGGCGCACCCCGGCTGACGAGGCCGGCAACGAGGAGTCCGTCGACTCGGTCATCGTGTTCGATCGCGGCGATGTCGCGCTCTGCGTGCGCGTCCACATCATGCCCGCGAACATGTACCTTCTCGTCATCGGAGAGATCGCCGACGCGATCAGCGCATGCTCGCTCACGGATGACGAAGGACGACTGTTCCACGCGTCCGGAGCAGAGCACAGGGTGCCGGGGGATGACGACATGTGGCCCGTGGCCCTCTCCGAGACGGCGGCCGCTCATGACTGACTCCTCGTCTTCGCTGCGCTCCCTGCTCGGAGCCCGCCCCGACCCGGAGTTCCAGCTCTCGCTGCCGAGGGGCTGGGAGCGGATGGAGCCGACGCAGGAGGCGCAGGACGAGCTCGAACGTCGTCTGAGCCGTCGGTTCATGCACGCCGACGGCGGCCCGGAGACGATGCAGGCTTTCGCGCGGATCCGCGGGATGCTCCGA
The DNA here is from genome assembly GCF_050958665.1 of Microbacterium sp. gxy059. Taxonomy (NCBI): domain Bacteria; kingdom Bacillati; phylum Actinomycetota; class Actinomycetes; order Micrococcales; family Microbacteriaceae; genus Microbacterium; species Microbacterium sp. gxy059. The sequence continues at coordinate 1,968 of NZ_JAMXWT010000043.1, read as the reverse complement.
CAGGCCGTCAAGGACATGCGGGAGCAGCGAGTGATCGCCTCCTTCGCGCCGACTGCCGATACGGACGACGTGCCCTTCCCCGTGCCGGCGTCGATCGTCGCGACGATCAGAACTGCGCCCTCGACCGAGGAGATGGACGGGTACGTGAAGAACCTCATCTCCTCAGAAGGCGCTCGGCCGCTCACCGACAACACCTCGATCCTGCGTGTGGAGCGGGAGAACATCCGAGAGGAGGGCGGTGAGCGGGTGGTGCTGAGCTCGACTCTGTACGTCACGCCGGTGCCGGGCGCGCGTCGCAGACGCGCGCTCGAACTGCTTGCCGGATACGCGCGCCCGGCGGACATTCCGCGAGAAGACGAGCAGATCCAGGCAGTCCACGCCTTCTTCGACCTCATGGTCGCGACTCTGCGGTGGCGCGAAGCCTCTGTCGCCTAGATTCGGAGCATGACGTACGGGATGCCGCATCGCACGGAGCGGAGCGACGAGATCGACACGGGGCCGCTGCGCGCGCGTGTCACGCGTGCGGATGTCGCGGCGTATCGTGCGAGTCTCGGGGACGCGGGGGAGGAAGCCGACCTGCATGTGTCTCCTCTCCGGGGAAGGCAGCGGACTTTCGCGGTGATCGGCGCTGTCGTCGTGGTCGGCGTCATCGTCCTCGAGATCGCCGACGGTCCCGGGCTCTCGCCGAAGTTCGGCGGGGCGATGCTCGCGGGGCTCCTGCTCCTGGTCGGGTCGCTGCTCGGGCTGCGTCGCTCCTCGCTGGCGACGGCGTGCCGCATCGACCGGTTCGCCGAACGCAACGGGATGCGGTTCGACCGGTGGAGGGGCAGGTCGGGATACGCGGGGATGCCCTTCGCATACGGGAACGGACACCAGCGCCTGCACGTGGTGCGCGGTCGGCGAGACGGGATCCCCGTCGAGTTCGGGAACCTCCAGTACGACACCGTCCGGGCGATCCCGCGGCGCTGCGGGTACGTCGCGATCCGCCTCCCGGAGCGTCTGCCCCATATGGTGCTCGACGCGCGGCATTCGAGCGCCCTGTTCGGGCTGACGCTGCCGGTCCCGCCGCACGCCTCGCAGCGGGTGGACGTCGGGGCGGGTCGCTCCTTCACGCCGTACGCGGTCGACGGGGCGGACCGTGTGGCGAGGACGATGTTCGCGCCCGACGTCCTCGCGCTGTTCCAGGAGGTCGCGAAGCGGTTCGACATCGAGATCGTGGGCGACATGCTGTTCCTCTACTCGCGGGGCGATGCCTCCACGAACAGCGCGAAGCGGTGGGGCCGGCAGCTGAGCCTCGTCGACGCGCTCGTCGCCGCCATCCCGACGTGGTCCGTCTGGGAGCTCGCTCGGCGACAGAACCGAGGCCGCGGTGCGCACTACCCGGCGATGCGGACGTCGCACGCGCGGCAGACGGTCGTGCCGGTGGCGATCGGCGCGGCCGCGGCCGCGATCATCATCACTCTCTTCTTCGTGTTCGGGAGCTGACGTCGCGCGGGGTGCTCCCGGCGGGCCGCGATGCACGACTACGCCATCTCTCGGTGAGATGCCATGATCCCCGGGCGGATCGGGGTGCTCGGCCGCGGATCGGCGTCGTCGTGCATGGCACGACCTCGCGGCATGCGGCAGGGATCCTCACGGATCCCCGATCATCCGCGAGGATACGATTTCGGGAGACCGAGCGGGGGAGTGTGACGGCGTGCGGCGCGACAGGGGGATCCGGGGACATCGCGCCTGGCGAGGTGACCGGGCGGCGACCTCGTTCCGGCGGGCGACGGGCGTGGTCTCCCGGCTGACAGCTCCGCATCCCGCCATCGCCCCCAGCGCGGTGCGGCGGGATCCGCGTGCGCGACGGGAGAAGAGCCGATGAGTCTGCCTGCGGATCCATCGCTCGACACCCGCCCGCTGGCCCAGCGCGTGACGCGCGCAGAGGCCGAGAGGCACTTCGCAGACTCCGCGCAGGAGCCGGCT
>NZ_JAMXWT010000042.1:0-5163 GCF_050958665.1 Microbacterium sp. gxy059 | reverse complement strand
GTGCGGACGAGACCGAGGCTGGTGCGGACGAGACCGAGGCTGGTGCGGACGAGACCGAGGCTGGCGCGGACGAGACCGAGGCCGGTGCGGACGAGACCGAGGCCGGTGCGGACGAGACCGAGGCCGGTGCGGACGAGACCGAGGCCGGTGCGGACGAGACCGAGGCTGGCGCGGACGAGACCGAGGCTGGCGCGGACGAGACCGAGGCTGGCGCGGACGAGACCGAGGCCGGAGCCGACGAGGCTGGCGCGGACGAGTCGGGTGCCGACGAGTCTGAGGCGGGTGCGAACGAGGATGAGGGCGCTGACGCGAACGAGTCCGAGGACGCCGCTGCCAACGAGGACGACGACGCCGACGCTTCGGCTGACGCGGACGCCGCTGCCGACGAGGCCGGCGAGGCGGGTGACGACGACAGCGCCATCTCGATGGAGCTCGAGTACGAGACCCGTACGCACGGTCAGACGCAGATCGCTTACGGCTACGGCTTCCAGCCGGGCGAGACCGTGACGGGAACCATGTTCTCGGCTCCGGTCGACCTCGGTGAGCAGGTCGCCGACGCCCAGGGCGAGGTCGTCTTCACCTGGACGATTCAGGACGGCACGCAGACCGGCGACCACCGCGTCGAGCTGGCCGGTGCCGACTCCGGCACCGTCTCCGACACCTTCAAGGTCGTCGTGAAGGCGCCGGGCGGCGGTCTGGCCCCGACGGGTGGCGATGTCACCGGTCTGGTCCTGCCGATCGCCGTGCTGATGCTCCTCGCGGGCACCGTGCTCTACGCGACGATGCGTCGCAAGGGCGCCGCTCTCAGCGAGTGAGTAGTCTCTCACTGAGTCGATAGATGGCTCGTGGCGGTCCGGGGTGATTCCCGGGCCGCCACGAGCCGTTCTCCTGGATGGATCCATGACACACACACCCCCTGCTCCGAGCGCCACCCGCCGCGGTCGGCCCCTGCGCCGCATCGTCCTCGTGGTGCTCTCTCTGCTGACGGCCTGGCACATCTTCGCGACGTTCCTCTGGGTCGCCCCCGACTCGCACCTGCGCGACATCGTGCCGGGGGAGAAGACGCTCAGCGGCTACATGCTCCCGATGTTCGGGCAGGGGTGGAGCGTCTTCGCTCCCTCGCCCGTCAACGGCGACTACCGCGTCGAGGTCCGCGCGGCCTACGAGGACGAGACCGGAGAGGTCGTCGAGACCGACTGGGTCGATGCGACCGCCGTCGAGCGGTCGCGCGCCCACCACCACCTCGCCCCCTCGCGGTCGGCGAAGCTGAGCATCGTCTACGGTCAGCGCCTCTACAAGGCGTACGGCGACCTCGACGACGCGCAGAAGGAGATCGTCGGGTACAACTACTTCAAGGACGACTGGGAGACCCGCCAGCGCGACGCCCTGGAGGGCGACGACAAGGAGGCCTCCGGATACATCCGCGACGAGCGCCGGGTGATCGCCTACGCGACGCAGGTGGCCTACGCCGTCTGGGGAGAGCAGGACTTCTCGCGCGTGCAGGTGCGCGTCTCGCGCCAGGCCATCGTCCCCTTCGACGAGCGCGACAACCCCGACTACGAGCGCAAGGATCCGATCGTGCGCGACATCGGGTGGCGGGCCCCCGTCGAACGCGAGGGGCAGTCGCGCGACGACTTCGCCTCGTACTTCTGCTCGGCCCCGCTGGAGGTCTGCGAATGAACATCGTCACCGCGGCTGTCCGCACCGCCGGGTCGCTCATCGTGCGGGCGTTCGACAGCATCGTCGACGTCGTCGTGCGGATCCTCTCGTTCATCGAGTCGTGGGTGCTCGACGCCAAGCACGCGCAGTACGGGGTCGCCGTCACGCGCATCCTGCTGGGCGTCGCCGGGCTCGGCATCCTCCTGTCCAACTTCGGGGCGCGCTCCTATCTTCTGGGCGCTGGAAGCGCCTGGACCGGTCAGGTCGTCGAGCCGATCAGCGCGCTGCCCGACGTGTGGATCTTCAGCTCCGCGTCGCAGGTGGTCGGGAACACGACGCTGCTGACGATCTTCTTCCTCGTCGTGATCCTCCTCGCCCTGCTCGTCATCGTGGGCTGGCGCGGCCGGGTCACACTGCCGCTCTTCCTGTGCCTCTACGTCGGCCTCATCGAGATGGAGAACTACACGGGAGACCAGGGAGACAACGCGTTCCGGATCCTGTTCTTCTTCCTGCTGTTCACGGATCACTCCGCGCGCTTCTCGCTCGACGCCCGCCGCCGCGCGAAGCCGCGCGTGGGATCCAGCCGCGTGCTGCGGGTCATCGACGGCGAGCCCTTCCTCCCCGTATGGTTCACGAACGCGCTGCACAACCTCGCGCTCGTCATCATCACGGTGCAGGTGTGCTTCATCTACGCCGCGGGCGCGCTGTTCAAGGCCGGCGGAGACCCGTGGAAGAACGGCACGGCCGTCTACAACGCCCTGACGGTCGAGCGGTACGCGATCTGGCCCGAGATCAACGAGCTCATCACGGCGTGGGCCCCCATGGCCGCCGCCGCCGCGGTGGGATCGATCGTGCTGCAGATGTCGTTCCCGTTCATGCTCCTCAACCGCTTCACGCGGATCATCGCGCTGTTCGGGATCCTCAGCTTCCACGTCGCCATCGGACTGTTCATGGGGCTGCCGTGGTTCTCGATGACGATGATCGCCGCCGACGCGATCTTCATCCGCGACAAGACATACGTGCGGTTCGGCGAGATCGTGCGCGACACCTGGAGATCCGTGCGCGGAGGGCCGTCGCGACCCCGAGGACCGAAGGGCGGCCCGGCCGGGGGCGGGCCCGCGTCGACCGCGGCTCAGCCGGCGGCGCCGGCCGAGGCTCCCGTGTCCTCGGATGAGCACCGCCCCTCGCCCGCATCCGGCGCGCCGGAGCGCGAGCCCGCGGGGACGGCGTCCGCCGCAGCGGGGCCCGCGAGCCGCCGCGACGGCTGACCGGGCGACGGCACGCGACGAGGGGAGGGAGCCGCACGGCTCCCTCCCCTCGTCGCGTGCTGTGCACAGCGCACACCCGGGGTCCGCACCCGCTCCGCCGATCCTTGTGTCAGAGAGACAAAGGATCCGCCCGAGCGTGCACGAAGTCGTAGATTGTGGAGCATCCCACCCTCCACGATCCGAGAGGACATCCCGTGGCTGACGCTGCTGTTCGCCCCGAGAAGGCATCCGCCGACTCCGCTCCGACGTCGATCGACGTCGACGCCCTCACCCCCGTGCTGCTCGGCACCTGGCGCGACGTGCGCCTCGAGGCCCGAGAGATGATCAAGGACGAGGCGTTCTGGCGCATCGAGGGCCAGCACTACCTCGAGCACCGCGAGCGCGTGCTCGAGCAGTGCCGCCTGCTCGCGCAGAAGGGCGCGGGCGGTCGCGCGTTCCCGAAGGAGTACGGCGGAGGCGACACCCAGGGCGGCAACCTCGCCGGGTTCGAGGAGCTCGTGCTCGCCGACCCCAGTCTGCAGATCAAGTCGGGCGTGCAGTGGGGGCTGTTCACGTCCGCGATCTTCCAGCTCGGCACGAAGGAGCACCACGACCGCTGGCTGCCCGACGCCATGACCCTCGACCTGCCCGGCGCCTTCGCGATGACCGAGACCGGGCACGGATCCGACGTGCAGGCGATCGGCACGACCGCCACCTACGACCCAGACGCGGAGGAGTTCGTGATCCACACGCCCTTCCGCGGGGCGTACAAGGACTACCTCGGCAACGCGGCGACCCACGGCCGCGCCGCCACCGTGTTCGCACAGCTCATCACGGGAGGCGTGAACTACGGCGTGCACTGCTTCTTCGTGCCGATCCGCGACGAGAACGGCGAGAACCTCCCGGGCGTGACGAGCGAGGACGACGGCCCGAAGGGCGGCCTCAACGGCATCGACAACGGCCGTCTCGCGTTCGACCAGGTGCGCGTCCCGCGCGAGAACCTCCTCAACCGGTACGGCGACGTCGCCGCCGACGGCACCTATTCGAGCCCGATCTCCAGCCCCGGCCGGCGCTTCTTCACGATGCTCGGCGCGCTCGTCCAGGGGCGCGTCTCGCTCGACGGCGCCTCGACCTGGGGAGCGGCCCTCGCGCTGAAGATCGCCGTGACCTACGCCAACCAGCGACGTCAGTTCGACGGGGCGAACGGCGAGGAGGTGCTGCTGCTCGACTACGGCAAGCACCAGCGCCGCCTCCTGCCGCGCATCGCGACCGTCTACGCGCAGATCTTCGCCCACGACGAGCTGCTGAAGAAGTTCGACGGCGTGTTCAGCGGCGCGACCGACACCGACGAGAACCGGCAGGATCTCGAGACCCTCGCCGCCGCCCTCAAGCCCCTCTCCACCTGGAACGCGCTCGACACGGTCCAGGAGGCGCGCGAGGCGTGCGGCGGCCAGGGCTACCTCGCGGAGAACCGCCTCGTCGGGCTGCACCAGGACCTCGACGTGTACGCGACGTTCGAGGGCGACAACAACGTGCTGCTGCAGCTCGTCGGCAAGCGCCTGCTGGGCGACTTCGGCAAGCAGTTCTCCGGCAAGGACACCCGCCAGCTCGCCGCCTACGCCGCCAAGCAGGGGGCGTCGAAGTTCTTCCACGGCGCGGGCCTGCGCCGCCTCGGGCAGACGGTCGCCGACTTCGGATCGACCGCGCGCTCCGTCGAGCTCGGGCTGCGCGGCGACGACCAGCACGAGCTGCTCGCCGGGCGCGTGCAGCAGAAGGTGTCCGACGTGGGCACGCGCCTCGCCGCCGCGCGGAAGATGTCGCCGGCCGACGGCGAGCGGCTGTTCAACGAGAACCAGGTCGACCTGCTCGACGCCGCCCGCGCGCACGCGGAGCTGCTGCAGTGGGAGGCGTTCAGCGACGGCCTCGAGCAGGTCTCCGACGAGGGCACACGCACCGTGCTCACCTGGGTGCGCGACCTGTTCGGCCTCTCGCTCATCGAGAAGGATCTCACCTGGTATCTGCTCAACGGCCGCCTCTCGACCCAGCGCGCCGCGGCCGTGTCGTCCTACATCGACCGGCTCTGCCTGCGTCTGCGCCCCCACGCCCAGGACCTCGTCGACGCGTTCGGGTTCGCGCCCGAGCACGTGCGCGCCCCCATCGCCCTCGGCGACGAGGACGCGCGTCAGGACGAGGCGCGCGCCTACATCGCCGACCTGCGCCGGTCCGGCGAGGCTCCCGTCTCGGAGAAGGAGCTGAA
>NZ_JAMXWT010000041.1:0-5343 GCF_050958665.1 Microbacterium sp. gxy059 | reverse complement strand
CCCCGACGCCCTCACCGTAGAGAAGGAGTCCGCCGAGTGGATGTCATCTTCGACAACCTCGATCTGTGGCGCCAAGGCATCACGCTGACGCTGATGGTCTTCGTCTTCGGAGGCCTCATCGCCCTCGTGCTCGGCACGATCGTCGGGGCGATGCGCGTGTCCCCCGTGCCGATCGCCCGCGGCGTCGGCACGCTGTACGTCACGCTCGTGCGCAACACCCCCCTCACACTCGTGCTGTTCTTCTTCGTGTTCGGGTACAGCGCGCTGGCGCTCCCGACGCTGTCGAACACGATGCTGGGCATCCTCGCGATCGGCACCTACACCGCGACGTACGTCGCGGAGACGCTCCGCGCGGGCATCAACACGGTGCCCGTCGGGCAGGCGGAGGCCGCCCGTGCGATCGGCCTGCCGTTCGGCCAGGTGATGACCCTCATCGTCCTGCCGCAGGCGTTCCGGTCGATCGTGCCGCCCATGATGAGCGTGTTCATCGCGCTGCTGAAGAACACGACGGTCCTCGCCGGGTTCTCGGTCGCCGTGCTCCCCGCGCTGCAGATGACCATCTCCAACTCGCACACGCGTCCCGGCAGCCCGATGGAGGTGCTGCTGTGGTCGGCCGCCTTCTTCGTGGCGGTCGTCATGCTGCTCACCTGGCTGCAGCGCACCCTCGAGAAGCGGTGGAGGATCGCACGATGACTTCCGTCCTGTACGACGTCCCCGGCCCCCGGGCGCAGCGCCGCAACGCGATCCTCGCGGTCGCGACCGTCGTGGTCGTCCTCGCCGTGCTCGGCTTCCTCGGCTGGCGGCTGGCGCTCACCGGCCAGTTCGCCGCCGCGAAGTGGAACGTGTTCACCTACACGGCCGTGTGGGCCTCGATCGGGCAGATGCTGCTCAACACCCTCAAGGCGTTCGCGCTGGCCGCGGTGCTCAGCCTCGCCCTCGGGTTCGTGCTCGCGATCGGGCGCCTCTCGGATCACGCGTGGGTGCGCGGTCCCGTCACGGTCGTCACCGAGGCGTTCCGCGCCGTGCCCGTGCTCGTGATGATGATGATCCTCTACTACGGGCTGCCGACGCTCGGCGTGAAGATGGATCCGTACTGGGCCGTCGTCCTCGCGCTCATGGCGTACAACGGGTCGGTCCTCGCGGAGGCGCTCCGGGCGGGCGTCGAGTCGCTCCCCACCGGCCAGAAGGAGGCGGGCTACGCCATCGGGCTGCGCAAGAGCGGCGTGATGACGCTGATCCTCCTGCCGCAGGCCGTCCGCGCGATGCTGCCCGTCATCATCGCCCAGCTCGTCGTGACGATGAAGGACACCGCCCTCGGCTTCATCATCACCTACCAGGAGCTCCTCTACTACGCGAAGCTCCTCGGCGCTCAGCAGGGGCGGCCGATCCTCCAGGCGGCGTTCGTCATCGGCGGCATCTACATCGTGCTGTGCCTCCTGCTCTCGCTCGCCGCGAAGCTCGTGGAGAAGCGCCTCGCGAAGTCGCCGAAGGTCCGCGTCGTGGCGAACGCCGAGCGCCTGCGCGAGGACGCGACGGTCACCGAGACGATCGGCGTGCAGGATCTCGCCGAGCTCGATCAGGCGGAGAAGGATCGCAAGAAGCTCACCTGATGCGGCCTCCCGCGCCCGTCGGAGCGCCCGCGACCCGCCCGGTCGCGGGCGCTCCGACGTCCTCCCCGTCGGCGCACGGGGAACCCGACTAGACTCGTGCCTCGTGTCTGACGTTCCCGAGATCTCTCCCGAGGGGGTCGAAGCCGCCGTCGCCGACGCGCTCGCGGCGATCGCCGATGCCCCCGACACCGCCGCGCTGAAGCAGGTCCGCGCCGCCCACCAGGGCGAGGGCAGCCGGCTCGCCGCGTTCAACGCGCAGATGCGCAGCGTGCCGAAGGAGCGCAAGGCCGAGTTCGGCAAGCTCGTCGGCCAGGCTCGCGGCCGTGTCACGCAGGCGCTCGTCGCCCGCGAGGAGGAGCTCGCGGAGGCCGAGACGCACGCGCGGCTGCAGGCCGAGAGCCTCGACATCACCGCGATCGGCTCGCGCACGCGCCAGGGCGCGCGCCACCCGATCGCCCTCATGCAGGAGCGCATCTGCGACCACTTCGTCGCGATGGGCTGGGACATCGCCGAGGGGCCGGAGCTCGAGCACGAGTGGTTCAACTTCGACTCGCTGAACATCGACGAGGACCACCCGGCGCGTCAGGAGCAGGACACCTTCTACGTGGATCCGGCCGAGCGGCACCTCGTGCTGCGCACGCAGACGAGCCCCGTGCAGATGCGCACGATGCTCGAGCGCGATCTGCCGATCCACATGCTCTCGCCGGGCAAGGTCGCCCGCACGGACGAGTTCGACGCGACGCACCTCCCCGTGTTCACGCAGGCCGAGGGGCTCGTCATCGACAAGGGCATCACGATGGCCCACCTCAAGGGCACCCTCGATCACCTCGCGAAGCAGCTGTTCGGCGAGGAGGCGAAGACGCGCCTGCGCACCAACCACTTCCCGTTCACCGAGCCGAGCGCCGAGTTCGACCTCTGGCACCCGACCTTCTCGGGCGGGGCGCGGTGGATCGAGTGGGGCGGCTGCGGGATGGTGAACCCCCACGTGCTGCGTGCGGCGGGCATCGACCCCGAGGTCTACAGCGGCTTCGCGTTCGGGATCGGAATCGAGCGGGCTCTCATGTTCCGCAGCGACGTACAGGACATGCGCGACATGGCCGAGGGCGATGTGCGCTTCAGCGAGCAGTTCGGGATGGTGGTGTGATGCGCGTTCCGCTTTCGTGGCTGCGCGAGTTCGTCGAGGTCCCCTCGGAGGCCACGACCGACGACGTGTTCGCGTCGCTCGTGTCGGTCGGCTTCGAGGAGGAGGAGGAGATCGGCTTCGACGTGACGGGTCCCGTCGTCGTCGGGCAGGTGCTCTCGTTCGAGGTCGAGCCCCAGAAGAACGGCAAGCTCATCCGCTGGTGCCAGGTCGACGTCGGCGAGGCGAACGGCGGCGTGCGCGGCATCATCTGCGGCGCCCAGAACTTCCACCCGGGCGACAAGGTCGTGGTGACGCTGCCGGGGGCCGTGCTGCCCGGCCCGTTCGCCATCTCGGCGCGCAAGACCTACGGGCACACGTCGGACGGCATGATCGCGTCCGCGAAGGAGCTCGGCCTCGGAGACGACCACGACGGCATCATCCGCCTGTCGGAGTGGGGCCTCGACCCGGAGGTGGGCTCCGACGCGATCTCCCTGCTCGGGCTCGACGACGTCGCGGTCGACGTCAACGTGACCCCCGACCGCGGGTACGCGCTGTCGATCCGCGGTCTCGCGCGCGAGTACGCGCTCGCTACCGGCGCCGCGTTCGCCGACCCGGCCGCCCGGCCCGCCGACGAGGTGCGCGCGGGCGAGGGCTTCCCCCTCGAGATCGACGACGCGCGTCCCCTCCGCGGACGCGCAGGCGTCGCGCAGTTCGTGGTGCGCACGGTCCGCGGCGTCGACCCGTCGCGGCCGACCCCTCCCTGGATGCGCGCGCGCCTGCAGCTCGCGGGGATCCGATCGATCAGCCTGCTCGTCGACATCACCAACTACGTCATGCTCGAGCTGGGCAACCCGATCCACGGATACGACGCCGACCGGCTCTCGGGCGGCATCGGCGTGCGCCGGGCGGCGCGGGGCGAGACCCTCACGACGCTCGACGGCGTCGCGCGCACGCTGGACGAGGAGGACCTCCTCATCGTCGACGACTCCGGACCCATCGGGCTCGCGGGCGTCATGGGCGGCGAGACGACGGAGCTCGGAGGATCGACGACGAACGTGGTGGTCGAGGCCGCGGCCTTCGACTCGGTGTCGATCGCGCGCACCGCCAGGCGGCACCGGCTGCCGAGCGAGGCCTCCAAGCGCTTCGAGCGCGGCGTCGATCCGCTCGTCGCGCACGCCGCGGCGCAGCGCGTCGTCGACCTCATGGTCGAGCTCGCCGGCGGGACGCCGGGCGACGAGGGCGCGTCGCTGCCCTTCGCATACGAGGCCTGCTCGATCGCGCTGCCCGAGAGATTCGCCTCGGGGCTCGTCGGCGTCGACTACCCCGCGGCGCGTCAGCAGGAGATCCTCGAGCGCATCGGCTGCGCCGTGTCGCGCACCGCGGACGGCTTCGCGGTCGAGCCGCCGTCCTGGCGTCCCGATCTCACGGACAAGTGGACCCTCGTCGAGGAGATCGCCCGCGTGGACGGACTCGACAAGGTGCCGTCCGTGCTCCCCGTCGCGCCCGCGGGCCGCGGATACACCCGGGAGCAGTCCGCGCGCCGTCGCGTCGCCGACGCTCTCGCGGCGTCGGGGCTCGTCGAGACGATCGCCTTCCCCTTCGTGAACCAGCAGGCGAACGATCTCCACGGGTCCGCCTCCGGCGAGGAGGTCCCGTCCGTGCGGCTCGCGAACCCGCTCGATCAGACGGCTCCGCTCCTCCGGCGATCGCTGCTGCCCGGCCTGCTGCAGACGGCGCACCGCAACCTGTCGCGCGGCACGACCGATCTCGCGCTCTTCGAGCTCGGGACGGTGTTCCTCCCTGAGGCCGGCGTGACCTACGGCACCGAGGAGAACCCGCCGCGCGCGGAGCGTCCCTCCGACGCGCAGCTCGACGAGATCCGCCGTTCGATCCCCCCGCAGCCGCGCCACGCGGCGGTGCTGTTCGCGGGCGACATCGCGCCGAAGCAGCCGGGTCGCGCCGCCGAGCGGGCCGGCCTCGAGTCGGCCCTCGACGCGGTGCGCACGATCGGCGAGGCCGCGGGCGTCGCGATCGACGTCGCCCAGGGGCAGCGCCGAGCGCTGCACCCGGGCCGCGCGGGCGTCCTGACGATCTCCGGAGAGGAGGTCGGCTACGTCGGCGAGCTGCACCCCGATGTGGCGTCCGACGCCGATCTCGTCGGCCGCGTCACGGTGGCCGAGCTCGACCTCGATCGGGTGATCGCGCTCGCGGGCGACCGGGTGACCGTGTCGTCGCTCGCGACGTACCCCGCGGCGACGCAGGACGTCTCGCTCGTCGTCCCGGCCACGACGCCCGCGGGCGACGTGCGCTCAGCCCTCGTCGCGGGCGCGGGCGACCTGCTCGAGCACGTCGCGCTCGTCGACGACTACCGGGGCCAGGGAGTGGCGGAGGGATCCAAGTCACTCACTTTCGCCCTGCGCTTCCGGGCGGCCGACCGCACGCTCACGGCCGCGGAGGCGACCGAGGCGAAGATGGCGGGCGTGTTCGTCGCCGAGCAGCGCTTCGGCGCGCAGATCCGCGACTGACCGCCGCACGCGAAAGCGGCGCAGCCCGGAAGGGCCGGTGCCCTGGGCGCGAGCCCTTCCGCTGCGGCCGTGCGCGGCGCTGAGC
>NZ_JAMXWT010000040.1:0-5759 GCF_050958665.1 Microbacterium sp. gxy059 | reverse complement strand
TGTATTCCCTTGTCGCCGCCAAGCGGAGAGGTTGAGCCGGAAGGTTCCTTCGCCCCAGGTCGTGTGACAGCGAGAGATCGGTTTGCTGGTTTCTGGTCTGGTTCGTGTCTTTCGGGATGCGGTTCCGGGAGGCTGTGGCTTCCAGGTTCTGTCCAGGCTGGTTCGGTAAGTTGGTTTCTTGTCGCCGGTTCGGTTCTTCGGGTCTGATTCGTTGCGGGTGTGGTTGTTTGTTCAGCTTCACGGCGTGTCGGGTTTGACAGTGAGATTCGGACTGGTTAGGATTGAGAAGTTGCCCCGGAGGGCCGGCTCGGGAGAGTCGGGGCTGGGTGCGTCTGATCTTTGAGAACTCAACAGCGTGCACTTGTCAAATGCCAAATTATCCTCGTCACCAGTTTTCTGGTGGTTGAGAATTCCTTTGGATCATTTGATGTCAGATGACATCTATTTTAAATGGTCAGATCGAACTCGCTGCTCGGGTGTTTTCCCACTCGGGTATGCATTTTTCTTTTATGGAGAGTTTGATCCTGGCTCAGGATGAACGCTGGCGGCGTGCTTAACACATGCAAGTCGAACGATGAAGCCCAGCTTGCTGGGTGGATTAGTGGCGAACGGGTGAGTAACACGTGAGCAACCTGCCCCGATCTCTGGGATAAGCGCTGGAAACGGCGTCTAATACCGGATATGCACCAGAACGGCATCGTTACTGGTGGGAAAGATTTTTCGGTTCGGGAGGGGCTCGCGTCCTATCAGCTTGTTGGTGAGGTAATGGCTCACCAAGGCGTCGACGGGTAGCCGGCCTGAGAGGGTGACCGGCCACACTGGGACTGAGACACGGCCCAGACTCCTACGGGAGGCAGCAGTGGGGAATATTGCACAATGGGCGCAAGCCTGATGCAGCAACGCCGCGTGAGGGATGACGGCCTTCGGGTTGTAAACCTCTTTTAGTAGGGAAGAAGCCTTCGGGTGACGGTACCTGCAGAAAAAGCACCGGCTAACTACGTGCCAGCAGCCGCGGTAATACGTAGGGTGCAAGCGTTATCCGGAATTATTGGGCGTAAAGAGCTCGTAGGCGGTTTGTCGCGTCTGCTGTGAAAACTGGAGGCTCAACCTCCAGCTTGCAGTGGGTACGGGCAGACTAGAGTGCGGTAGGGGAGATTGGAATTCCTGGTGTAGCGGTGGAATGCGCAGATATCAGGAGGAACACCGATGGCGAAGGCAGATCTCTGGGCCGTAACTGACGCTGAGGAGCGAAAGAGTGGGGAGCAAACAGGCTTAGATACCCTGGTAGTCCACTCCGTAAACGTTGGGAACTAGTTGTGGGGGCCTTTCCACGGTCTCCGTGACGCAGCTAACGCATTAAGTTCCCCGCCTGGGGAGTACGGCCGCAAGGCTAAAACTCAAAGGAATTGACGGGGACCCGCACAAGCGGCGGAGCATGCGGATTAATTCGATGCAACGCGAAGAACCTTACCAAGGCTTGACATATACCGGAAACGGCTGGAGACAGTCGCCCCCTTGTGGTCGGTATACAGGTGGTGCATGGTTGTCGTCAGCTCGTGTCGTGAGATGTTGGGTTAAGTCCCGCAACGAGCGCAACCCTCGTTCTATGTTGCCAGCACGTAATGGTGGGAACTCATGGGATACTGCCGGGGTCAACTCGGAGGAAGGTGGGGATGACGTCAAATCATCATGCCCCTTATGTCTTGGGCTTCACGCATGCTACAATGGCCGGTACAATGGGCGGCGATACCGTAAGGTGGAGCGAATCCCAAAAAGCCGGTCCCAGTTCGGATTGAGGTCTGCAACTCGACCTCATGAAGTCGGAGTCGCTAGTAATCGCAGATCAGCAACGCTGCGGTGAATACGTTCCCGGGTCTTGTACACACCGCCCGTCAAGTCATGAAAGTCGGTAACACCTGAAGCCGGTGGCCTAACCCCTTGTGGGAGGGAGCTGTCGAAGGTGGGATCGGTAATTAGGACTAAGTCGTAACAAGGTAGCCGTACCGGAAGGTGCGGCTGGATCACCTCCTTTCTAAGGAGCTTCTGACGCCTTCGGGCGTCCAGAGCCCGCTTCGAGCGAATGTCTCGGAGGGGTTTGCTCATGGGTGGAACTTTTGACAAGGCGTCTTTCGAGTGTCTTTTGGATGAGTACGGATCTTCGGGTTCGGGAAAGTCTGGGGGATGGTCGGAAGGCGCGTGCACGTTGTTGGGTCCTGAGGGATCAGCCGTTTGGTTGTTTCTTCTCACCCCGGATTGGTGTCGTGTGAGCGACGCTGTCCGGGTGTGACCGTACTTTGAGAACTACACAGTGGACGCGAGCATCTTAAAGAAGCGAACACAGATTATTTCTGTGGCTCATGTGATTTCAAGTCTTTAAGAGCAAACGGTGGATGCCTTGGCATCTGGAGCCGAAGAAGGACGTAGCAATCTGCGATAAGCCTTGGGGAGCCGATAAGCGGGCTGTGATCCGAGGATTTCCGAATGGGGAAACCCCGCCAGGCGCTTTTGTGTCCTGGTGACTCCCGCCTGAATATATAGGGCGGGTAGAGGGAACGTGGGGAAGTGAAACATCTCAGTACCCACAGGAAGAGAAAACAACAGTGATTCCGTTAGTAGTGGCGAGCGAACGCGGATGAGGCTAAACCGTGCGTGTGTGAGAGCCGGCAGGCGTTGCACGTGCGGGGTTGTGGGACTTTCCGATCATCACTGCCGTGATGGTGACCGTACAGAAGCGTATAGACGAACCGGTTTGAAAGCCGGACCAGAGAGAGTGCCAGTCTCGTAGTCGACATGCGTGTTCTGCGGTGGAGAGTATCCCAAGTAGCACGGGGCCCGTGAAATCCCGTGTGAATCTGTCAGGACCACCTGATAAGCCTAAATACTCCCAGATGACCGATAGCGGACAAGTACCGTGAGGGAAAGGTGAAAAGTACCCCGGGAGGGGAGTGAAATAGTACCTGAAACCGTTTGCTTACAAACCGTCGGAGCCTCCTTGTAGGGGTGACGGCGTGCCTTTTGAAGAATGAGCCTGCGAGTTAGTGATACGTGGCGAGGTTAACCCGGGTGGGGAAGCCGTAGCGAAAGCGAGTCTGAATAGGGCGATTCAGTCGCGTGTCCTAGACCCGAAGCGAAGTGATCTATCCATGGCCAGGCTGAAGCGACGGTAAGACGTCGTGGAGGGCCGAACCCACTTAGGTTGAAAACTGAGGGGATGAGCTGTGGATAGGGGTGAAAGGCCAATCAAACTTCGTGATAGCTGGTTCTCTCCGAAATGCATTTAGGTGCAGCGTTGCGTGTTTCTTGCCGGAGGTAGAGCTACTGGATGGCCGATGGGCCCCAACAGGTTACTGACGTCAGCCAAACTCCGAATGCCGGTAAGTGAGAGCGCAGCAGTGAGACGGTGGGGGATAAGCTTCATCGTCGAGAGGGAAACAACCCAGACCACCATCTAAGGTCCCTAAGCGCGTGCTAAGTGGGAAAGGATGTGGAGTTGCTGAGACAACCAGGAGGTTGGCTTAGAAGCAGCCACCCTTGAAAGAGTGCGTAATAGCTCACTGGTCAAGTGATTCCGCGCCGACAATGTAGCGGGGCTCAAGCACGCCACCGAAGTTGTGGCATTGACACATGCGATTCCCTTCGGGGCAGTCGTGTTGATGGGTAGGAGAGCGTCGTGTGTCGAGTGAAGCGGCGGAGTGATCCAGTCGTGGACGGCACACGAGTGAGAATGCAGGCATGAGTAGCGAATGACGTGTGAGAAACACGTCCTCCGGAAGACCAAGGGTTCCAGGGTCAAGCTAATCTTCCCTGGGTAAGTCGGGACCTAAGGCGAGGCCGACAGGCGTAGTCGATGGACAACGGGTTGATATTCCCGTACCGGCGAAGAACCGCCCAAGCTAATCCAGTGGTGCTAAGCGCCCGAACTCTCCCATCGTCACCTTCGGGTGGCACCGGGTGAGGGAGCGCGCGACCCCATGCTGGTGCGGTTAGCGTATTAACAGGTGTGACGCAGGAAGGTAGCCAAGCCAGGCGATGGTTGTCCTGGTCCAAGCGTGTAGGCCGACTCCTAGGCAAATCCGGGAGTCTTATGGCTGAGACGTGATGGGTGTCAAGTTGGTGATCCTATGCTGCCGAGAAAAGCATCGACGCGAGGTTCTAGCCGCCCGTACCCCAAACCAACTCAGGTGGTCAGGTAGAGAATACCAAGGAGATCGAGATAATCGTGGTTAAGGAACTCGGCAAAATGGCCCCGTAACTTCGGGAGAAGGGGCGCCCAGCGCGTATTAGAACTTGCTTCGAAAGCGTGTGTGGGCCGCAGAGACCAGTGGGTAGCGACTGTTTACTAAAAACACAGGTCCGTGCGAAGTTGTAAGACGATGTATACGGACTGACGCCTGCCCGGTGCTGGAAGGTTAAGAGGACGAGTTAACCCTCGGGTGAAGCTCAGAATTTAAGCCCCAGTAAACGGCGGTGGTAACTATAACCATCCTAAGGTAGCGAAATTCCTTGTCGGGTAAGTTCCGACCTGCACGAATGGCGTAACGACTTCCCAACTGTCTCAACCACGAACTCGGCGAAATTGCATTACGAGTAAAGATGCTCGTTACGCGCAGCAGGACGGAAAGACCCCGTGACCTTTACTATAGCTTGGTATTGGTGTTCTGTATGGCTTGTGTAGGATAGGTGGGAGACTGTGAAGCGGCCACGCTAGTGGTTGTGGAGTCGTTGTTGAAATACCACTCTGGTCATTTGGGACATCTAACTTCGGACCGTGATCCGGTTCAGGGACAGTGCCTGGTGGGTAGTTTAACTGGGGCGGTTGCCTCCCAAAGAGTAACGGAGGCGCCCAAAGGTTCCCTCAACCTGGTTGGCAATCAGGTGGCGAGTGTAAGTGCACAAGGGAGCTTGACTGTGAGACTGACAGGTCGAGCAGGGACGAAAGTCGGGACTAGTGATCCGGCAGTGGCTTGTGGAAGCGCTGTCGCTCAACGGATAAAAGGTACCTCGGGGATAACAGGCTGATCTTGCCCAAGAGTCCATATCGACGGCATGGTTTGGCACCTCGATGTCGGCTCGTCGCATCCTGGGGCTGGAGTAGGTCCCAAGGGTTGGGCTGTTCGCCCATTAAAGCGGTACGCGAGCTGGGTTTAGAACGTCGTGAGACAGTTCGGTCCCTATCCGCTGCGCGCGTAGGAAGTTTGAGAGGATCTGACCCTAGTACGAGAGGACCGGGTTGGACGAACCTCTGGTGTGCCAGTTGTACCGCCAGGTGCATGGCTGGTTGGCTACGTTCGGGATGGATAACCGCTGAAAGCATCTAAGCGGGAAGCCGGCCTCAAGATGAGACTTCCGTCACCTTCGGGTGGAGAGGCTCCCAGCAGACTACTGGGTTGATAGGCCAGATGTGGAAGCGCAGTAATGCGTGCAGCTGACTGGTACTAATAAGCCGATGACTTGATAACATTCACCTTCTGGTGTTCGCGTCCACTTTGTGGTTCTCAGAGTATGGTTGCTCTGGTAACTTGAGAGAGCAGCTTGTGCTGGAACAGATTTCCGGACCCCTTGTGTGGGGTGTGGTGAGAGTGTTTCGGTGGTTATAGCGAGAGGGAAACGCCCGGTTACATTCCGAACCCGGAAGCTAAGCCTTTCAGCGCCGATGGTACTGCACCTGGGAGGGTGTGGGAGAGTAGGACACCGCCGGACTATTTTTGAGTCGAGAGGGTCGCCCGATGTGGGGCGGCCCTTTCGCATTTCCCGGGCCC
>NZ_JAMXWT010000039.1:0-6117 GCF_050958665.1 Microbacterium sp. gxy059 | reverse complement strand
CGCACGCGCCCGGCGGGCGGCGACGGCCTTGCGCGACGCGGCGATCCGTGATCCGGCGGCGCGCGGCGCCGTGGAGATCGCCCTCCTCTACCCCGGCCTGCACGCGATCTGGGCGCATCGCGTGTGGCACGCGCTGTGGCGGCGCGGCGTCCGCTTCCCCGCACGCGCGGGCTCGCAGCTGACGCGCTGGCTCACGGGGATCGAGATCCATCCCGGAGCGCGCATCGGGCGCCGGTTCTTCATCGATCACGGCGCGGGTGTGGTCATCGGCGAGACCGCCGAGATCGGCGACGACGTCATGCTCTATCACGGCGTGACGCTCGGCGGCACCTCCCTCGACGCGGGCAAGCGCCACCCCACGCTCCGCGACGGCGTCGTCGTCGGAGCCGGGGCCAAGGTGCTCGGCCCCGTCGAGGTCGGCGCGCGCTCGGCGATCGGCGCGAACGCCGTCGTCACCCGCGACGCCCCCGCCGACAGCGTGCTCGTCGGGATCCCCGCGCGCGTGCGCCGCCGCGACCGGTCGGAGGATCTGCGGGGGCTGCTCAGCGCCCCCGAGTATCAGATCTGACGGGTCGCGCCCGTCGCGAGCTCCGGCCGCGCGAGCGCTCCGCGCTCGGCCTCCAGCTGGGCCGCGAGCGCGAGGATCGTCGCCTCTCCTCCCGGTCGCCCGACGAGCTGGACGCTCCACGGACGCCTCCCCCGCTCCGCGTCGAGCGGCAGGGAGATCGCCGGCAGCCCGGAGACGTTGACGAAGCTCGTGTGCGGGGCGTACCGGCACTGCTGCTCGAAGCAGCGTTCGGGGTCGTCCGCCGCGTGCCATCCGATGGGGCGCGGCGCGAGCGCGAGCGCCGGGGTCAGGACGGCGTCGAAGGGCGCGAACGCCTCGATCGTGGCGCGCTCGAAAGCCAGGGCGGCGTCCTGGGCGCCGAGGACGTCGGCGGCGGAGAGCGCCCTGCCCTCCCGGACGAGCCACGCGGTGAGGGGCTCCGCGTCGCGATCGAGCTGCTCCTCGGTCAGGGGGATGCGCGCGGCGGACGCCCGCCACAGCGTGACGAACATCTCGGGGTAGCCCTCTGGCCGCCACGGCGCGTCCTCGACGACGTGCCCCGCGCCCTCGAGCATCGCGATCGCCCGGTCGTAGGCCTCCCGCGCGCCCGGATCGAGCGTCGTGTCCGTCCAGCCGTCCCACACGGTGGCTGTCGTGGCCCCGATCCGCAGGCGCCCGGGCTCGCGCCGCGCCGCGTCGAGGAAGGGGCCCCCGCCGGGCGCGCCCGTGGCGAACGACCGGGGAGCCGTGCCGATGAGGGCGTCGAGCAGCAGCGCCGCGTCGGCGACGCCGCGGGCGATCGGGCCGGAGACGCCGAGCCCTGCGGGGGCCTGGAACGGGATCCTGCCGCGCGAGGGCTTGAGGCCCACGACGCCGACGGTCGCGGCCGGGATCCGGATGGATCCGCCGCCGTCGGAGGCGGGCGCCGCGGGGAGCAGCCCCGCGGCGACGGCCGCCGCCGCTCCCCCGCTCGAGCCGCCCGCGCCCGTCGACGGATCCCAGGGGCTGCGCGCGATCGGGCCGGCGAACGGCTCGGTGAAGCCCGTGAGGCCGAACTCGGGCGTGCTCGTCTTGCCGAGGCTCACCGCGCCCGCCTCGTCGACCGCGACGGCGAGCGGGTCGGAGCGATCCGGCACGTGATGGGCGAACGCGCGGGATCCGTAGCGCGTCGGCACGCCCGCCCTGGCGGTGAGGTCCTTGTCCGCGAGGGGGACGCCCCACAGGGGCGGCGCGTCCTCCGCGGGAGCGGCGAGCGCGTCCGCGGCACGCCGCGCGCGGTCGGCGGTGACCTCCGCGAAGGCCCCGAGGCCGGCGTCGTGGCGGGCGATGCGGTCGAGGAAGTGGTCGACCGCCTCCCGCGGCGCGAGTCCGCCGGAACGCAGCTCGGCGGCGAGGTCGATGAGGCTCATCTCGTGGATCTGCACGCCCCCATCCTCCCGCGTCCGCGCGAGGTCAGGATCCGGGCGACGCGGAGCGCAGCAGCGAGAGCGCGTCCTCCGTGTCCCGGATGACGTGGCGGCGCATGAGGTCGGCGGCGCGGTCGCCCTCGCGCGCCGCGATCGCCTCGGCGATCTCCCGGTAGGCCTCGACGCCGTAGCTCTCGAGGGTGAAGCCCACGTCGGGCTCGGGACGGGAGCGGTGGCAGTAGAACCAGATGCGCAGCGCGTGGGCGAAGTGGCGCTCGAGGTCGGCGACGAGGCTGGGGTTGCCGGTCTGCCGGTAGATCATGCGATGCAGCTCGCTGTCGAGATCGGTGAAGCGCATGACCGTCTCGAGGTCGCTCGGCAGGTCGGCCATGCGCTCCATCTCGTCGACGTGGGCGAGGAGCCGCGCGTGCTGATCGGCGCTCCCGCGCCGCGCCGCCAGCCGGGCGGCGAGCGCCTCGATCTCGGAGCGGATCTCGAGCTCCCACTGCGCGGCGTGCAGGCCGACCTCGGTGGTGAGGGTGCCGCGGCGGGGCAGGATCATGACGAGCCCGTCGTACTCCAGCCGGCGCAGCGCCTGGCGGATCGGCGAGAGCCCGACGCCGAGGTCGGCGCTGAGGGCCTTCTCGTCGAGCACCGCGAGGGGCGGATAGTCGAGGTGGACGATCCGCTGCCAGATCTCGCGATAGGCGCGGGCGCCGAGACTGTCCTGAGCCGCTCCTGCCGCCACGAAAGCCACGTCCGCTCCCTCTCCGTTCGGATGCGGGCGCCTCTGGCGCCCGCATCCGTCTCATCCTAGCGAGGAGGAGATCCCTCCCCGCGCCCCTGCGACCTCAGCCCCTGGGCACGAGGACGATCGATCCGGTCTCGGTGAACTCGCGCTCGATCTCCTCGTCGCGGCGGTAGGTCGCGATGCTCACCACGACGGCGACGAGCATGCTCAGCGCGACGGCGGGGACCATCTCGTACAGCCCGAGACCGAGCGCCTGGTCGATCGGCTTCCACGCGAACACCGCCACGGTGCCCACGAGCATCGACGCGAGTGCTCCCCAGCGCGTCAGGCGGCGCCAGAAGAGGCTCAGCAGGATGATCGGCCCGAACGCGGCCCCGAAGCCGGCCCACGCGAAGCTCACGAGGCCGAGGATCGAGCCGTTCGGGCTGATCGCCAGGAGCATCGCGATGATCCCGATGACGAGCACGCTCGCCCGTCCGAGCATCACGAGCTGCTTCTCGGGCGGGGGCGTGCGGCGCACCACCTTGTAGAGGTCCTCGATGAGCGCCGAGGAGCAGACGATGAGCTGCGACGAGATCGTGCTCATGATCGCCGCGAGCACGGAGGCGAGGATGAGCCCCGCGACGAAGGGGTGCAGCAGGGTGCGGGACAGCACCAGCATGACCGTCTCCGGATCCGCGAGGTCGATGCCGTGGCCGGTCATGTAGGCGAGTCCGGCGAGGCCCGCGATGATCGCGCCGCCCATCGAGATGGCGGTCCACGACACGGCGACGCGGCGCGCGCTCTTGGCTTCGCGCGCGCTGCGCAGCGCCATGAAGCGCACGATGATGTGGGGCTGCCCGAAGTATCCCAGGCCCCACGAGAGGCCCGAGATGATCGCCACCGCGGTGGCGGCGGTGAACGCGCCGCCGACGACCGACAGGTGCGTCGGCCCGACCTCCTCGACGATCGCCGTCGTCTCGCCGATCCCGCCGACGGCGACGACCGCGATGACGGGCACGATGATGAGCGCGAAGAACATCATGAGCCCCTGCACGACGTCGGTGAACGAGGCGCCGAGGAACCCGCCGAAGAGCGTGTAGAGCAGGGTGACGCCGCCGATCAGCAGCATCCCGGTGAGGTAGTCGGAGTCGAACGAGCTCTCGAAGAAGACGCCGCCGGCGACCATGCCGCTCGAGACGTAGAGCGTGAAGAACACGAGGATGATGATCCCGGACGCGATGCGGAGCAGGCGGCTCCCGTCGCGCAGCCGGTTCTCGAAGAAGCTCGGGATCGTGATCGAGTTCTTCGCGACCTCGGTGTAGGCGCGCAGCCTCGGGGCGACGAGCTTCCAGTTGAGGTACGAGCCGATCGTGAGGCCGACGGCGATCCACCCCTCGACGAGGCCCGCCGCGTAGATCGCGCCCGGCAGCCCCATCATGAGCCAGCCCGAGGCGTCGGAGACCCCGGCGCTCATGGCGGCGACGAACGGGGGCAGGCTGCGCCCGCCGAGCATGTCGTCCTCGTGGCCCTTCGTCTTCCGGTAGCCGTAGTAGCCGATGGCGATCATCGCGACGAGGTACACCCCGAGCGCGAGGTAGATGAGCAGTTGGTCGGACATCGTCGTCTGTTTCCCTTCACAGCGGACGAGCGGGCGGACGAAGCCGCCAGAGCGGCCCCGGGCGGAGCCTGCGCGTCACTCTGTGCTGAAGATCGTTCGAAATGTCGTGCTTCATCTCACTGAAATTTTCAGTGTCACGTCAATGCCACACGCGCCCGCGCCTGCGGGCGACGGCCCCAAGGAGCGCATTGATGTCGAAGCCCCACGACCACCGATCGTTCTTCAGCTACCTCGGCTACCAGACCGGCGGCGACGAGTACCGCTGCCCGGATCTCGGGACCATCAACGTCTCCTGCCGAGGCGACCGCGCCCAGCTCGAAGAGCTCATCGCGCCGACGCCCCTGACGCTCGAGGGCGACGTCTTCGTCGTCACGGTCGCCGACTTCTCGCACGTCTCGACCGGCCCCTACTTCGACGCGGGCATCATCCTGCCCGTCTCCTACGAGGGCACGCACGGAGGCCACTACCGCTTCGAGTTCGAGGACCAGCACTGGAGCACCGCGGCCGGACGCGAGCTGTGGGGCTACCCCCAGCGCTACGCCAAGTTCGACTTCGAGAAGGACGAGAAGGGCGCCCGCGCCAGCGTGCGCGACTACGACACCCCGATCCTCAGCATCTCGGTCGAGTTCGACGACGCGGTCTCCGACGAGGCCTGGACCGGCATCCCCTTCTCCCCGCACCTGCAGGTGCGCGGAGTGCCGCAGGCCGCCGGCGACTCCTTCGAGATCCTCGAGGTGCTCATGCGCCACACCTCGAAGGACTTCCAGCTGACCGAGCGGCGCCTCGGACGAGGCTCCGTGGAGCTCGGCCCGGTCGACATCGGCTCGAACGTCCTCGGGGGGCGCCCCCTCGAGGTGCGCGAGGTGCTCGGCGGCGAGTACCTGCGCACCGACTTCGCCTCCACCCGCGAGAACGGCACCCCCGTTCTGCTGGGATCGCTCGCGACGAGCCGCTGACGGGCAGAACGGAAGAGACACATGAGCTACGACATCGACGACTTCTTCGCCTACACCGGCAGCCTGCCGGGGAACACCACCTACGCGGTCGACGACCTGCGGCAGCTGTGGGTGTTCTGCCGCAGCGATCGGGAGCAGCTCGAGCGCCTCGCCGCGCGCACGCCCTTCGAGCTGCAGGACGACGTGTTCGTCCTGGGCGTCGGCGACTTCTCGTCGGGGCCCGGATGGGCCGACGCGAGCGTCGTCCTGCCGATCTCGTTCGACGGCGCGGCGGGCGGCACCTACTTCTTCGAGTACGAGGACCAGCACGCCTCGGTCGCCATGGGCGCGAGGCGTGGGGCTACCCGAAGGCGTACGCGCGCGTCGAGTGGGACGAGTCGGAGACGGGCCTCGTCACCCGGGTGCACGACTACGACACCGAGGTGTTCCGCGTCGAGGTCTCGTTCGACGACTCCGTCGACGCCTCGGCATGGGAGCATCTGCGGATCTACCCGCAGTACCAGGTGCGCGCGGTCCCGCAGGCCGCGGGGAGCGGATTCGACGTGCTCGACGTCATCACGCGGGATCCCTCCGCGGACGAGATCCGGAAGCAGACGATCCTCGGGCGGGCAGAGGTGTCGATCGGACGGGTCGACATCGCGAACGGGGTGCTCGGAGGGGAGCCCCTGAAGGTCGTCGAGGTGCTGGGGGCCGAGCTGCGTGTGGGCGACTATCGCTCGACGGCGGAGAACGGCGTCCCGCGGGTGGTGAGGAGCCTCCTCTGAGGCAGGGGGGGGGGGGGGGGGGGGGGGGGGGGGCGGGGCCCCCCCCCCCCCCCCACCCGCGCATCCGGGGTCAGCGCAGGTCGCGGCGCAGCA
>NZ_JAMXWT010000038.1:0-6130 GCF_050958665.1 Microbacterium sp. gxy059 | reverse complement strand
GACGCAGGGGAACTCCTCCCCATCGCGGGATCCGCACCTCCCGCCCGGGGCCCGCTTCACGGTCGAATGACCCGCGCGCGACGGGGCGCCGTCTCGGCGGGGTCGCCCCGCGCCGGGGCGACCCGGTAATGTGATCGGGCGCGCCGATCCGGCGCCCCTCACGCGACACGATCGCCGTCAACCGCTCCTCTTCCAGAAAGCACCCGCGTGACCGAGACCACTGCCGACTTCCACCCGCTCAGCGACGCCGTCCAGCCCGTGTTCGACACGGTGCGAGCGCGAAGCCCTCACGAGCCGGAGTTCCATCAGGCGGTGCACGAGGTTCTGCACTCGATCGGCTCGGTGCTCGAGAAGCGCCCCGAGTACGTCGACAACGGCGTGCTGGAGCGGCTCGTCGAGCCGGAGCGCCAGGTCATGTTCCGCGTGCCGTGGGTCGACGACTCCGGGAAGCTGCAGGTCAACCGCGGCTACCGCGTGCAGTTCTCGTCGGTCCTCGGGCCGTACAAGGGCGGCCTGCGGTTCCACCCGTCGGTCAACCTGTCGATCATCAAGTTCCTCGGCTTCGAGCAGATCTTCAAGAACGCGCTCACCGGTCAGGGCATCGGCGGCGGCAAGGGCGGCAGCGACTTCGACCCGCACGGCCGCAGCGACGCCGAGGTCATGCGGTTCTGCCAGTCGTTCATGAACGAGCTGTGGCACCACATCGGCGAGCACACCGACGTGCCCGCGGGCGACATCGGCGTGGGCGGCCGCGAGATCGGCTACCTGTTCGGCATGTACCGCAAGCTCACGAACCAGCACGTCTCGGGGATCCTCACGGGCAAGGGCATCGGCTGGGGCGGCGCGCAGGTGCGCACGGAGGCCACCGGCTACGGCGCCGTGTTCTTCGTGCAGGAGATGCTCGCCGTGCACGGCGAGACCCTCGAGGGCAAGCGCGTCGCGGTGTCGGGATCCGGCAACGTCGCGATCTACGCCATCGAGAAGGTCACGCAGCTCGGCGGCCGGGCTGTGACGGCCTCCGACTCGAGCGGCTACGTCGTCGACGACGCCGGCATCGACCTGGGCCTGCTGCGGCAGATCAAGGAGGTCGAGCGCGGCCGCATCGTCGAGTACGCGAACCGCCGCCCCGGCGCCCGCTTCGTGGAGCGCGGGAACGTGTGGGAGGTGCCGGCCGACATCGCCGTGCCCGCCGCGACGCAGAACGAGCTGAGCGCCGAGTCGGCGCAGGCGCTCATCGCGAACGGCGTGCGCGCCGTCGCGGAGGGCGCCAACATGCCGTGCGTGCCGGAGGCCGTCGAGGCGTTCCAGCAGGCGGGCGTGCTGTTCGCCCCCGGCAAGGCCGCGAACGCGGGCGGCGTCGCGACGTCGGCGCTCGAGATGAGCCAGAACTCGGCCCGCCAGCGCTGGAGCTTCGCCGACAGCGAGAACCGGCTGCGCGAGATCATGGGCGACATCCACGACGCGACCTTCCGCGCCGCCGAGCGCTACGGCACCCCCGGCGACTACGTGGCCGGCGCGAACATCGTGGGCTTCGAGCGCGTCGCCGACGCGATGATCGCGCAGGGCGTCATCTGACGCCGACCCGCTGAGGCTCTGCGGCCCCGTTCCCGAAGGGAGCGGGGCCGCTTCGCGCGTCGGCGCGGATCCGGGGGCGTGACGATGCGCCCCGGCAGCCCTGCGGGCTCGCCTCCGCCCTCACGCGCCCCGGGGCGGGACCCAGCGCAGCGTGGAGATGCAGGCGTCGTAGAGCTGCTTCGAGGCGACGACCTGCTCGTCGTCCGCGTCGGCCTCGGCGGGGCGGCTCACCGTCGCCGTGAAGTGCAGCGCGCGGCGACGCTTCGTGGTCGGGATCGGGGTGAGGTATTCGACGGTCGTGAGGCCGATGGACGCGTCGCCGGCCTTCACGATCTCGTCGCGTTCGAACCGGATGAAGCGCTTGTCGCCGAACAGCGGCTTCGCGCCGAACTCCCGGATCGCATGCGCCACCATCTGGTCGAGGGTGATCTCGGGCGTCGCGGCGCGCTTCGACACGATGATGGATCCGGGGATCCACAGGGTGTCCTCGTCGCCGGTCGTCGCCGCGTAGTAGGCGAGCGCGCCCTCGCTCTGCATCGCCTCGTAGGAGTTGTCGACCATGGCGCGGACGACGGCGTACAGGTCGGGGCGCTGGATGCTCAGGAACCGCTTCCGCATCGCCGCGCTGAGCTCGGCGCGGTCCTCGTCGCCGACCTCGCGCCTCTCCCATCCCGCGGGGAGGTCGATCTCGAAGTCGGGCTCTGCGGCCCCGCCGAGCTGCTCGCGCAGCGTCATGCCGCTGTCGTCGGTCATGCGTCCTCCTCGATGTGCAGGCGGCCGAGCGGGCGCGCCTTCAGCGCCTCGATGTTCTCGTCGGGCAGCAGGCCGCGCTTCACCAGCTCGTCGATCGCCCGACCCCGCTGCTTCATGAGATGTCTCACCGTCTTCTCGTCGAGGTCCTCGAGCTCGATGTCCACCGCCGCCGGCTCCGCCGGGGGCGACATCTGCACGAGGACGAACAGCACGGCCGCGAGACCCATCATCACGTAGGTCGGCACCATCATGAGGCCCATCCCCACGCCGTCTTCCGCCGCCAGCATGTATGCCACGGGGATCCCGAGCGCGCCGAACACGAAGATGATCGTCATGGTCAGGCGCAGGCCGGGCGTGCGCCTGCGCCCTCCGCGCGCCCACCGCACGAACAGCACCGCGACCCCGATGGCCGCCACCGCATAGCAGACCGCCGCGAACGGGATGTCCCCGGCGTCCCGCTCGGTCATCCGACCGAGACGGATCGCGCGATCATCGCCCAGCAGCGCCGCGAACCCGCCGATCGACGCCAGCCACGGCACGAACCCGATGAGCCCCGCCCAGATCCGCCGAGGAACCGACAGCGCCGTCCACGCGGCGGCCTTCCCCCGATGCGCGACCACGTGCGCCTCCAGCAGATCCAGCCCGTGCGGATCGTACCGGGACACGCTTCTCGCCCACGACGCGGGCGGCAGCGGGTCGGACCCGACATCAGGCAGCGTCATGCGTTCCAATCTGCCACGCGTCGGCCGCCCCGTCCGGCAGGCCCGCGATGGGGCGCCCTACGAAGGCCCTGCCGTCATCGAACTCCACGACGAGCGACCGGACGATCTCGGCGAGCCCGGGCTGCATCCGCTCGAAGAGCGGCGGGGCGGTCGGCGGCACCCTCACGACGACGCACGCGTCGCCGTCGACGAACGCGAACATGCACTCGTGGCCGACGAGGCGCCGCCCGTCCGCGACCTCGGCCGGAGCGCGCGTGGCGAGCATCCCCTCCCCCAGGTGGTCTGTGCGGATGGAGCTCAGCGCGTACCCGGCCTCGCGCCAGCGCTCGACGGGCTCCGGCTCGACCAGCGTGACGCTCACGGTCGCCGCGACGGGGCCGCGCGTGGGCAGGAACGCGAGCAGGAGGAGGTCGCTGTCCGCACGCGCATCGGCGATCGCGCCGACGAGCTCCTGGATCGACGGCGCGGCGTCGGGGTCGAAGCGCTCGGCGTGCGCCCGCGACACGGCATCGACGACGGCCGCCGACCAGCGGTCCCGCTCCTGCGCGTCGGCGAGCTCCGGGACCTCGATCCAGCCTCCCGACTCGACGGCTGCGCGTGCGCGGATCGACGTCACCAGATCACGTCCAGGACCGGCAGGTAGTCGTCGCCCACGTCGACGTTCCCGAACTCCCTCTTGAACCCGTCGTACCCGGGGACGAAGCGCGAGATGATGCCGTCGACGCGGAAGAAGCCCTTGCCCATCCCGTAGTGGAGGTCGATGATCCCGGCGACGAGCTGTCCCCCCGACGCCGTGCCCATCTTCTCGAAGAAGTCGAGGCTGTTGCCCGTGAACAGGCGGGTCATCATCCCGCCGAAGGATCCGCCTTCCTTCCACATGGCCGACAGCGACCCTATCTCCGTGACGCCCTTGTACTGGCCGACGAACTCGGATCCGAACTTGCCGGCCATCTTGCCGAAGGTGCCGCCCTCTCCGATGATCCCGACGATCTTCCCCACGGGGAGCACGTCGATGACCGCGAGCGTGAGATCGACCCACGACGCCTCGCCTCGCGCGAACTGGATGACCGTGACGATCAGGGTCAGGCCGGCGACGATCGCGGCGAGAGCGCCGATGAACGGGCCGCCGATGACGATCGCCGCGATGGCGAGGACGAAGCCCGCCCAGGAGAGGATGTCCTTGATCAGCGCGAGCGTCTGCGTCCAGCCGTCGGCGATCTTCCCCGACATCTCGTCGGTGATGCCGCTGACGGCGTCGTCGAACGCCTGCTCCCACGTGTCGTAGTCGGCGTCGAAGTAGCCGGCCTCCTCCTCCCAGGCTTCGAACGCCTCCTTCTTCGCGGCGTCCTCGTCCGCCTGCTGATCGGCTTCGGGGCTGCCCTCGTCGGGCTGGAAGAGCCCTCCCGTTCCCCGGGGATCGACCTTGCCGGGGAGGGAGTCGTACGTCGTCCACAGGTTCTCGCAGTTGTCGACGTGCGTGCGGATCTTCGGCTGCACGTCGGAGAGCGCCTCGCCGTAGGTGACGAGAACCGGGCCGACGGGCTTGTACAGCTCACCGGCCTCCTTCAGCTGCTTGTAGGCGTCGTCGATCGTCTCGATGAGCTTCTCGATCGCCTGGCCCTGCTGCTCGCTGGACCGCGTCGCGATCTGCTCGAGCACGGTCGCGCTGTCGATCATCTGCTGGCCGAGCTCGCCGATCGCCTCTCCGCGGCTGGTGATCGCATCGGGGCTGCCCTTGACGTATTCGATGTCGCGCCCTGCGGGTGACCTGTCCATGGCGTCCTTCACTCCTCCGGCTCGAGAGCGATCGCGAGCTCGTCATCGCCTTCGCGGAACCCGTCGAGGATCCCCGTCACCCGCTCCAGGATCTTGCTGAGGTCCTCCGAGAGCTCGCCGCGCTTCTTGTCCCAGCGCTCCTCGAACTCCCGCGCGCCGTTGCGCAGCTCGTGCCGGCCGTACGGATCGCTGATCGCGGCCTCGAGCTCGTCGGAGTTGCCCACCGCGTTCTCGAACTCCGCGACGATGTCGGTCAGGTTGGTCTCGACCTCGCCGAGTTCGGAATAGGAGATGTAGACGTCGCCCATGTCGCCCCCTTCATGTCACGTCTGCGCGGCCTCGCGGCCGGGCGCCTCCTCCCAACCTAGGAATGCCCCCGCCGACATGTCGATGGGGAGAAGTACCCATGCCCGTCCCGAACGGGGCCCCGCTCGCCCCGCGGCCGGCCTGACTGCCGCGTCGGGACATCACGCGGCTCCGCAGGCGTCGATCACCGCCTTCCGCCCGTCGCACACGGACGATGCACCGGCGCGAGAGCGCCTCACCCGCCGGCGAGACCGTACCAGAGCAGGAGCGCGAACAGCACGACGCCGATGATCGCCGGCAGCAGGTACTTGCGCACGCGCCCCGTGCGCATCGGCGGATGATCCGTCACCCCGCGCATCCCCCGGACGACGGGCCACACCGGCCACGTCGAGACGGATCCGGCGATGTCGTCGACCATGCCCATCGTCTCGCGCCAGCGATCCGCGCTCCCCGTCGAGACGTCGCGACGCGAATACAGGAACAGCCGGTCCCCCGTGATCTCCATGTCGAACCGCCTCGCAAGCACCGCGAAGCGATCGACGATCTCGGGCGTGAACAGCGCCCTCGCGATCGGCTCCGCCCCGTCCACCGCATACAGCGAGAACGCCCGCCCCGCACCGACCCCGACGCGCTGCGACGCGTGCGGCGGGTTCGGCAGCGTCAGGCCCAGAAGCGCCTGCGAATGCCGCGCGTCGAGGACCATGTGCGGAAGCGCTCTCGGCAGCCCGATCGCGACGTACCCGCACCGGCGCGGCATGTAGCGCCCCACGCCCTCCAGGAACGAGAGGTTCCCGAACTCGACCGGCCGCCCCTTCCGGCGTCCGTTCAGCACGAGGAACCGGTCATGACCGTGTCCGTAGGTGAACGGCATGCCGGCGTATCCCGCGCCGGACGTCCAGCGACGGAACGACAGCCCGTTCGCCTCCGCGAACCGCGCGATCCGGTACGCCGTCGCCGCCGACATCCGGCGCAGAACCACCGCGCCCGAGATCGCCGCT
>NZ_JAMXWT010000037.1:0-12261 GCF_050958665.1 Microbacterium sp. gxy059 | reverse complement strand
TTACGCAGAACCCCACGCCCCAGCAAACCACCCCACACCCGGGCGTGTCGCCTGCACCTGATCGACCAGCGCGGCAGCCGCGTCCGGGCTCCCGTCCGCGAGCGACCCCAGGAGCGAGACGCAGGCGATGAGGACGAGGATCAGCACGACGAGCGCGATCACGCCGCCCACGATCGCGCCCCGCGCGGCGCGCTGGGGAAGGCTCGCGCCCGCGGTGCTCTCGAGGAGGGCGCGCGTCTGCTCCCGCCGCTCCTGGATCGACCCGCTCCGCAGCGCGAGGGCGTCGTGGGTCCGACCCGCCTGCTCCGCGAGCATCCGCTGCCGGCCCTCGCGGGTCGCCAGGGCGCGCGACTCCTGGAGCAGTCGCGCCGCCTCGCCGTCGGCGAGGCCGAACCGCTCCCCCAGCTTCCCGGCCGCGTAGACGCCGAGCTCGCGCTGCGCCTCGCTGCGTCCCTCCGCGGTGGCGAGCTTCTGCGCGTCGTCCGTCACCCCGGACGCCTCGATGTGCCGACGCGCGCGCTCCGTGCGCGAGCCCGGCGCCGCGTCGCGCAGCGCGGACGAGACCCGCTCGCCCACGGCGCCTCGCGCGGCGTCGGCGTCCTTCCACGGAACCTGCGCGGCCCACTCGACGTGGGAGGTGGCCCACGGGAATCTCCCGCCGATCGCGTCGGCGACCACCTGGGAGGCCGCCGGTGCCGTCGCGCCGCCCGCTTCCGCCTGAGCCCCCGACGCGGCCCGTGCGGCGTCGCGCGCCTCGATGCGGGCGCGCAGCTCGGCGCGGCGTCCCGTGGCTTCGTCGCTCTGGCTCATGTCGTCGGGCTCCGGTCGTGCGTCAGCGGATGAAGACTCCGGCGAGGGCCTTCTTGCCCCGGCGCAGCACCGAGGTGCCGCCCGGGAGGGATCCGGTCACCGTCGCGTCGTCTCCCGCGACCTTCTCGCCGTCGAGCGAGACGCCGCCCTGCGCGATCGCGCGACGCGCCTCGGACGCGCTCGACACGAGCTGCGTCGCGACGAGCGCGTCGATGACGGAGGTGCCGGACGCGAGCTCCGCGTGGGGGAGCTCGCCCAGCGCGGCGACGAGGGTCTCGGCGTCGAGAGCCGACAGGTCCCCCCGCCCGAAGAAGGCCTCGGACGCCGCGATCGCCTTCTGCGTCGCGTCCAGACCGTGCACCGTCGCCGTCACCTCGAGCGCGAGGCGCTTCTGCGCGGCGCGGCGGAACGGCTCGCTCGCGACGAGCGCCTCGTACGCCGCGATCTCATCGCGGGTGAGGAAGGTGAACACCTTGAGCCGGTCGACGACGTCGCGGTCGTCGGTGTTCAGCCAGAACTGGTACATCGCGTACGGGCTGCACATCTCGGCGTCGAGCCAGATCGCGTTGCCCTCGCTCTTGCCGAACTTCGTGCCGTCGCTGTTGGTGATGAGCGGCGTGCCGAAGGCGTGCACGGACGCGCCCTCGACGCGGCGGATCAGGTCGGTGCCGCTCGTGAGGTTGCCCCACTGGTCCGACCCGCCCGTCTGCAGCACGCACCCGTACTGGCGGAACAGCTCCAGGTAGTCCATGCCCTGCAGGATCTGGTAGCTGAACTCGGTGTAGCTGATGCCGGCGTCCGACTTCAGCCGCGCGCTCACCGCGTCCTTCGCGAGCATCGTCCCGACGCGGTAGTGCTTCCCGATCTCCCGCAGGAAGTCGATCGCCGACAGCGGCGCCGTCCAGTCGAGGTTGTTCACCACGCGCGCCGCGTTGTCGCCCTCGAAGCTGAGGAAGCGCTCGACCTGCGCCCGCAGGCGCGTGACCCACTCACCCACCGTCTCGGGGGTGTTGAGCGTGCGCTCCGCCGTGGGCCGCGGGTCGCCGATGAGTCCCGTCGACCCGCCGACGAGGCCGAGCGGCCTGTGCCCCGCCAGCTGGATGCGACGCATCGTGAGCAGCTGGACGAGGTTGCCGAGGTGGAGGCTCGGGGCGGTCGGGTCGAAGCCGCAGTAGAAGACGAGGGGGTCGCCCGAGAGCGCCTCCCGCAGCGCCTCCTGATCGGTCGAGACCTGCACGAGTCCGCGCCAGACGAGCTCGTCCCACACGGTGTCGAACGACGGATCGTTGGCCTGCTCGGCGAGGGGCGCTGCGGTTTCGCTCATGGACATCGATCCTACTTTCCGGTGAGCGCGTGGAACGCCGCCTGGGCGCGCTCGACGAGCTCCGCGCGCTGCTCCACGACCCGCTCGGGAGCCGTGCCCCCGACGCCCGCCCGCGAGGCGACCGACCCCGCGACCGTGAGCACCTCGCGCACGCCCGGCGTCAGATGCGACGACGTCTCCGCCAGGAGCGCGTCGTCGGCGTCCTCGAGTCCGATCCCGCGCTCCTCGCAGGCGCGGACCAGGGATCCCGAGATCTCGTGGGCGTCGCGGAAGGGCACCCCCTGCTTCACGAGCCACTCGGCGACATCCGTCGCGAGGGAGAAGCCCTCGGGAGCGAGCTGCTCCATGCGCTCGGTGTGGAAGCGCAGGGTCGCGACCATGCCGGTGAAGGCGGGCAGGAGCACCTCGAGCGTCTCGACCGAGTCGAAGACCGGCTCCTTGTCCTCCTGCAGATCGCGGTTGTAGGCCAGCGGGAGCGCCTTGAGCGTCGCGAGCAGGCCCGTGAGATTGCCGATGAGCCGGCCCGACTTGCCGCGCGCGAGCTCCGCGATGTCGGGGTTCTTCTTCTGCGGCATGATGCTCGACCCCGTCGAGTAGCCGTCGTCGAGCGTGACGAAGTCGAACTCGCGCGTGTTCCACGCGATGATCTCCTCCGACAGACGCGAGAGGTCGATGCCGATCTGCGCGGCGACGAAGGCGAACTCCGCGACCACGTCGCGCGCGGACGTGGCGTCCATCGAGTTCTCGGCCGGGCGATCGAGGCCCAGCTCGCGCGCGACGAGCGCCGGGTCGAGGCCCAGGGTGGATCCCGCGAGCGCGCCGGCCCCGTACGGCGAGACGGACGCGCGGACGCGCCAGTCGCGCAGCCGCTCGAGATCGCGGACGAGCGGCCAGGCGTGCGCCTGCAGGTGGTGCGCGAGGAGCACCGGCTGCGCGTGCTGCAGGTGGGTGCGGCCGGGGAGGATCGCACCGGGGTGCGCCTCGGCCTGGGCGACGAGCGCGTCGACGAGCTGCAGCACCTCGCGGCCGATGATCTCGGCGTGGTCGAGGAGGTACATGCGCACGAAGGTCGCGATCTGGTCGTTGCGGCTGCGCCCCGCGCGCAGACGCCCGCCGAGCTCCGGGCCCACCTCGTCGAGGAGCATCTGCTCGAGGGCGCCGTGCACGTCCTCGTCCTCCGGACGCGGACGGATCTCGCCCGCGCGCACCTTCTCGGCGAGTCGATCGAGCCCGGCGTGCATCTCGCGGGCGTCGTCGGCCGACAGATAGCCGGCCTGCTCGAGCGCCGTCGCATGCGCGTGGGATCCGCGGATGTCGTAGAGGGCGAGCTTCCAGTCGAAGTGGGTCGACCGGCTCAGATCCTGCAGGGCCGGGCTGGGGCCGGAGGCGAAGCGGCCGCCCCAGAGGGCGCCGTCGTTCGTGCCGTGGGCGGGGGTCTCGTGCTCAGGCGTGCTCACGGGCTCCACCCTAGCGGGCCGCCTCCCCTCCTCCGGCGCCCGGCGCCGACGCCGACCCGGGCACGATGCCGCGGGCGACGGATCCGAGCAGCGCCTCAAGCGGCCCTCGCCCCACGAGAAGCGCCCAGAGGGTGCAGAGCACGAGCGTGCCGATCGTCATCGGCCAGAACGGCTCGACCGCCCAGAAGCCGCCCAGAGGATCCACGTCGCGTCCGCCCGCCGATGCCGCCGCGATCCAGATGCTCCAGGCGACGAGCTGGCCGACGTACGCCGTCAGGGCGAGGGACCCCACGGCGCGCACCGGCCACAGCAGGTGGCGCAACGGCGTGCGGCACACGAGCACGCACGCGCCGATGACCGCGATCGCGAGCCCGCCGGATCCGATCGTCTCGCCCAGCCCGCTGCCGTGCGGCTCCGCGCTCAGCGCGGGGGCGGAGGAGGATCCGATCGCCGAGCCGACCGCCGCGAGCCCGAGCCCCGCCAGCACCAGCCCCGCGGCGACGAGCGGCGATCCCAGACCGGATCGCCCGACGGCGAGGCCCGCGGCGAGGAACGAGATCCACACGAGGAACGGGTAGTGCCACCCGACGAGGTCCGCGAGCGGCGGGGACGCGAGCGCCTCCCCCGCCGCCGTCCGGTCGAGCGCCGCGTAGGCGAACGGCGTCGCGACCGCGAGCGCCGCGGCGGTCGCGGCCAGGGCGCCGGCCCGCAGGGAGAGGAGCGGCAGCGCGAGCGCGAAGAGGATCCCGTACGCCGGCAGGATCACGTACACCGGGGTCGGAAGCGCCGTGAGGAGGACGCCGATGACCAGCAGCGCGCCCGCGCGCACGAGGACCCGTCCGCGCAGCACGGCGAGCCGCGGCCCCGTCGCCGGCCGGGGCCCGCCGGACAGCAGCGCGAGCGAGACGCCCGCGAGGGTCGCGAACAGGATCGACGAGCTGCCGTGGACGATGCTCGGCCACGTCGACGGATCGCCCCAGCGCAGCGGTTCGCCCGGAGGCAGCACGTGCGCCGCGAACATGCCGAAGACCGCGAGCCCGCGCGCCAGATCGACGCCGGGCTCGCGGCCGGGTCCGTCGAGCCGCGCCCGACGGAGGAGACGGGCGGGTCCTACGCCTCCTGCTGACGCAGCAGCCACACGAGCAGCGCCTTCTGTGCGTGGAGGCGGTTCTCCGCCTCGTCCCAGATGACGCTCTGGGGGCCGTCGATGACCTCGGTGTCGACCTCGTAGCCGCGGTCGGCCGGAAGGCAGTGGATGAAGATCGCCTCGGGGTCGGCCCAGGACATCACCCGCTGGGTGACCTTGTAGCCGATGAGGTCGCGCAGACGCTGCTGCTTCTCGTCCTCCTTGCCCATCGACACCCACGTGTCGGTGACGACGACGTCGGCGCCGCGGGCGCCCTCCTCGGCATCCGAGACGAGCGAGATCGACCCGCCGGTCTCCTCCGCCAGCCGCCGCGCGTCGGCGACCACGTCGGCGCGCGGGGCGTAGGCCTCCGGGCTGACGACGCGCACGTGCATGCCCGCCATCACGCCGGCGAGGACATAGGAGTGCGCCATGTTGCTGCGGCCGTCGCCGAAGAACGACATCGTGAGCCCGGCGGTCTCGCCCTTGTGCTCGCGGATCGTGAGGAGGTCCGCGAGGAGCTGGCACGGGTGGAAGTCGTCGCTCAGCGCGTTGACGACGGGTACGCACGTGCCCTGCGCCATCTGCTCGAGCCCCTCCTGCGCGTACGTGCGCCACACGATCGCAGAGACCTGGCGCTCGAGCACGCGCGCGGTGTCGCTCGGCGTCTCCTTGCCGCCCAGCTGGCTGCTCGCGGTCGAGATGATGAGCGGGGATCCGCCGAGGTCGGCGATGCCCACCGCGAACGACACCCGGGTGCGGGTCGACGACTTATCGAAGATGACCGCCACCGTCTGCGGCCCCTCGAGCGGCTTCTGAGACCAGCGATCCCGCTTCAGCTCCTCCGCGAGCGCGAGGATCTCGCGCTGCTCGGAGGGGGTGATGCTGTCGTCGCGCAGGAAGTGACGGGTCATGCGGGGACCTCCGAGGGGCGTGCGTCGGCGACGGCGGCGAGCGCGTCGCGGAAGAGGGAGAGGAACTCGGCGATCTCGTCGTCGCCGATCGTGTACGCCGGCGCGATGCGGATCACGTCGGGCGCGGGCGCGTTCACGACGAGCCCGCGGGTCAGCGCCTCCTGCGCGATCTCCGCCGCGACCGGCCGGTCGAGCTCGATGCCGATGAGCAGACCCGCGCCGCGGGTGCCCGCCACCAGGCGCATCCCCTCGACGCCCGCGCGCAGCTCCGCGCCGCGCGCGGTCACGTTCGCCAGCAGATCCGTGTCCTCGATGTGCGCCAGGACGGCGTTCGCGACCGCGCTCGCGAGCGGGTTGCCGCCGAACGTCGAGTTGTGCGTGCCGGGGAAGAACAGGTCGCTCGCGGCGCCGAAGGTGATGAGCGCGGAGGCGGGGAAGCCGGCGGCCACCGCCTTCGCGAGCGTGACGGCGTCGGGGACGATCCCCTCGCGCTGGAACGCGAACCACTCCCCCGTGCGGCCGGATCCGGTCTGCACCTCGTCGAGGATGAGCAGCGCGTCGTTCTCCGTGGCCAGCTCGCGAGCGCGACGGAGGAAGCCCTCCGGCAGCTCGACGACGCCGGCCTCGCCCTGGATCGGCTCGATGAAGATCGCCGCGACGTCTCCGGCGGCGAAGGCCTCCTCGAGCGCCGCGATCGAGCGCGCGACCGTGCGCACGCCGGGCAGGAGCGGCGCGAACGGCTCCTGGTAGGCGGCCTTCGGGGTGATCGCGAGGGCGCCCGTCGAGCGCCCGTGGAAGGCCCCCTCGAGGCAGAGGATCGCGCCGCGGCCCGTGCGTCCGCCGTGCAGACGGGCGAGCTTGAGCGCCGTCTCGTTCGCCTCCGTGCCCGAGTTCGCGAGGAACACGCGGCCGGACTCCCCCGTGCCGGCGAGGCGCTTGAGGCGCGCGGCGAGCTCGAGCTGCGGGGGCGTCGCGAAGTAGTTCGACACATGCGCCAGCGTGGCCGCCTGGCGCGAGACCGCCTCCGCGAACACGGGGTGCGCGTGTCCGAGGGAGTTGACGGCGATGCCGCCGAGGAAGTCGAGGTAGCGCCTCCCCTCGTCGTCCCACACGTGGGATCCCTCGCCGCGCACGAGGTTCGCGAGTCGGCCCCCGACGTTCATGAGATCGCGCGAGGTGGCTTCCGTCCAGGGTGCGGTCGTCATGCCACGACCTCCGTTCCGATTCCGTTGCTGGTGAACAGCTCGACGAGCACCGAGTGCGGCACGCGTCCGTCGATGATCGACGCCTTCTCGACGCCGCCGTCGACCGCGTCGAGGCACGCCTGCATCTTGGGGATCATCCCCGACTCGAGCCTCGGCATCAGCTCCCGCAGCTCGGTCGAGCTGAGGTGGGAGACGAGCGAGTCGCGGTTCGGCCAGTCGGCGTACAGCCCCGCGACGTCGGTGAGGATGACGAGCTTCTTCGCGCCGAGGGCGCGGGCGAGGGCGCTCGCGGCGGCGTCGGCGTTGATGTTGAGCGTCTGACCCGGGTTGTCGAGGTCGGGCGCGACCCCCGCGACGACGGGGACGCGGTCGGCACGCAGGTGGTCGATCACGGGGGTCGGATCCACCTCGACGACGTCGCCCACCCGTCCGAGGCTCTGCTCGACGCCGTCGATCAGGACGCCGCGGCGGCGGCCCCCGAACAGCGCGGCGTCCTCGCCCGACAGGCCCACGGCGAAGGATCCGTGCGAGTTGATCTTGGCGACGAGCTGCGGGTTGATCTGCCCCGTCAGCACCATGCGCACGACCGAGATCGCCTCGGTCGACGTGACGCGGTACCCGCCCCGGAACTCGCTCGGGATGGCGAGCCGGTCGAGCATGCTGGAGATCTGCGGGCCGCCGCCGTGCACGACGACGGGCTTGATGCCGACGTAGCGGAGGTAGGCGATGTCCGCGGCGAACGCGTCCTGCAGCTCCTCCGAGATCATCGCGTTCCCGCCGTACTTCACGACGACGATCTGGTCGCGATACTGCTTCAGCCAGGGCAGCGACTCGATGAGCGTCGAGGCCTTGAACTCGGCTTCCTCGGGGCTCGTGTGCTGCAGGTCGATGGGAGGCGGTGTCATGAGGAGTATGCGCTGTTCTCGTGGACGTAGGCGTGGGTGAGGTCGTTCGTCATGATCGTGGCGTCGTGGTCGCCCGCGATGAGGTCGATGACGACGCTCGTGCGACGCGGCGTCAGGTCGACCTCCTCGCGCGGACGGTCGGGGCCGCCCTTCGTGCACACGCGCACGCCGTTGATCGTCACGTCGACGTCGTAGGGGTCGAAGCGCGCGGAGGTCGTGCCGATCGCGGCCAGCACGCGGCCCCAGTTCGGGTCGTTGCCGAAGATCGCGGTCTTGAAGAGGCTGTTGCGGGCGACCGACCGGCCGACCTCGACGGCCTCCTCCTCGCTCGCCGCGTGGAGGACGTCGATGAGGATGTCGTGGCTCGCGCCCTCGGCGTCGCCCATGAGCTGCTCGGCCAGGTCGAGGCACAGACGCGTGAGCGCGGCGCGGAACCCGTCGGGATCCGGCGAGACGCCCGAGGCCCCGGAGGCGAGGAGCGTGACCTGGTCGTTCGTCGACATCGCGCCGTCGGAGTCGAGGCGGTCGAACGTGACGCGCGTCGCGGCGCGGAGGTGCGCGTCGGCGTCCGCGGGGTCGAGATCGGCGTCGGTCGTGAGGACGACGAGCATCGTCGCGAGGCCGGGCGCGAGCATGCCCGCGCCCTTCGCCATGCCGCCGATCGTCCACCCGTCGCCCTCGACGACGGCGGTCTTCGACACGGTGTCGGTCGTCATGATCGCCTCGGCGGCGACGACCCCGCCGTCCGCGGAGAGCTCCTGCGCGGCGCGCTCGACGCCGTCCAGCACCTTGGCGCGGAAGACCTCGTCTCCCGTGCCGATGAGGCCCGTCGAGCAGACGAGCACGTCGCCCGCGCTCGCGCCGAGCAGCTCCGCGACCCGCTCGGCCGTGAGGTGGCTGGTCTGGAAGCCGAAGGATCCGGTGAAGCAGTTCGCGCCGCCCGAGTTGAGCGCGATCGCGTCGACGCGGCCGTCGGCGACGGCCTGCTTCGACCAGATGATGGGATTCGCCTGCGCCCGGTTCGACGTGAACACGGCGGCGCCCGTCTTCCGCGGGCCGCGGTTGACGACGAGGGCCACGTCGGGCTTCCCCGTGGACTTCAGGCCCGCCGCGACGCCCGCCGCCTCGAACCCCTTCGCTGCGGTGACGGTCACGGTGCGACTCCGTTCACGGTGAGCGCCGTGGTCTCCGAGAGCCCCAGCGCGATGTTCATGGACTGGATCGCGGCGCCCGCGGTCCCCTTGGCGAGGTTGTCGACGGCGGTCACGACGACGACGCGGTTCGCCGACCGGTCGATCGCGAGCCCCACGAGAGCCGTGTTGGCGCCGATCACGTCGGCCGTGCGCGGCACCTCGCCCTCGGGCAGCAGCTGCACGAATGGCTCGTCGCCGTACGCGTCCTCCCACGCCGCGCGGATCTCGGCGTCCGAGGCGCCGGGGGCGATCGGCGCCGTCGTCGTTGCGAGGATCCCCCGGGACATCGGCACGATGACGGGCGTGAACGAGATGCGCGGATCGGGCGCCCCCGCGTCGCGCAGCGCCTGCTGGATCTCGGGGATGTGCCGGTGGGTGCCGCCCACCGCGTACGGGTTGGCCGAGCCGAGGATCTCACTGCCGAGCAGGTGGGGCTTGAGGCTCTTGCCCGCGCCCGACGGGCCCACCGCGAGCACGCTGACGATGTCGGAGGCGTCGACGACCCCCGCGGCGACGCCCGGCGCGATGCTGAGCGACACGGTGGAGGCGTTGCAGCCGGGGGCCGCGATGCGCGTCGCTCCGCGGAGGCGCTCGCGCTGCTTCTCCCGGCCTGCGAGGAGCTCCGGCACCCCGTACGTCCACGGCTCGTGGAAGTCGCCCCCGTAGAAGCGCGCCCACGCGTCGGGCGAGACGAGCCGGTGATCGGCCCCCGCGTCGATCACCAGAGCGGCGTCGCCGAGCGCGTCGGTGTACTGGCCCGACTGCCCGTGCGGCAGCGCCAGGAAGACGACGTCGTGCCCGGCGAGGATCTCGGGCGTCGTGGGCTGCAGCTCGAGGTGGCGCAGCGAGCGGAGGTGGGGCTGGTGCCGGATGAGCGGGTCGCCCGCGTTCGAGTGCGCGGTGACCGTGCGGATCTCGACATCGGGGTGCTGCGCGAGCAGACGGAGGATCTCGCCGCCCGCATAGCCGGAGGCGCCGGAGACGGCGACCGAATACGTCATGACTTCTACCTTATTGACTCGTGAGCGGGTTCCCGGACGGCGGGCCGCTCACGCGCCATCAGGCACGCAGGCTGCAGCGGCCCGCCGAGACTCGGCGGCCGCGTCGGCGCGCGACGACGCGAAGGGGCGTCGGCTGCTGCGCGCGGAGGGTCATGCCGCCGACGGTAGCAGACGGCCCGCGGCGAGCGCCCGCCCGGTCAGGGCGAAAATACGGTCTTGCTATGGTGAAGAGGCCCGTGCGACGCGCACGGGCGAGCGGCCGGGGCGATCGGCCCCGCGCTCTCGGCGGTCGTCGAGTCGCAGTCGACGCATACCGCCCTCTCTGCATCTCCTCGCCGCGCGTTCGCGCGCGCATTCGCGAGGGCCCACCGCGAAAGGAGCCGCACCCCGGGCTACTCCGCGCCTGCGACGCCGGAAGTGGCCCAGGTTCGTCACCGCACATCCGCGCGGATCCGCCGCGCACTCTGAGAAGGAGAAGTCCCCTCGTGGGCGACCTGCACACCATTTCCTGGCCCATCGTGGTCCTGCTCCTGCTGATCTTCTTCGGCGGGAGCTTCTACATGTCCCTCCGCATCTCGCGGCGCAAGGAGAACGCCGACGGCTACATGACCGCCGGCGGCAAGATCGGATTCGGCATCTCGGCCGCGTCCATGACCGCCACGTGGATCTGGGCGTCGTCGATGTACGCATCCGCGACCGCCGGATACACCTACGGCATCTCCGGCCCCATCCACTACGGCCTGTGGGGCGCGCTGATGATCCTGCTGATCTACCCCTTCGGCAAGCGGATCCGCCAGCTCGCGCCGCGCGCGCACACGATCGCCGAGATCATGCACGCGCGCCACGGTCGCTCGAGCCAGCTGCTGCTCGCGGGATCCAATGTGCTCGGCAGCCTGCTGAGCCTCGCCTCGAACCTCATCGCGGGCGGTGCGCTCATGCACCTCCTCACCCCGTTCAGCTTCGGCCAGGGCATCCTCTTCATCGGCTCCGGCGTGCTGCTCTACACGCTGTGGTCGGGCTTCCGCTCGTCGGTGCTCACCGATTTCGCGCAGGTGCTGGCGATGCTCGGCGCCGTCGTGATCATCGTCCCGGTCGTGTTCTTCGCGGCCGGCGGCCCCGACATGTTCGAGCAGGGCGCGAGCAACCTCACGCCGCAGCAGGGGAACTTCTTCTCGTCCGACGCCTTCTTCGGCCAGGGCGCGCCGTACATCGCCGCCGTGCTCGCCTACGCGATCGGAAACCAGACGATCGCACAGCGCCTGTTCGCGGTGCGCGAGGACCT
This sequence comes from Microbacterium sp. gxy059, assembly GCF_050958665.1. Taxonomy (NCBI): domain Bacteria; kingdom Bacillati; phylum Actinomycetota; class Actinomycetes; order Micrococcales; family Microbacteriaceae; genus Microbacterium; species Microbacterium sp. gxy059. The sequence continues at coordinate 1,044 of NZ_JAMXWT010000037.1, read as the reverse complement.
CATCAAGCCGACGTTCATCACCGCGACGGTCGGCTACGGCGCCACCGTGATCGGCGTCGGGATGCTCGGCGTCATGGCGCTGTACCTCGGCATCTCGCCGATGGACGGCGACACCAACAACATCATCCCGCAGATGGCCTCGACCTACTTGGGCCCGATCCTGATCTGCGTCTTCTTCGTGATGATCATCGGATCGCTGTCGTCGACGTCCGACTCGGATCTCTCGGCGCTGTCGTCGATCGTCATGGCCGACGTGTACGGCCAGAACATCGCCGGCCGCAAGAAGGCGAATCCGAAGACGATGCTGCTCATCGGCCGCATCACGATGATCGTCGCGATGGTCGCCGGCATGTTCATCGCGACGTTCGAACTCGGCATCCTCGACCTGCTCGTGTTCGTCGGCGCGCTCTGGGGAGCTCTCGTGTTCCCCGTCATCACGAGCCTCTACTGGAACCGCGTCACGAACATGGCGTTCACGATCTCGGTCATCGCTGCGCTCGCGGTGTTCTCCGTCGTCCGCTTCGAGCTCATCCCGCTCGCCGGCGCCTGGGGCATCTTCTGCGATGTCCTGTCCGTCATCGGCGTCGGCGTGGTCCTCGGCCTCATGGCCTTCGGATTCGTCGGCAAGCGGACCGGGATCATCGTCGGCGTCGTCGCGACCATCGCCAGCGCGCCGTTCGGCATCGGATTCCTGCACACCTGGCCCGTGCTCTCGGCCTCGCTCGTCGCGTACGCGGTCTCGACCGTGCTGTGCATCGCGATCACGATGGCCAACAAGACCAAGCGCTACGACTTCGATCTCGTCCCGAAGCTCACGGGAGCGTACGACGTGATCGAAGACAAGCCCCAGAAGGAAGAGGTGAAGTGATGGTCGCGGCGATGACGATCTACACCCTGATGTGGCCGGTCATCGTAGCCGGCACCCTCGCCACGATCATCGGCGCGTTCGTCAAGGACGTGCGCGCCGCGAAGCGCGAGGGCAAGAAGGTCATCTGACCCTTTCGGAGACGACGCGAAAGCGGCGCAGCCCTTCCGTGGCAGCTG
>NZ_JAMXWT010000036.1:0-14260 GCF_050958665.1 Microbacterium sp. gxy059 | reverse complement strand
GGGCCCCACCCAATCCCGGTCGCGGCGGCCGCGCCCGCCCGCCGCGGATCGACGAGAGGAACGTCATGACGACGGTCGCCATCATCGGAGCAGGACCGGGCCTCGGGGCGTGGTCGCGCGCCGCTTCGGACGGGAGGGATTCTCGGTCGCGCTGATCGCGCGCAACCGCGAGAAGCTCGACGCGCTCGCGGCCGAGCTCCAGAGCGAGGGGATCGAGGCGAAGCGGTACGTCGCGGAGGTCCGCGACCGCGCCGCGCTGGTCCCCGCGCTCGACGCAGCCGCGGATCTCGGGCCGATCGAGGTGCTGCAGCACAGCCCCGTCCCTAACCCCGCCTTCCTGAAGCCCGTCCTCGAGACCACGCCAGAGGACCTGCAGGCGGCCGCGGGGTTCTCGATCCTCGGCCCCGTGACCGCCATCCGCCACGTGCTGCCCGGCATGCGCGAGCTCGGTCGCGGCACGATCCTCCTGCCGAACGGCTCGAGCGCCGCGGCCCCCAACGGCGCCGTCGCCGGCACATCGGTGGCCTTCGCCGGCGAGTCTGCCTACGGGGCGATGCTGCACGAGGCGCTGAAGCCGGTGGGCATCCACGTCGGCCAGCTCATCATCGCCGGGTGGACCGACGGAGGCGAGCCGGCGTACGCGTCGGCCGCCCTCGCGGAGCGCCTCTGGGGCTTCCACACCGAGCGCGGCGCGCTCCGCGCGGTCGCCGGCGACGACCAGAGCTGACGCGGCCCCTCCCGAGCGCCGGGCCTCGCCTGCGGGCGGCGCCCGGCGCTCGGACGACGTCGTCCGGACGAGACGCCGACGGCGCTCCGCGAGCGCACGAGCCTGGCGTCTCGCGGGGCCTCAGCCGATCTTCTCGGTGAGCTCGAACCAGCGCTCCTCGAGCTCGTCCACCTCGTCCTGCTGGGCGGTGATCTCCTTCATCCGGTCGCCGAGCCCCGCGTAGTCGGAGGGATCGTGGTCGGCGAGCGCGTCCTTGGCCCGGGCGATCTCCTCGTTCAGCCGCTGCATGCGCCGCTCGAGCGAGGCGACCTCCTTCTCGGCCGCGCGCAGCTCGGCGCCCGACAGTCCGGGCGTCTCGGCGGGGGCCGCGGGGGAGGGCGCGGCGTCGCGCCTGGCGTCCTGCTCCTGCCTGAGGCGGAGGTACTCGTCGATGCCTCCCGGGAGGTGGCGGAGGCGATGGTCGAGCACGGCGTACTGCTGGTCGGTGACGCGCTCGACGAGGTAGCGGTCGTGGCTGACGACGAGGAGCGTGCCCGGCCAGGAGTCGAGCAGGTCCTCCATCGCCGCGAGCATGTCGGTGTCGAGATCGTTGGACGGCTCGTCGAGGATCAGCACGTTCGGCTCGTCGAGCAGTACGAGGAGCAGCTGCAGGCGCCGCTTCTGACCGCCGGACAGATCCCGCACGGGCGTCGACAGCTCGCTCGAGCGGAAGCCGAGCCTCTCCAGCAGCTGCGCGGGGGTGAGCTCCTTCCCGCCCGCGACGTACGACGACCTCTGCTGGGCGAGCACCTCCCGCACGCGCAGGTCGGCCACCTCGTCGAGCTCGCGCAGGCGCTGGTCGAGATAGGCGATGCGCACCGTCTTGCCGCGCTTCACCCGCCCCGACGTCGGCGAGATCGCGCCAGAGACGAGACCCAGCAGCGTCGACTTGCCCGCGCCGTTCGCGCCGAGGATCCCCGTGCGCTCCCCGGGCGCGATGCGCCACTCGACGCCCTGCAGCACCTCGTGGTCGCCGTAGGCGACGCCGGCGTCGAGCAGGTCGACGACGTCCTTGCCGAGTCGCGCCGTGGCCAGCTGCGTCAGCTGCACCGAGTCGCGCACGGGCGGCTCGTCCTCGATGAGCTGGTTGGCCGCCTCGATGCGGAACTTCGGCTTCGACGTGCGCGCGGGAGCGCCGCGGCGCAGCCAGGCGAGCTCCTTCTTCATGAGGTTCTGGCGCTTCTCCTCCGCGACCTCCCGCTGGCGCTGGCGCTCCACGCGCTGCAGCACGTACGCGGCGTATCCGCCCTCGAAGGGGTCGACGATCCCGTCGTGCACCTCCCACATCCGGGTGCAGACCGCGTCGAGGAACCACCGGTCGTGGGTCACGAGCAGCAGCGCGCCCTGGTTCGCCGGCCAGCGGCGGGACAGGTGCTGGGCCAGCCAGGAGATGCCCTCGACGTCGAGGTGGTTGGTCGGCTCGTCGAGCGCCACGACGTCCCACTCCCCGACGAGGAGGCGCGCGAGGGCGACGCGGCGGCGCTGACCGCCGGACAGGCTCGCGACGTCGGCCTGCAGGTCGAGGTCGCCCGTGAGCCCCGACAGCACGTCGCGGATCCGGGCGTCGCCGAGCCACTCGTGCTCCGAGGCGTCTCCGACGACCACCGACTGGATCGTGCCGCTCGCCGGCAGATCGTCGTCCTGCGAGAGCATGCCGACGCGCAGGTCGTTGCGCCGGGTCACGCGGCCCTCGTCGGGATCCTGGCGGCCCATCAGCACCTTCATCAGCGTCGACTTGCCGTCGCCGTTGCGGCCGACGATGCCGACCCTGTCGCCGTCGGACACGCCGACCGTCACGCGGTCGAGGACGACCTTCGCGGGGAACTCGACGTGCAGGTTCTCCCCGCCCAGCAGATGAGCCATTCGCGCTGTCACGCCTTTCCGTCGAACGAGATGAGGAGACGGCGCAGGAGGGAGGCGAGGCGCCTCTGCTCCGTCGGGGTGAGGGAGCCCAGCAGCTCCGCCTCCGAGTCGATGAGGCGGGTGATCGCGGCGTCCACCCGCGTGCGTCCCTCCTCGGTGAGGGTCACGAGCACGCCGCGCCGGTCCGTGGGATCCGCGGACCGCTCCACGAGGCCGCGCTCGCGCAGCCGGTCGATGCGGTTGGTCATCGTGCCGCTCGAGACGAGGGTCTGCTGCAGCAGCTGCTTCGGGCTGAGCCGGTACGGCTCGCCCGCGCGGCGCAGGGCGGAGAGCACGTCCCACTCCCACGGCTCGATGTCGGTGCGCCCGAAGGCCTCGCGGCGCGCGCGGTCCAGGTGATGCGACAGGCGGTCCACGCGCGAGAGCACGTCCATGGGCGAGAAGTCGAGATCGCCGCGCTCCGCTCTCCACGCGCTGACGATGCGATCGACCTCGTCCTGTTCTGGCTCCACCCGTCGATTATCTCGTGTCGCGGCGTCCTCGGCGCGCGGAGGGCGATCCGGCCGTGTCGATCCGCCCCGCGCGCGGCCGGCACCGCGCCCCCGGGGAGCCGTGCGACACTAAGGAAGGACGACCGGAGCGTCGTCTTTCCGCCATGGTGTAATGGCAGCACGACAGCCTTTGGAGCTGTGAAGTCCGGGTTCGAATCCTGGTGGCGGAGCGTGACACACGAGAATCTCGCCATCGTCATCCTGGCCGCCGGTCAGGGCACGCGCATGAGGTCGTCCACGCCCAAGGTGCTCCATCGCATCGGCGGGCGCACGCTCCTCGGGCACGTGCTCGCGTCGGCCTCCGCCCTCGGCAGCGACCTCGTTCGGGTCGTCGTCCGCCACGAGCGCGACCAGGTCGTCGCCTCGCTCGACGAGCATCCGTTCGCGGTGCCCGTCGACCAGGACGACGTGCCGGGCACGGGCCGCGCGGCTCAGGTCGCCGTCGAGGCGCTTCCCGACGGGTTCGACGGCGACGTCCTCGTGCTCTCCGGCGACGTGCCCCTCATCGAGACCGAGACGTTCCGATCCCTCCTCGACGAGCACCGCCGGCGCGACGCCTGTGCGACCATCCTCAGCGCCGAGCTGGCCGATCCGACGGGGTACGGCCGCGTGATCCGCGACGCGCAGGGCATGGTCGAGCGCATCGTCGAGCAGAAGGACGCGACCGCGGAGGAGGCGGCCGTCACCGAGATCAACTCGGGCGTGTACGTCTTCCGCGCGGGGCCCCTGCGCGACGCGCTCCGGCAGGTCACGACCGACAACGCCCAGCGCGAGATGTACCTCACCGACGTGATGCGGATCCTCCGCGACGCCGGACGCGGGGTCGCGGCCATCTCGGCGCCCGACGCGCGCGCGGCGCTCGGCGTCAACGACCGCGTGCAGCTCGCGGAGGCGGCGCGGATCCTCAACCAGCGCGTGGTGCGCCGCTGGCAGCTCGAGGGCGTCACGATCCTGGATCCCCAGACGACGTGGATCGACGACACCGCGACCCTCGCGCCCGACGTGACCGTCCTGCCGGGCAGCAGCGTCCTCGGCGCGACGACGGTGGCGGAGGGCGCGACCGTCGGCCCCGACACGTCGCTCGTCGACTGCGAGGTCGGCGAGAGGGCCGTCGTGCGCCGCAGCGACGCGACGCTCGCGGTGATCGGCGCCGAGGCGACCGTCGGCCCGTGGTCGTTCCTGCGCGCCGGCGCGGAGCTGGCGGACGGCTCGAAGGTCGGCGCGTTCGTCGAGGTGAAGAACTCGCAGATCGGCGCGGGCAGCAAGGTGCCTCACCTGTCGTATGTGGGAGACGCGAGCGTCGGCGAGGGCGTCAACCTCGGCGCCGGGGCGATCACCGCGAACTACGACGACGTCGCCAAGCACCGCACGGAGATCGGCGACCACGTGCACTCCGGCTCCCATACGGTCTTCATCGCGCCGGTTAGGATCGGAGACGGCGCGAAGACGGGTGCGGGCGCGGTCATCCGCAAGGATGTCCCGGCTGGCGCGCTCGCGATGAGTGTCGCCCCCCAGCGGAACCTCGTGGGGTGGGTGCAGAAGAACCGAGCGGGCACCGCGGCGGCTGACGCCGCGGAGCGTGCGCAAGACTCAGAGAAAGCGACTCATGTCGGGCAAGAACAAGACCGTTGACCTCGACCTCGCACGAGCGATCGCCCCGGGCCAGGAGCAGAAGACCAAGAAGCGCATGGTGGTGGCCACCGGCCGCTCCCACCCCGAGCTGGCCGCCGACGTCGCCGAGTGCCTCGGCATCGAGCTGGTCCCGACCGAGCTGCGCACCTTCGCCTCGGGCGAGATCTACGCGCGCTTCTCGGTGTCGATGCGCGGCACGGACGTGTTCCTCGTCCAGTCGTTCTCGGACAACGTCAACGAGGACCTCATGGAGCTCCTCATCATGCTCGACGCGCTCAAGCGCGCGTCGGCGAAGCGCGTGACGGTCGTCGCCCCGTACTACCCGTACTCGCGTCAGGACAAGAAGGGCCGCGGCCGCGAACCGATCTCGGCCCGCCTCATCACCGACCTCATCGCCACCGCGGGCGCCGACCGCATCATGAGCGTCGACCTGCACGCCTCGCAGATCCAGGGCTTCTTCGACGGGCCGGTCGATCACCTCTTCGCCAAGCCCGTGCTGCTGAGCCACTTCGAGGCGACGCTCACCCCGGAGGATCGCGAGACCCTCACGATCGTCTCGCCCGACATGGGGCGCGTGCGCGTCGCGGACACGTGGAGCGACTCGCTCGGCGCGCCGCTGGCGATCATCCACAAGCGCCGCGACCCGAAGGTCGCGAACCAGGTGTCGGTGCACGAGATCGTCGGGCAGGTGAAGGGCCGCACGTGCCTCCTCGTCGACGACATGATCGACACGGCGGGCACCATCGTGAAGGCGGCGCAGGCGCTGAAGGCGAACGGCGCGAAGAAGGTCATCGTGGGCGCGACCCACGCGATCTTCAGCGACCCGGCGAGCGAGCGGCTCCAGGATCCGGCCGTAGACCGGGTCGTCGTGACCGACACGGTGCCGATCCCCGAGGAGCGCCGCTTCGACAGCCTCACCGTGCTCTCGGCCGCGCCGCTCCTGGCGCGCGCGATCCAGGAGGTCTTCGACGACGGATCCGTCACGAGCATGTTCGACGGCGCCGCCTGACGTCGATCTCCCGAGCCGACGAGGGCCGCTTCCCACCGGGGAGCGGCCCTCGTCGCGCATCCGGCCGAACGCAGGAGAACCTCACAGCCGGGGCATAGCTCTCTCCATAGCCGATCCATAGGGAACGGCGCACAATGGGGGCATGACGAAGCCGACCGCCGCACCCGCCATGACCCGACCGGACGGAACTCCCGTGCGCGTGCTCGTCGTCGACGACGAGCAGATGCTCACCGATCTGCTCTCGATGGCGCTGCGCATGGAGGGGTGGGAGGTGCGCACCGCCTCCAGCGGATTCGACGCGCTGCAGGGCGTCAAGGAGTTCTCGCCTGACGTCCTCGTCCTCGACATCATGATGCCCGACCTCGACGGCATGGAGGTGCTGCAGCGCCTGCGGCAGCAGGGCGACACCGTGCCGGTGCTGTTCCTCACGGCGAAGGACGCGGTCGCCGACCGCGTGGCGGGTCTCACCGCGGGCGGCGACGACTACGTGACGAAGCCGTTCAGCCTCGAGGAGGTCGTCGCGCGCCTGCGCGCCCTCCTGCGCCGGGCGGGTACCGCCCTGTCGACGGAGGAGGAGCCGATCCTGCGCGTCGGAGACCTGAGCCTCAACGAGGACAGCCACGAGGTGATCCGAGGCGATGAGGAGATCGAGCTGACGGCGACGGAGTTCGAGCTGCTGCGCTTCCTCATGCGCAATCAGCGTCGCGTCGTGTCGAAGCCGCAGATCCTCGACCGCGTCTGGAACTACGACTTCGGCGGCAAGTCGAGCGTCGTGGAGCTGTACATCTCGTACCTCCGCAAGAAGATCGACGCGGGGAGGGAGCCCCTCATCCACACCGTCCGCGGCGTCGGATACATGATCAAGGCTCCCCAGTAATGGCGCACGACGCCGCCCCGACGGCGCAGGGGCGCATGCGCCGCTCCGTCTCGGGGCGGCGCATGAGCCTGCAGGCGCGGCTCATGCTGACGGTCTTCACCATCGTGGCGGGGATCCTGCTCGTGGTGTCGATCGTGACGGGCGTCGTGCTCAACAGCCTCCTGTCGCAGCAGCTCGACGACCGGCTGCAGTCGACGGCGGCGCTCATCGAGGACCGCAGCCGCGCCCCCGAGCAGCCAGGACGATCGGCGGAGGCGCTCCTCGCCGCGGGCGGCGTCGTGCTCGTCGAGATCGCGCCCAGCGGGCAGACGTCGGGGGTCGTGGTGGAGGACTTCCGCGCCGACGTGCTCACGCCGCGGCAGGTGTCCCAGCTGATCGCGGGCGCGCAGCACGACGCGCTGACGACCATCACGGTGCCGACCCTCGGCACCTACCGCCTCATGACGGTCGACGACGACAGCGGCTACACGCGGGTGGTGGGGGTGTCGACGGTGCACGAGAGCCGCACGCTGACCCGCATGCTCTGGTCGATCGCGCTGACGACGATGGGCGGCATGCTCGTGCTCGGCGTCGCGACGACCGGGGTGATCGGCAGGGGGCTGCGACCGCTGCGGGCCATCGCGGCCACCGCGACCCGAGTGTCTCGCCAGCGACTCGATCAGGGCGACGTCTCGATCCCCGAGCGCGTGCCGGAGGACCAGTCCGACGTGGACACCGAGATCGGCCAGGTGGGCGACGCGCTCAACGTGCTGCTCGACCACGTCGAGGACTCGCTCGCCGCGCGCCAGCGCAACGAGGAGACGATGAGGCGCTTCGTCGCGGACGCGAGCCACGAGCTGCGCACGCCCCTCGCCTCGATCCGCGGGTACAGCGAGCTCACGCAGAGGGACGGCACCCTCAGCGAGACGAGCCGGCAGTCGCTCGAGCGGATCGAGGCGCAGTCGCAGCGCATGACGGGGCTCGTGGAGGACCTGCTGCTGCTCGCGCGCCTCGACGAGGGCACGGAGCTGACGGTGAGCGCCGTCGACCTGCGCGAGGTCGCCCTCGAGGCGGTCGCGGATCAGGCGATGGCGGGGATGGACCACGACTGGGGTGCCGAGGTGGGGGAGGAGCCCGTCGTCATCGCGGGCGACAGGGCCCGCCTCACGCAGGTGCTGACGAACCTCCTCGCGAACGCCCGCACGCATACCCCGGAGGGCACGCCGGTCACGGTCGGCCTGCGCACCGAGGGCGAGGGCTCGGCGACGCGGGCGATCCTCACGGTGCACGACGACGGCCCCGGCATCGACCCCGAGCTGCAGAAGACGCTGTTCACCCGGTTCGCCCGCGGCGACCGGAGCCGCGCCAGGCAGACGGGCGGATCGGGCCTCGGCCTGTCGATCGCGAAGGCGATCGTCGAGGCGCATCACGGGACGATCGCGGTCGAGAGCGCTCCCGGGTCGACGACCTTCACGGTCGTCCTGCCTGCTCGACCGGCCGCGGCCTGAGACGCGGATCGGGCCCGGGAGCCGTGAGGCTCCCGGGCCCGATCGCCGGGCGGGGACGTCAGTGCGTGTCTTCGGCCTCCACCTCGGAGCGGTCTCCCGACCACAGCGTGTGGAAGGTGCCCTCCTTGTCGATGCGCCGGTAGGTGTGCGCGCCGAAGAAGTCGCGCTGGCCCTGCACGAGGGCGGCCGGGAGGCGGTCGGCGCGGATCCCGTCGTAGTACGACAGCGACGACGAGAAGGCCGGGGCGGGGATGCCCGCCTGCGCGGCGGCGACGACGACGCGGCGCCATGCGGCCTGGCCGCGGGAGAGCGCGTCGGAGAAGTACGGCGCGGTGAGCAGCGCGGGCAGGTTCGGCGTCTCCTGGTACGCGTCGGCGATGCGGTTGAGGAACTGCGCGCGGATGATGCAGCCGCCGCGCCAGATCTTCGAGATGGCGCCGAGGTCGATGTCCCATCCGTACTCGGCGGCGCCGGCGCGGATCTCGTCGAAGCCCTGCGAGTAGGCCACGATCTTCGAGGCGTATAGCGCCAGGCGCACGTCCTCGATGAACGCGTCGACCTGGTCGGCGGGCACCTGGAACTCCTCGTCGGGTCCGGGGAGGCCGCCCGCCGCGGCGCGCTGCTCGGGGTGCGACGACAGCGAGCGCGCGAACGTCGCCTCGGCGATGCCCGAGACGGGCACGCCCAGCGAGAGCGCGGTCTGCACGGTCCACGCGCCGGTGCCCTTCGCGCCCGCCTGGTCGAGGATGACGTCGACGAGCGGCTTCCCGGTCTCGGCGTCGACCTGGCGGAGCACCTCGGCCGTGATCTCGATGAGGTACGACTCGAGCTCGCCGCGGTTCCACTCCGCGAAGATGTCGGCGATCTCGGCGGGGGTCTTCCCCGTGCCGCGGCGGATGAGGTCGTAGGCCTCCGCGATGAGCTGCATGTCGGCGTACTCGATGCCGTTGTGCACCATCTTGACGAAGTGGCCGGCGCCGTCGTGGCCGACGTGGGTGACGCAGGGCTCGCCCTCGGCGACCGCCGCGATCGACTTCAGGATCGGCCCCAGCGTGACCCAGGACTCGTCGGAGCCGCCCGGCATGATGGACGGCCCGGTGAGGGCGCCCTCCTCGCCGCCGGAGATGCCGGCGCCGACGAAGTTGATGCCGGTCTCGCGGACCGCCTTCTCGCGGCGGATCGTGTCGGGGAAGTAGGCGTTGCCCCCGTCGACGATGATGTCGCCGGGCTCGAAGACCTCGACGAGCGCGTCGATGACCGCGTCGGTCGGGCGGCCGGCCTTGACCATGATGATCGCGGTACGGGGCTTCGAGAGCGACGCGGCGAACTCCTCGTACGAGAACGCGGGGATGAAGCCGGCCTCGGGGTGCTCCGACACGAGCTGGTCGGTCTTCTCGCGGCTGCGGTTGAACACGGCGACCGTGTTGCCCTCGCGGCTGGCGAGGTTGCGGGCCAGGTTCGACCCCATGACGGCGAGTCCGACGACTCCGATGTTTGCTGATGCGGTGGGCACGGAAAGAGCTCCTCGGTGTGGGTGGTCTGTCTCAGGGTATCGCTGACGCCGGATCAGCGACCGTCGGCGCCTCGGCCTGCGACGAAACGCCGCGTCACGCTGATGTCCCGCTCCCCGAGGCCGGCCTCGACGATCTCATCGAAGGCCGCGCGGAGCGCCGGCAGGAGTGCGGGCGAGGTGCCGGTCGCGCGGGCGATGTCGTCGGCGAACCCCAGGTCCTTCACCATGTAGCGCGCGATCCCGCTCGGGGAGTCGTCGCCGGAGACGAGCTTGTCTCGGCGGCTCTCCAGCAGGCGGGAGCCGGCGTAGCCCCCGGAGAGGAGATCCCACATCGCCTCGAGGTCGAGGCCGGAGCGGTCGGCGAGCACGGTCGCCTCGCCGAGGGCGAGGATCGTCGCGGAGACGACGAGCTGGTTGCACGCCTTCGCGACCTCGCCGGCGCCGAGCGGGCCGAGGTGCACGGGCGTGCCGCACGGGGCGAGGAGGCGCGCCGCGCGGGCGGCGTCCTCGTCGGCCCCTCCGAGCATGATCGAGAGGCCTCCGGCCTCGGCGCCGTCGACGCCGCCGGAGACGGGGCAGTCGACGACGCGCACGCGGCCGTCGGTCGCGGAGGACACCCGCTCGGCGAGGGCGCGCACGCCGGGGGCAGAGGAGGTCGAGCCGATGAGCAGCAGCAGGTCGCCCGTGCCGGCGAGGAGGCCGTCCGGCCCGTCGAGCTGCTGCTCCAGCTCGGGGAGGTCGGGGAGCATCGCGAGAACCGCGTCGACGCGGTCGGCGAGCTCTCGGGGAGCCGCGGCCTGCGTCGCGCCGGCCGCGGTCAGCTCGGGCTGCGGGCGCCGCGAGACGAAGTCGAGGCGTCCGTGGCCCTCGAGCAGGCGGCGCGCCATGGGCGCCCCCATCGCTCCGAGGCCGATCACTCCGATGGAATCGGTTCCCGTGCTGTCCATGCGGCACAGCGTAGCGATGATCCACTCGGTTGAACAGTATGCAGCGGACTGGAGTCGCGCTAGAGTGTCGGGAACGGCGCGCGGACCGCGCGTCGCGGACGATCGAGGAGACGGCGATGACGGCGACCCGAGGAGCAGACGAGAAGACCGAGCTCAGGGCGGTGATCGCCGTGCCCCTGCGGGAGGAGCACGCGCAGCTCATCGAGCGTCTCGAGCCGCGGGTCGAGGTCGTCCGCGACGCCTCCCTCGTGAAGCCCATGCGCGGCCCCGCCGACTGGTCGGGCGACCCCGCCTTCCGGCGCACCGAGGAGCAGCAGCGGGCGTTCGACGCGATGGTCGACTCGGCTGACGCGCTCTTCGGCATCCCCGACGTGGCCCCCGCGGCTCTCGCTCGCACGGCGAAGGCGAATCCGCGACTGCGCTGGGTCATGACGACCGCGGCCGGCGGAGGCGCGCAGGTCAAGGCGGCGGGCCTCGACGCCGACGACCTCGAGCGCATCGCGTTCAGCACGAGCGCGGGCGTGCACGGCGGCACGCTCGCCGAGTTCGCTGTCTTCGGCGTGCTCGCCGGCGCGAAGGACCTCCCGCGGCTCCAGGCGGATCAGCGGGAGGGGCGCTGGCCCGACCGCTGGGAGATGCGGCAGATCGACGAGATGACGGTGCTCGTCGTGGGGCTCGGCGGCATCGGTGCCGAGTGCGCGCGCCGCTTCCACGCGCTCGGGGCCGAGGTGTGGGGGACGACGCGCTCGGGCAGGCCGGTCGACGGGGTGGACCGGCTCGTGCCGCTCGAGGAGCTGGCGGAGGCCGTGCGCGAGGTCGACGCGATCGTCGTGACCCTCCCCGGCACCGAGCAGACCCACCACCTCGTCGGGGCGGAGGTGCTCTCCGCGGCGAAGCCGGGGGTCATCCTCGCGAGCGTCGGCCGCGGCACGGTCGTCGACGAGGAGGCGCTGCTGTCGGCGCTCGACGAGGGGCGCATCTCCTTCGCCGCGATGGACGTCTTCGAGACCGAGCCCCTCCCGGCTGGCTCTCCGCTGTGGGGCCACCCCCGGGTCCTCGTGAGCCCGCACACCGCGGCGCTCAGCTCGAAGGAGGAGGAGCGGATCGCTCGCCGCTTCGCCGCGGACGCGACGCGCCTGCTCGACGGGCGCGAGCTGACCGCGCCGGTCGATACGGTCGAGTTCTACTGATCGACCGAGGGGAGACGACGCGATGCCGCAGGGAGACGACGCACCGGGGCGCGACCCCGCTCCCGCCGTCACGCGCGCCGTCCGCCTGCTCGGCCTGCTCGCCGACGCCGAGGGGCCGCGCACGCTGACCGAGCTGGCCGCCGACCTGGATGTCGCGAAGTCGTCGACGGCGAACCTCTGCCTCGCGCTCGAGGCCGCGGGCATGGTCGCCCGCACGCCGCTCGGCTATCGGCTGGGCGTGCGCACGGCCGAGCTCGGAGGGGCGTTCGCCGCGCAGTTCAACCAGGTGCGCGAGTTCTACGACGTCTGCGACGCCTCGCCCGTGCTCCGCGGCGAGCTCGTGCAGATCGCCGTCCTCGACGGCGCGGACGCGCTGTACCTCGCCCGTCACGAGGGGGCGAGCCCCGTGCGCCTGGGCACGCCCCTCGGGTCGCGGCTGCCTGCCGCGCTGTCGGCTGCCGGACGGGCGCTGCTCATGGCGATGCCCGATGAGGAGGTCGTCGCGCTGCTGGGGGAGGACGCGGAGTTCCCCGCTCTGACGGAGAACAGCGCGCGGCGTCTGCCGGAGCTCCTCGAGCGCCTGGCGACGGCGCGATCCCGGGGGTGGGCTCTCGACGAGGAGGGGTCCCTCCGCGGCGTCGTGGGCGTCGCCGTGCCGCTTCCCGGATGGGCGCCGTACGACCCTCCCCTCGCTCTCGGCGCGGCCATCCCCGCCGGGGAGGCGGGCTATGCGCGCATCGAGCGCGTCGGCCAGGCGCTCGTCGAGGCAGCGGGCGCCCTCACCAACCCGTTCGAGGCGGCCACGCGGGGCGCGCGCGCCTGATCCCGACGACGAGAGGGGCGGCCGTCCGGCCGCCCCTCTCGTCGCGTCTTCGACGCGCGACGCGCATTCCGCTGTTCAGAGCGTTGTACGCCGTTCAGAATCTTGGTACTGTCGTGCCCAGCTCGCACGACACCGATCAAAGGAGATGGGATGAGCATCGCACCGCCCGTGGCCCAGAGCGACGACCCCGAGTACGCCGCCAACCTGCGCCGCGCCACGCTCGCCTCGAGCATCGGCAGCGCCCTCGAGTACTTCGACTTCGCGCTGTACGGACTCTCGACCGCGCTGATCTTCAACGTCCTGTTCTTCCCGCAGGACAACCCCGCCATGGCGACGGTGGCCGCGTTCGCGACCTTCGGCGTCGGCTTCCTCGCCCGCCCCTTCGGCGGTCTCTTCTTCGGGATGCTGGGTGACAGGCTCGGCCGCAAGTGGGTGCTCGTCGTCACGATCATCCTCATGGGCGGCGCGTCCACCGCGATCGGTCTGCTGCCGACCTACGAGGCGATCGGCATGGGCGCGCCGATCCTGCTCGTCGCGATGCGCCTCCTGCAGGGCTTCGGCGCCGGCGCCGAGCAGGCGGGGGCGACGGTGCTCATGGCCGAGTACGCGCCCGTCAAGCGCCGCGGATTCTTCTCCGCGCTGCCCTTCGTAGGCATCCAGGCCGGCACGCTCCTCGCCGCGGTCGTGTTCGGGGTCATGACCCTCCTGCCGGAGGAGGCGCTCATGACGTGGGGCTGGCGCGTGCCGTTCCTCGCCTCGTTCGTCCTCATCCTGCTCGCGCTGTTCATCCGCATGCGCCTGCGGGAGACCCCCACCTTCGTCGAGCTCGAGAAGCACGACCAGATCACGGACCGTCCGTTCCGCGACATCTTCAGCCACGGGTTCCCCGGCGTCGTCGTCGGCATCGGCCTGCGCATGGCGGAGAACGGCGGGTCGTACCTGTTCCAGACCGTCGCCCTGGCGTTCTTCCTCACCGCGGCGGGAGACCACGCCGACCGCGGCCTCCTCACGTGGGGCGTCACGATCGGCTCGCTCATCGGCATCTTCTCGGTGCCGTTCACCGGGCACCTCTCCGACCGGTTCGGCCGCCGCACGATCTACCGCTTCGGATCCGTGTTCATGCTGCTGTTCACTTTCCCCGCCTGGTGGCTGCTGTCGCTGGGCGACCACGCCATAGCGATCGCCGTGATCGCCATCGGCATCGGCGTGGCCGTCAACTCGATGCTCGGCCCGCAGTGCGCGATGCTCCCGGAGCTGTTCGGAAACCGCCACCGCTACCTCGGCGTCGCGATGGCGCGCGAGATCTCCGCGGTCCTGGCCGGCGGCCTCGCCGGCGTCCTCGGCGCCTACCTGCTGGCGGTGAGCGACAACAACTGGATCCTCATCGCCACCTACATGGCGGTCCTGGCGCTCATCACCACCGCGTCGACCTTCCTCGTCCCCGAGACGCTGCGCCGCGACCTGACGCGCGTCGACGACGCCCTCAAGGTGTCGCGCGAGGAGGCCGGAGAGGGCGTCGACGCGACGACCATGACGATCAGGACGGTGCGGCGATGAGCGGCGAGGGACGCCGATGCTGATCGGGCGGGTGCGGACGCCGGG
>NZ_JAMXWT010000035.1:0-15780 GCF_050958665.1 Microbacterium sp. gxy059 | reverse complement strand
CGGCGGGGGGGGGGGGGGGGGGGGGGCCCCCCCCCCCCCCCCCCCCCCCCCCCCCCCGCTTCTCGCCCGCCGCGGGCTACGGCACCGCGCGGCGGAGTGTGAGGTACGAGCCGACCGCCAGCAGAGCCGTGAGGCCGATCACGTAGAGCGTCAGGCCCGTCGGCCCCGTGTGGGCGAACCAGGCGACCACGTCGCCCCAGAGCTCGAAGCGCGTGAAGACGAACAGGGCGGCGATGAGGAGCAGCGCGACCCCGAGCGACACGAGCGTGACGACGACGCTGCCCCAGCGCTTGTAGATCGTCGCGAACCAGAAGCCCACGACGAAGCCGAACATCGTGAGGACGAGGAACGACAGCCACGCCGACGCCCACCCGTTCGAGTAGACCCACGGCAGGTAGGCGACGAAGCCGATGCCCCCGTAGCCGTTCGTGAGCTGCTCGATCGCGGCCAGCAGCACCACGAGGGTCGCGACGCCCGCCGCGCTCAGCGCCGCGGCGGCCAGCGTGCCCAGGTGGAACTCGCGGCGCGTGACGCTCATGGCCTGCGAGAACGGGAACGACAGGGTGAGGGCCTGGATCCCGATCACGAGGAAGTACCACATGGGGGCCTGCGTGCCGCCGCCGTAGATCGGCCCGTCGGTCGGGATGATCGCGTAGATCAGCAGCGAGCAGATGATCGCGCCGGCCAGCACGAGCGCCGGCACCCACACGAACGTCTGGGCGTTGATGAACTGCAGGCGGACCACGCTGAGGATGCGGCTGCGCGAGGCGGCGCCGCGGGCCGGCAGATCCGTCAGAGGGTGTGCGGCGGTCATCGCAGGGCTCCTTCCTGCTCGTCGGCCGAGGAGGCCAGGTCGTTGAGGTCGCTCGTCCCGCGGGAGACGGCGTGCTGCGTGCGGCGCACGATGAGCTGCTGCAGCGAGACGGGGGCGAGGTCGAGCTCCGCCTCGCGGACGGCCTCGCGCTCGGCGGGGGACAGCCTCCCGAGGAAGGTGACCGACGTCACGCGGCCGAGGCTCTCGCGGTGCAGGATCTCGCGCCCCGAGAGGAACCGCTCGACGGCAGCGGCCTCGCCGACGATGTTCGTCGCCTGCTCGCGCGCCTCCTCCGCCGACTCGTCCATGAGGATCCGCCCCTGGTCGATCACGAGCACCCGCTCGATGAGGTTCGCGATCTCGTCGATGAGGTGGCTCGAGAGCAGCACCGTGCGGGGGTGCTCGGCGTAGTCGGCGAGCAGCCGGTCGTAGAAGATCTGCCTGGCCACGGCGTCCAGGCCGAGGTAGGGCTCGTCGAAGAAGGTGATCTCGGCGCGCGAGGCGAGGCCGATGACGACCCCGACGGCGGACAGCTGGCCGCGCGAGAGCTTCTTGATCGTCTGCTTGACGGGCAGCTGGAACTCCTCGATCAGCTCGTCGCAGAGCTCCTGGCTCCAGTTCGGGAAGAACAGGCGGGCGGTGCGGAACGCGTGCAGCGGCGTCGCGTCGTCGGGGTACTTCTGGCTCTCGCGCACGAAGCAGATGCGGCTCAGCACGCGGGAGTTCTCGTACGGATCCTCGCCGAAGACGCGCACGGATCCGCTCGTCGCGAAGTTCTGCGCCGTGAGGATCGACATGGCGGTCGTCTTGCCGGCTCCGTTGCGGCCGAGGAAGCCGTAGATGGCGCCCCGTTCGATGTCGAAGCTGACGCCG
Organism: Microbacterium sp. gxy059; assembly: GCF_050958665.1. Taxonomy (NCBI): domain Bacteria; kingdom Bacillati; phylum Actinomycetota; class Actinomycetes; order Micrococcales; family Microbacteriaceae; genus Microbacterium; species Microbacterium sp. gxy059. Next base: position 14,093 of record NZ_JAMXWT010000035.1, on the reverse strand, counting down.
TCGAGCGCGAGCGTCTCCTTGTACCTCTTCGTGAGGTCGCGTACCTGGATGACGGGGTCCATGGTCGGGGCCCTTTCCGGTGGTGGGGTGCGGCGGTGCCGCGTCAGGTGACTGAGGGGGTCGCGTGCTCGCGGATGAGCTGCGCGACGTCATCGGGCCCGAGCCCGAGCGTGCGGGCCTCGGCGATGAGAGGGGCGATGAAGCGCTCGGCGAACGCCGCGCGACGGTCGGCGAGCACGCGCTCGCGGGCGCCGTCGGAGACGAACATGCCGATGCCGCGTCTCTTGTAGAGCACTCCGGAGTCGACGAGCATGTTCACTCCCTTCGCGGCCGTGGCCGGGTTGATGCGGAAGAAGGCGGCGAGCTCGTTGGTCGAGGGGGCGCGGCTCTCCTCGGGGAGGGAGCCGTCGACGATCTGGTCCTCGATGCGCTCGGCGATCTGCACGAACAGGGGCTTGCCCTCGTCGATCATGACCACCTCCTGGCTGTTCTGTGGTTCATTACTTCACTAATGAACCACAGGAGTGGCGAGGTGTCAAGCGGTGCACGAGGACCGGGTCGGGCGGATCGCGGATCCACCCCACGGGCGCCGCCCCGCGCGGCAGGATGAGAGCGCGCCGCGTGGTGCCTCACGCGGGCGACGACGCTCTGAGAGGACGGACACCATGGCACGCACCTACGTCATCACCGGCGCGGGATCGGGGATCGGCAAGGCCACCGCCGAGCGGCTGCTCGCGCAGGGGGCGACCGTCGTCGGCGTCGACCTGAAGAACGCCGACGTCACCGCCGACCTCTCCGCACCCGAGGGGCGCCGCGACGCGGCCGACGCCGCCGTCGACGCGGCGGGCGGATCCGTCGACGCCGTGATCGCCTGCGCCGGGCTGTCCGGCCCCACCGCCCTCACGGCGGCCGTGAACTACTTCGGCGTCACCGAGCTCCTCGATCGCATCCGCCCGGCTCTGGCGCGGTCGGAGGCGCCGCGCGCGGCCGTCGTCTCGTCGATGGCGTCCCTCCAGCCGAACGCGCCGAAGCTCGTCGACGCCCTGCTCGCCGACGACGAGGAGGCCGCCCTCGCGGTCGCGGAGGGGCTCGCCGCGGATGCGGAGACGGCGAATCTCATCTACCCGTCGTCCAAGCGCGCCCTCTCGCGATGGGTGCGCCGCGAGGCCGCCGGCGCCGACTGGGCGGGCGCGGGGATCCCGCTGAACGCCGTGGCCCCCGGCATCGTCATCACGCCCATGACCGCCGACCTCCTCGCCACCCCGGAGGGAGCGGCCGCCGTCGACGCCGTCGTGCCGATGCCGCTGAACGGGCATCAGCCCCCGGAGTCGATCGCCGACCTGCTCGTCTGGCTCTCCGGCGAGCAGAACTCGCACATGTGCGGGCAGACGCTCTACTGCGACGGCGGATCCGACGTCGTGCTGCGCGGCGACGACGTGTGGTCGTTCGCCGACGAGGCGGTCGGCACCGCGCTCGCGGAGGCGTACGCGAAGCTGCGGGCGTAGCGGCGGAGCGGGCGCGGCCGGCCGGGGCGGCGGCGCGAGCCTCTCGCGAGCGGGGGCCGACGTCGCGGGAGGCTCGGGGCCTGCGCGTCGCGGCTCAGCCGCGGGGTGCGGCGTACACGACGCGGAACCGCTCGCAGACGACGGGCATGTCGTCTCGGAAGCCGCGGTCGTGGCTCGCGTAGCGGGTGAAGAAGTCGCGGTGGATCCGCCGCCAGGAGGCGAGCGTGCGGTCGTCCTCGCCCTCCGCGTGCGCGTGGGCCTCGCCGACCTCGTCGAACGGCACGATGCGCACGTCGGTCGTGACCGTGACGGCCCGCGGGGTGCCGGATCCGTCGAGGATCACGTCGTGCTGGCCCGCCTCGGGGAGCGGATCGCCGTCGGCCTCGTAGTCCCACAGGGCGCTCGCCGTGCCGGTCTTCACGCCGTCGAGCACGAGGGCGAGCAGGCCGTCGGCGTGCTCGGGCGTCGCGCCGAAGCCCCACACGCGGTCGGGGTCGGGCGGCTCCGCCGGCAGGTCGGGCGAGGCGGCGCGGGCCGCGTTCCAGAAGACGGCGACGACGTCGCGGGCGGGCTCGGCGGTCATCGGGCCAGCCTAGGAGACAGGCCGGCTACTTCTCGATCTCGCCCGCGACCCGGCGCTCGAGGTCGCGGGTCGCGGCGTCGGAGAGGACGAGGAGGCCGTCGAGCTCCTCCTTCACGCGACGGTAGGCGGTCTGCCGCTCGGCGGCGGTGGCCGACTGGTCGACGGCGACGTTCAGGAGCTGCTGCGCGCGGGTGAGGCGCTTGCGCTCGGACTCCGTGAACCCGGTGTCGCGGATCCGCCTGGCCTCCTGTTCGGCGACGTCGAACGCGACCTCGCAGTCGTGCACGGCGTCGCGGTACTCCGCGTAGCTCTCGGCGTCGATGCGCGCCTCGGGGGAGGACGGGCGCGCCGCGTCGGCGACCTTCTTGGCGCGCAGGAACGCCGCCGTGAGGGGGTCGCGGCCGTCGCTCATCGTCGGGAACGCGATGAGCTTCGCGGGGTCCAGCTCGTACTCGAGCCAGCGCCTGGCCACCTCGTCGTGCGTCTCCATGAGCCGGCGGAGCCGCTCGGCGCGCCCCTCCGCGTCGGAGCGCTCGACGGCCTCGGGCGTGAGGTCGCGGGCGCGGGCCTTCGCCTCGATGAGCTCGAGCTTGCGCTGATGCGAGACGTCCTGCTGCTTGCTCCACCAGCCCTGCACCTGCCCGATGACGCCGACGATCGGGCCGGCGACGACGAACCCCAGCCACCAGTAGCTTCCGAGGAAGTCGAACAGCGCGTCCATGCGCCTCAGCGTAGGGGAGGGACGGGTCCGCATGTTCCCGTGTCTTCGCGACGTGTCCGCGGAAGGGGCGGGGATGTCGCGAAGACGGGGGATGTGCGCGCCGGAGGCGGGGCGTCGGCGTGGGCGGCGTCGGAGGGCGCGGTCCTGCGTCGGCCTTGCCCGGGAGGGGCGGCGTGGCCCCGCCGGGGAGAGTCGACGATCCACAGACGGCTCAGGCGATGAACGGCGGGCCGGTCGACCCCGCGTCGGCCCCGCCGGGAGGGAGCCGGCCTGCCGGGGTGCGGCGTCGGAGGGCGCGACGAACCGCGGACGCCCCGTGCGGCGACGCCCGGCGGCCCCTCGCGCCCTACGGGAACAGGAGCGTGAGCAGCGTGGATCCGCCCGCGGCGAGGATGAGGGCGACGATCACGATCCAGGCGGTGCCGCGGATCCGCCGGTTGCGGCGGTACACGCGCGACTGGCGCATGTCGTCGTCGCGCTCCTCCAGCTCGGGCGGGATGTCGAGGCGCTCGCGCTCGGGATCCATCAGACCGCCTCGGGCTCGACGACCGTGGGGCCGAAGTGCGCGGGGAGCGTGGCCTGCGACATCGCGCGCAGCTCGGCGGCGGAGAACGAGAAGACGTCCTGCACCTCGAGGTCGCTCTGCGTGTCGGTGACGCCGATGCGCAGCACGGGGTAGCCGCGCCCCTCGCAGAGGCCGCGGAACTTGACGTCCTCCTCGCGGGGCACCGTGACGATGACGCGGCCCTGCGACTCCGAGAACAGCGCGGCCGTGAGGTCGACGCCGTCGCGCTGCATGAGCTCGGTGAGCCAGACGCGCGCGCCGACGCCGAAGCGCGTGACGCCCTCGGCGAGTGCCAGCGCGAGGCCGCCCTCGCTGAGGTCGTGGGCGCTCGAGATGAGCCACTCGTCGCGCGCGGCGCCGAGCAGGTCGGCGAGGCGGCGGTGCCCCTCGAGATCGACCTGCGGGGGCACGCCGCCGAGGTGGTCGTGCACGACGCCCGCCCAGGCCGAGCCGTCGAGCTCGTCGGCCGTGGTGCCGAGCAGGTAGATGTTCTCTCCGGCGTCCTGCCACCCGCTGGGGATGCGGCGCGAGACGTCGTCGACGATGCCGAGCACGCCCACGACGGGCGTCGGGTGGATGGGGGTGTCGCCCGTCTGGTTGTAGAACGACACGTTGCCGCCCGTGACGGGCACGCCGAGGGTCTGGCAGGCGTCGGAGAGGCCGTCGACGGCCTGCGAGAACTGCCACATGACCTCGGGGTTCTCGGGGCTGCCGAAGTTGAGGCAGTCGGTCACCGCCGTCGGGGTGGCGCCGGTGACGGCGACGTTGCGGTACGCCTCCGCGAGCGCGAGCTGGGCGCCGCGGTACGGATCCAGCTGGCAGTAGCGGCCGTTGGCGTCGGTGGCGATGGAGAATCCGAGGCCCGACTCCTCGTCGACGCGGATCATGCCGGCGTCGTCGGGGAACGAGAGGGCCGTGTTGCCGAGCACGTAGTAGTCGTACTGGTTGGTGATCCAGCTCGTGTCGGCGAGGTTGGGGCTCGCGATGAGCGCGGCGAACTGCTCCTTGAGCGCCTCGGGGTCGCTCGCGCGCTCGAGCGCCGAGGCGGAGTCGGCCTGCAGGGCGTCGATCCACGCGGGGTAGGCGACGGGGCGGTCGTAGACGGGGCCGTCGACCGCGACGGTCGAGGGGTCGACGTCGACGATCGTCTCGCCCTCCCACGTGATGACGAGGCGGCCGTCGCCGGTGACCTCGCCGAGCACGCTCGTCTCGACCTCCCACTTGTCCACGACGGCGAGGAACGCGTCGAGCTTCTCGGGCGCCACGATCGCCATCATGCGCTCCTGCGACTCGCTCATGAGGATCTCCTCGGCGGTGAGCGAGGGGTCGCGCAGCAGCACGTTCGTGAGCTCGACGTTCATGCCGGATCCGCCGTTGGCCGCGAGCTCGCTCGTGGCGCAGGAGATGCCGGCGGCGCCGAGATCCTGGATGGCCTCGACGAGCTCGCCCGCGTAGAGCTCGAGGCAGCACTCGATGAGCACCTTCTCGGCGAAGGGGTCGCCGACCTGCACGGCGGGGCGCTTGGTGGGGCCGCCGTCGCTGAACGAGTCGGAGGCGAGGATCGACGCGCCGCCGATGCCGTCTCCGCCCGTGCGCGCGCCGAAGAGCACGACCTTGTTGCCCGCGCCCGTCGCGTTGGCGAGCCGGATGTCCTCGTGGCGCATGACGCCCACCGCGAGGGCGTTGACGAGCGGGTTGGCCTGGTAGACGGAGTCGAATACCGTCTCGCCGCCGATGTTCGGCAGGCCCAGGCAGTTGCCGTACGACGAGATGCCCGCCACGACGCCGTGCACGACGCGCGCCGTGTCGGGGTCGTCGATGGCGCCGAAGCGCAGCTGGTCCATGACCGCGACGGGGCGCGCGCCCATCGAGATGATGTCGCGCACGATGCCGCCGACGCCCGTCGCGGCGCCCTGGAACGGCTCGATGTACGAGGGGTGGTTGTGGCTCTCGACCTTGAAGGTCACGGCCCAGCCCTCGCCCACGTCGACGACGCCCGCGTTCTGCCCCATGCCGACCATGAGGCGCTCGCGCATCTCGTCGGTGACCTTCTCGCCGAAGCGGCGCAGGTACTTCTTGCTCGACTTGTACGAGCAGTGCTCGCTCCACATCACCGAGTACATCGCGAGTTCGCCGGAGGTGGGGCGGCGGCCGAGGATCTCGCGGATCTGCGCGTACTCGTCGGGCTTCAGCCCGAGCGCCTCGTACGGCTGCTCGCGCTCGGGGGTGGCAGCGGCGTTCTCGACGGTGTCGACGACGTGTTCTGTGCTCACGCGGCAGGCTCCATGCTCGGGATGCGGAGGGACGGATCCAGTCTAGAGGCGGGGTCCGACGAACGAGGCCCGGGCGGGGCGCGGTCGGCCCGCGGCCGTTCCGGCGGAGCTGTCGGGCGCCGTGGACGGGGATCCGGACCCGCTGCCTGGGCCCTCCGACGGAACGCGAAGCGTGGGGCGGGGATCGGCCGTCGAGCCGCGGCCGTTCTGTCGGAGATATTGAGTTCGGCGGATGTTTCGCGGGGGATCCGGCCCGCTGTCTGCAGGATCTCCGGCGGAACGGTGCAGGAGTGGGGGCGCCCCGGGGGCGGTGACTCGGTGGGGACGGTGATCCTCCGAGTCGACGAAACGGCTGTCCCCGGACCGATGATGGGTGCGATTCCGCGACGTGGCGGGGGGCAGGGACCCTCGGGGGCCGTGAAAGGGCTCTCGCCGGGGCGGTCGACGGTGTGCTCCTGCGATTCGGGGCGGAGACCTCGGATCCAGCGGATGGTGATCGGGGATCCGGTCCGCTGCCCTGGGGTTCTCCGACGGACGGGACGTGTGGGGCGGAGGGGGAACCGGTCCTCCCCGGTCTGAGGTGCGTGTCTGGTGGAGCTATCGGGCCCCGCCCCCCGGACGGTGGGGGGTCTGGTCCGCTGTTCGTGGGTTCTCCGGCGGGGTGGGGCGCGCGGTGCGGTCAGCCTGGCATGGTTCCGGCGGAGTGATCGGATCCGGCGGATGGTGGCCGGGGCTTGGTCCGCTGCTCTCGCGTTCCCCGACGGGACGTTGCGCTCGCCGCCGGGCCGCGCGGATGACTCGGCGTCCGACCCCGTTCGCGTGTCGGACCCACCCGGTAGGGTCGGCGGCATCCGCACCGAACCGGGAGGAACGCCATGACCACGACCGTCACCGTCACGGGGGCCGCAGGCCAGATCGGCTACGCGCTGCTGTTCCGCATCGCCTCGGGCCAGCTCCTCGGCGCGGATCGACGCGTGCGCCTGCGGCTGCTCGAGATCCCGCAGGCCGTGCGGGCCGCCGAGGGCACCGCGATGGAGCTCGCCGACGCCGCCTTCCCGCTGCTCGACGGGGTCGACGTGACCGACGATCCGCGGCAGGCGTTCGACGGATCCAGCGTGGCGCTGCTCGTCGGCGCCCGGCCTCGCGCCGCGGGCATGGAGCGGGCCGACCTGCTCGAGGCGAACGCCGGGATCTTCGGGCCGCAGGGAGCGGCGATCGGCGCCGTGGCCGCCGACGACGTGCGCGTGCTCGTCGTGGGCAACCCCGCCAACACCAACGCCCTGATCGCGTCCGCGCACGCCCCCGACGTGCCGGCCGAGCGGTTCGCCGCCATGACCCGGCTCGACCACAACCGCGGCGTGAGCCTCCTCGCGCAGCGCGCCGGCGCCCGGGTCGACGAGATCGAGGGGCTCGCGGTGTGGGGCAACCACTCGGCGAGCCAGTTCCCGGATCTGAGCCACGCGACGGTGCGCGGCGAGCCCGCCCTCGACATCGTCGGGGAGGAGTGGTGGCGCGAGGCGTTCATCCCGCGGGTGGCGAAGCGCGGGGCCGAGATCATCGAGGTGCGCGGCGCCTCGTCGGCGGCCTCCGCCGCCTCCGCCGCGATCGACCACGTGCGCGACTGGGTGCACGGCACCCCGGGCGACGCGTGGACCTCGGCGGCGATCCCCTCCGACGGCTCCTACGGCGTCCCGGCCGGCGTCGTCTCGTCGTTCCCCGTGCGCTCCCGCGGAGGACGCTGGGAGATCGTGCCCGACCTGCCGATCAGCGGCTTCGCGCGCGAGCGGATCGACGCGAGCGTCGCCGAGCTGCTCGAGGAGCGGAAGGCGGTCGAGGCGCTCGGCGTGCTGTAGCGGCGGGCGCCGTCAGGCCGCGCGCGGCGCGCGTCGGGCGAGGATCGCGGCCAGCTGTCTCGCCCCTCTGGCGGGGATATCGGATCCGGCGGGCGGCGATCGGGGGTTCCGGCCCGCTGTCCGCGGGATCTTCGCTGGAGCGGTGCGAAGCGGAGGGGGCGGTCGAGGCGGTCGGCGGGTCTTGTGGGCACCCGGCGCGGGGTCGTGGACGCGCGGGGAGCGGGTGCGGCGGGGATATCGGATCCGGCGGACGGGGATCGGGGGCTCCGATCCGCGGGAACGGAGCCGTCAGCTGGCGGCGCGCGTGACGAAGCCGTCCGGCACGCCGCCGTCCGCGGCGAACGCGTCGGCCGTCTCGATGATCGTGCGGCGCATGGCCTGCGCCGCACGGGTGGGGGTCACGTCGCCGCGGTGGGCGAGGCTGATCGTGCGGGTGAGGCGCGGATCCGTGAGCCGCACCGAGCGCAGGCCGCCGCGCCCCGCGAGCACCGTCGCCGGCACGACCGCCACGCCGATGCCGCGCTCGACGAACCGCAGCACCGCGTCCATCTCCGCGCCCTCGAGCACGACGCGCGGGGCGAGGCCCGCCTCGGCGAACGCCTGGTCGGTCGCCGCGCGCAGGTCGTAGCTCTCGTCGAACACGATGAGCGGCAGCTCCGCCAGCTCGCGCAGCGTGAGCGCCGCGTCGGCGACGGGCGGCAGGGCGGCCGACGAGATCACCGCGAGCTCCTCCGTCAGCAGCGGCGAGAGCGCGAGCGACGAGGCGGGATCCGCGACCGACGTCGTGAGGAGGGCGAAGTCGATGGCGCCCTCCGCGAGGCGGTCGACGAGGGTGCGCGATCCGCTCTCGACGAGGCGCAGCTCGATGCCGGGATGCGCCTGACGGAAGGCGCTGATCGCCTCCGCGACGACGCTGACGCACAGGGTGGGCGTCGCGCCGAGGCTCACGCGCCCGCGACGCAGGCCCGCGAGCTCGTCCATCTCGCGGCGCACCCGCTCCGCGTCGGCGAGCATGCGCCGCGCGATCGGCAGCAGCGTCTCGCCGGCCGGCGTGAGGGAGATGTGGCCGCGGGCGCGGTGGAACAGATCGGCGCCGAGGTCGCGTTCGAGCGTCGCGATCTGCCGGCTGAGCGACGGCTGCGCGAGATGCAGGCGCTCGGCGGCGCGCGTGAAGTGCCCCGTGCGGGCCACCTCGACGAAGGCCCGCATCTGCTCGAGGTTCATATCGATAGCGTAAGCGCATCGTCATGACTCTGATAATTCATTGGAGTAATCGTCACGGGGTTCCTAGCGTGGTGTCCCATGAACGCCGCCAGAGCCCAGGAACGCCAGCTGTCCACGAGCGTGCTCGTGATCGGCACGGGAGGATCGGGGCTGCGCGCCGCAATCGAGGTCGCCGAGCAGGGATCCGATGTGATCGCCGTCGGCAAGCGCCCCCGCCACGACGCGCACACCTCGCTCGCGGCCGGCGGCATCAACGCGGCCCTCGGCACGATGGACGCCGAGGACTCGTGGCAGCAGCACGCCGCCGACACCATCACCGAGAGCTACGGGCTCGCCCACCCGCACACGGTCGAGATCGTCACGCGCGGCGCCGAGCAGGGGATCCGCGACCTCGAGCGCTACGGCATGGCCTTCGCCCGCGAGGAGGACGGCCGCATCTCGCAGCGGTTCTTCGGCGCGCACACGTTCCGCCGCACCGCGTTCGCGGGCGACTACACGGGCCTCGAGATCCAGCGCACGCTCGTGAACCGCACCGAGCAGCTCGACATCCCGATCCTCGACACCGTCTACATCACGCGGATCCTCGTGCGAGACGGCGTCGTGTTCGGCGCGTACGGCTTCGACATCGAGGACGGCACGCGCTACCTCATCCACGCCGACGCGGTGATCCTCGCCGCGGGCGGGCACAACCGCATCTGGCGGCGCACCTCCTCGCGCCGCGACGAGAACACGGGCGACTCGTTCCGCCTCGCCGTCGACGCGGGTGCGCGGCTCCGCGATCCGGAGCTCGTGCAGTTCCACCCCTCGGGGATCCTCGAGCCCGAGAACGCCGCGGGCACGCTCGTGTCGGAGGCCGCTCGGGGCGAGGGCGGGATCCTGCGCAACGCTCTCGGCGAGCGCTTCATGGAGAAATACGATCCCGAGCGCATGGAGCTGTCGACGAGGGATCGCGTCGCGCTCGCCGCGTACACCGAGATCAAGGAGGGGCGCGGCACGGAGAACGGCGGCGTGTGGCTCGACGTGTCGCACCTGCCGCGCGAGACGATCATGACCCGCCTGCCGCGTGTCTACCAGACGCTCATGGAGCTGCAGATGCGCGACATCACGAAGGAGCCGATCGAGATCGCGCCCACCGCTCACTACTCGATGGGCGGCGTGTGGGTGCGCCCCGAGGATCACGGCACCGACGTCGAGGGCCTCTACGCGATCGGCGAGGCGTCCAGCGGCCTGCACGGCGCGAACCGTCTCGGCGGCAACTCGCTCATCGAGCTGCTCGTGTTCGGGCGCATCGTGGGGCGCGCCGCCGTCGCGCACTCGGCGGGCCTCGACGCGCAGCGCCGCTCGGCCGAGGCGGTCGACGTCGCCCGCGCCGAGATCGACGACCTGCTCGCGGCCGACGGGCGCGAGAACGTGCGGGCGCTGCAGCGCGCGATCCGCAACACGATGACCGAGCACGCGGGCGTCGTGCGCGACGAGCAGGGGCTCACGCAGGGCCTCGCCGAGCTCGACGAGATCGAGGCGCGCATGGCCGACGTGGGGATCCACCCCGACATCGCCGGGTTCCAGGATCTCGCGCACGCCTTCGACCTGAAGGCGTCGGCGCTCGCCGCCCGTGCGACGCTGGAGGCCGCGCTCGAGCGCCGCGAGACCCGCGGATGCCACAACCGCAGCGACTACCCCGAGAAGGATCCGCAGCTGCAGGTGAACCTCGTCTGGTCGCCCGACGCGGGCGTCGTGCGGGAGGAGATCCCGCCCGTGCCCGACGAGATCGCCGCCCTCATGCGCGACGTGTCGACCGCCGGCAAGCTCGTGGAGTGAGGTGCTCGGCCCGCGCTCTGCGGGGTTTCGGGGTGCGGGGCTCCTGGGCGGGTTGCGCGGCGTCCCGGCGACGCGAATGCCGGACGGTCTCGATCGATTTCGTCCGGCGTTCGCGGGATCCCCGGTCGGGGCGAGCAGCGTTTCTGCGACCCCGGGATGCGGGAGCGTCCGAGTCTGCGAGACGGTCCTCCCCAGGCCGATCGCGGGTGCGTTTCTGCGATTCGGGGGGGCATGGGGTCCGCGGGGTCCGTGAAACGGACCTTCCCGTGCGGATCAGGGGTGCGCTTCTGCGACCTGGATGCTCGGGAAAGATCCCCGGTCGATCGGTCGGTCGGATCCGAGACGCGCGTCGTGCGGGGCCGCCAGGAGCTGCCGCTTCTGAGCGGCGTGGGGCGGCGTTTCCTGGCGACTCGGCGACAGGCGATGGCGTGCGGGCCCGGACCGTGCGGTTCTGTCGGAGATATCGGGGCCGGCGGACGGCTTCCCGGGGATCGGGTCCGCTGTTCTCGGGATCCCCGCCGGAATGGGGGATCCGCGGCGCCCCGTCAGCCGGCGAGGTCGGCCTGGATGTCGCTCTCGCCGAGGGGCGTCATCACCCAGCGCACGAGGCGCCAGCCCTCGTCGGGGTCGCCCTCGAGCAGGCTCGCGCCCGTGTTGTCGAGGCGCATCGCTCCGGCGCGGCGCTCGTCGAGCCCCGTGGCGATCGCGGTGAAGAGGCGGATGGCGGATCCGTGGCTGAACACGGCCGCCGTGCCGTCGGATCCGTGCGCCTCGGCGATGCGCCGCACGGCGGATCCGTACCGCTCCATGAACTCGTGGCCGCTCTCGGCGCCGGGCATGCGGGCGGAGAGGTCGCCGCGGATCCACTCCGTCGTGCTCGCGTGATAGCTGCGCAGGGCGTCGATGTCGGTGCGCATCTCGAGGTCGCCGGCCTGGATCTCCTCGAGCCCGTCGAGCACCTGCGGGGCGTCGTCGCGCTGCGTAGCAAGAGGATCCGCGGTCAGCTGCGTGCGCACGAGCGGCGACGCGTAGAGGCCGTCGATGCGCGCCTGCGCGAGCGCACCCGGCACGGCCCGCGCCTGCCGATGCCCCTTCTCCGTGAGCCCCGGCCCGGGGAACCCCGTGTCCAGAGCCCCCGCGACGTTGCTGGGCGTCTCGCCGTGGCGGATGAGGAGCAGGCGCATGAGGACCTCCGGGATCGCGGGGAGGGGGACATGGGCATTGTCGCAGGTTGCGGGGGTGGGGAGGAGCGGCGCGAACAGAAAGGATCTGCACGGTGGCCTCCGGAAACAGCACGCCGATAACCTATGTGCTGAACACTTCTCCTCGGTGTCACTCTGCGGCGAACACCGAGACCCGCACGCCATCTGCGAAGCGGTACGGATGGGCGGCGATGAGCCCTCCGAGCTGGCGTCGCAGTCGACTGAACTCGGCGCGAACCGTGACGTCCTTCTCCGGCGTGCCATAGAGGACGGCGCTCAGCTCCGGGGCGGAGAAACCCGCGGGGTGGGAGTTGAGGAGATCGAGGATCTGCGCCTGTCGGGGAGTCACGGCAAGAGACCGGCGATGGGCACCTGCCGTCACCCACAGACGCACGCCCTGACTCCCATGGTGGATCTCGACTTTCGTCTCTGCAGCGACGGCGGCACGTCCGAGTGCGGGGCGGAGGAGCCATCCACCGCCCAGGGGTTCCGCGGCGACCTCGCCCCAGGGCGGGATCCAGTGGATTCCCTCGGACAGAGCAGAGGAGAGCGGAACACGAGCGCCGACGTCGGCGCGGTGCGCATCGGCGACCCATCCCCACGTGTCCACGGCGATCCATGGCTCCGGCTGTTCGCGCGCCATGCTGAGCGCGGCGGATCGCAGACGCTCGAGACTCGCGTGATGCCGGCGCTCCAGCTCCAGGCTCGCTGCATGCGCGAGAGAGGAAGCGAGAGCGAGCATCGTCGGGTGAGCGGCATCCGTGGTCGTGGACAGATCGATCGCTCCCGCGATCGCGCCGCTGCGTGGGTCGCGCACGGGGGCCGCTGCGCAGCTCCAAGCGTGCTGATCGCGGCGATAGTGCTCCGCCCCATGCACGGCGACCGCGCGCCGTGCGATGAGTGCCGTGCCGATGGCGTTGGTTCCGATCGATGTCTCCGACCAGAGCCGTCCCTCGGAGAATCCGATCTCGTCTGCGTGCGAACGGACGGATCCGCGACCGATCGCGTCGAGTAGCCGGCCTCGCTGATCCGAGAGCACCACCATCGTCATGCCGTCGTCGATGAGGGGCTGCGTATGCGCGAGCGCCGCGCCGTATGCGTCCCGGAGATGTCGGTGCTCCGCTTCCTCATGCGGATCCGTCGGATCGGGGAGGGGCGAGGTATGACGCAGTCCGCGCCGCCGCACGCGCGTCCAGGACTCCTCGATCACCCGTCGGGGCCGGGCAGGTGGCTTCCGTCCGGAGAACGATGCCTCGTATACCTGCGCGAGTAGAGCGTCATACGCTGCACGCCCCTCGCCGACGACTACGGCGCTGTCGATACCGGAGCCCACGTTGCCACCTCCCTGACGTCTCCAGTCAACCACCTTCCCGTGGCGTGGAGATCCTTGCGGGCCAGGCCGTTGCAGAGGGTTGCGTCGAGTTCGGGCTCCTGTCGTTCCGCGGATCCGCGGTACCCGCCCGGCGGGGACGACCCGGTGGCTTCGCCGCGCGCGTATGGTGACTGCGATGGCGCTCGAGGCGCCGAGCACAGAGATGTGAGAAGGAGCGGAAATGTCTGAATCGAAGGTCGCCCTCGTCACCGGAGCCGGTCAGGGCATCGGGCGTGGAATCGCCCTCAAGCTCGCGAGCGACGGATTCGACGTCGTCGTCGCCGACCTCGCGGTACAGGAGGAGAAAGCGGAGGGCGTGGTCAACGAGATCGAAGCGCTCGGGAGGCGGGCCATCTTCGTGGCCGCCGATGTGAGTCGCAAGGCCGACGTCGAAGCCGCGGTTGCGGCGGCGGTCGACCAGCTCGGCGGGTTCGATGTGATCGTCAACAACGCGGGCATCGCGCAGGTCAAGCCGATCCTCGATGTGACCGAGGAAGACCTGAACAGGATCCTGCAGGTCAACGTCAACTCGGTGGTGTTCGGCATCCAGGCCGCATCCGCCTCGTTCATCGAGCGCGGCGTCAAGGGCCGCATCATCTCGGCCGCTTCGATCGCGTCGATCCAGGGATTCCCGATTCTCGGTGCGTACTCCGCGTCGAAGTTCGCGGTGCGCGGTCTCACCCAGGTGGCGGCGCAGGAGCTCGCACCCCACGGCATCACTGTCAACGCATATGCTCCGGGCATCGTCGGCACGGGCATGTGGGAGCTCATCGACGCCGAGCTGAGCAAGATCAACGGCAAGCCGCTCGGACAGAACCTCAAGGAGAACGTCGATTCGATCTCGCTCGGTCGTATCGAGACGCCCGAAGATGTCGCTGGCGTCGTGTCCTTCTTCGCCAGCGAGAACTCCGGCTATGTGACCGGCCAGGTGCTTCTCGTCGATGGGGGCATGCTCTACAACTGAGCGGCCGCTGGCG
>NZ_JAMXWT010000034.1:0-18174 GCF_050958665.1 Microbacterium sp. gxy059 | reverse complement strand
GCTGCAGGCATCGTCGATGATCTGCTGCAGCGATTCAGCGAGCGAATCCCACCCGGTCTGGTAGAAGTCGCTGCCCGCAACAGGGCCGGAGATCGCAGCAAGGTTCGGCACAGCATAGTCCGCGGCTCCCACGGGGCCGACGCCGGCCGCCACGATCCGCGTACCGCCGCCCTTGAGGGTGTTCGCAGAGGCGACCGCGAAATCGATGTTGCGGATCTTCGTGCGAAGCTGATTCGTGTTCCCGCCCGCATTGGGGTCGAGATCGGAGATCTCGTCGTTGTCCAGCGTCGGCAGACCGTCTGTGAGGAAGACCACGAGGTCGGTGTCCGCAGCGCTGTCCGCCAGCTGGGACAATCCAGCGTCCCAGTTGGTGCCCTGCAGGTAGCTTCCGCCCCGCTCGACGCGATTGAGCGATGCAACGCGATCATGCGCGGCCTGCACATCGGCGTCATCAGCCATCGAGTACGCCCGTGTGGTGTCCTCCTGGCCGGCCGCGGGAGCCGTACCCGAGAACGTCGCAAGGCGCAGCGTGGATCCCTCGGAACCGGCCATCCCGTCGATGAAGCTATTGACCGCGTCACGGTAAGGGCTGCCGAGAGGCCCGAACTGACCATCGGTCGAGAACGACAGATCGGCGACGAGGGTGATGTCGATGCCCTCCTCGCATGCGAGCGTCTGAAGTTCGGGGTTGTCGCGGGGTGCGGCCACGAACCCCGCGTCGTTCAGATATGCCGGGTCCGAACCGACGTTGTCCGCTTCGAAGCCTGCCGGGATCTCGAGCGTCTGCCCTGCCGAAACCGCTCCGGTGTGGAAGCCGTAGCGATCGAGGACGACTGCCTGTGCTCCGTCGAACCGGGCGCGCGTCTCGCGTTCGATCACCGAGTATCCCTCGGGCGCCGAGACCGGCACGACCCAGTAGCCTTCGGCGCTCGGCTCGAGCGAGGAGAGCACCCCACGACCATCCGCGCCGGATGCGAACGTGGCGACTGCCCCCTCGTCCGACGTCGGGCGCTGACCGGCAGCGCCCGGGATGACAGCGAACGTGAGGCCTTCGAGACCAGAGACGTCTCCGGCGTCCGTGCCGGTCCTGTCGGACCCCGCCGTCACAACCAGCTCCGCGCGGCCGTCATCCGGCGCAGCGAGCGCCGGCGACGCATGCTGTGCGCCGAGAAGCGCGACGGATGCGACGGCTGCCATTGCGGCCCCGCGCATCCATCCCGACGTCTTCCCTCGCACCCGTTGGGTATCGGGCGTCATGATCCCCTCTTTTCTCTGTTCAGGTCACTGCCGCGCGCTCGCACGACAGCACGCGCCGAGACGAAGCCGGCGACATGACATGAGTATCCGCGGGGAACGGCGGGGGATCGCGCCGCATCGACTGAATTTACCCCCTTCCTACCACCGGCGAGGGCGATTTGCGGGAACTGGCGTCACGAAGCGCGGATCATGATGTCTTAGATAATGTGATGCATCGATATTCCGACGTACTGGTGGATGAAGCGCCATGAACGTCGAACGCGCGGGGCGACGGATCACCGACCATGTCGACGACCTCGAGGATGTAAGACTTGCGTGCCTGCTCGCCGTTCCCGATGTGACCACGGCGTCGCTCGCCCGCCAGCTCACCGGACGTTCGGATGTCGATGCGCTGCTCGCGATGCTCGCATCGCAGGGTCTCGGCACGCGAACACGCGATGGCGCCGGCGTCGTTCTCCACCCCGCCGTGCGCCGTGATGCTCGGAATCTGCTTCGTCTCCGGTGGCGCAGCGACTTTCTCGATGCCTCACGGGCAACCGCTCAGTGGCACCTCGAACGAGGCGACTTCGTTCGCGCGTTCGACTATGCACTCGACAGCGAGGACATCGCGCTGATCGGCCACGTGGGAATCCGCGTTTGGCCTTCGAAGACGTTTTCGGCGTCGTACGCACTCGATCGCATCCGCGCGCTGCCGGAAGACCTCGTGCGCGACAACGCCCCGCTGTCCCTCTGGCTCGCCGAGCAGGCTCGACGGTCCCCGCAGGCGGGTCTGCGCGGGCGAGAGCACCTGCGCGCCGCAGTCACGGCGGCACGCAGGCGATCGAGCTCGAACGCTACCGAGAATCTCCTGATGCTCGGCATCGAGGCGCTCGCCCACAGCAGATTGGGCGAGCCATCGGATTCAGCGTCGAATGCGCACGACTTCGCGAATCGGCTTCGATCACTCTCGGACGCCCGCCGCATCGACGAGTCGCTGGCCGAAGCGCTTGCGGCCGTCACAGCCGAGCTGACCGCCGCGCTCATCTTCGATCAGTCCTACACTCTCGCCAACACGCTCATCGCCGTGCTCGGCGCGTTCTGCGCCCACAGGGAGCTGGCGCAGCAGCTCCAGCGCGCGAAGAACCTCGGCATTCTACTCGATGCCTGCACCGGACACTGCCGTCGAGCAGAGGCCGCACTCGCAGAACTCGAAGACGAGGCATGCGACGACCTCGCCGAACTGGCCAGGCTCCTAACCACAATCTGCGTCATGGATCTGCCGGGGCTGCGCCGTTCCCTTCAACGGCTCGACGCCGACGGCGGGACGACCGGCCGTTGGGAGATCGTCCTCTTCGGTACCGTCATCCGCTATCTCGTCGACAGCGATACGGCGACAGCCCGCGCTCTGTATACCTCGGCGATCGCCGAACATCCAGTCACGGAATATGATGCAGCGCGACGGCGCTACCTCGGCGTCATCGCCGTCACTCTCGCTATGGTCGGTTTGACCGTTCCTCCGGCGGCTCCGCTTGCCGCGAAGAAGGACCCTCTCCTTCTATCGCTCCGCGCCATCATCGCGCTGCACCAGGGACGTGATGAGCACATCAAACAGTCGATCACACGCGCGATGACGGCCGCATCAACGCCACTGCATCGACACGTCGCCGCAGCGCTGCTCTCGCGGTACTCCTGCTACTCGGGTGACCGAGAGCTCCTGCGCGCGGCAGCTGGGGAGTTGCGTGCGCTGTATGAGATGCACGGCCTCTGCGCCGGATTCATGCTGCTGTCCGCGAGCGAGCGCACGTGCGTGCTCGACGCCGTTGGACGGCCGAACACCCTGTCCTCCGCGATGCACCGCGTGCCGCTGCTCGTCCGCGCGAACAGGCTGCCGCATGACGTCTCGCTCACGCGGCGCGAAATTGATGTGCTGACCGCGCTCGCACGGTCGGGCGATCGTCGTGACGTTGCGGATCGGCTGTTCCTCACGCCCGCGACCGTCAAAGTACACCTTCGCTCCATCTATCGGAAGCTCGATGTGCACAGCGAATCGGAGGCGCTCCAACGAGCCGCTCTCTTCGGTATTGTCCGCACGCTCCCGCGTTAGGGCACATTCTTGATCAGTGAGACTCATCCCGTCATGATCCCGCCGCGCCATCGAGCGTCCTCGTTCGGTGGCGCGGCCGGCGCCGACGGAACCTCATCGCAAGGAGGAGAGCTCATACCTACTGGATACGGGTTCGGGAAAAGCGACAACGAGTTGTTCGTGAAGATGACGCAGCACCCGGCGCCCGACGGGCAGCATCTCGCGGTCGCGATGGGAATCGCGCGGCATCGGGGAGTCAATCGCCCCGCAAGCTCAGCCACGGCACCTCCCACGCCGCCGCCGACCGGCCAGCGGCGACGGACGGCACGGAGAACCGATCCCGGCGAGCGCCGACGTCATGCCCGGACACTCCTCGAGGCGCTCGTGCAGGCCGCCATGGACGCAGACGGCCGACTCGATGTCTTTGTCGCCGACACGGACGCCGCACAGGTCAAGCCGCTGTTCGACTCCTCATCGGAGGAGTTCCAGGAATCCCTCAATATCGATATATCAGACAGCTTCCGCCTGTATCGCCACACCGCGCAGCAGATGGTCGCGTAAGGCTTCGGCGTCGAGGCCGTCAACGCAGTCTCGTTCGTGGCGTTCCTGCCGTTCGAGTTGCTCACGCACCACTCGGGCCGCGCGCAGACTGAAACAGGCGGCGGCCTAGAATGGGCAGGACCCTACGGGATCGCGGTCAACACCTACGATCCCGGCATCATCGGCGCCGCGATATGGGATCCTGCCGGCGAGAAGCTCGCCGCCAGACACCAGCAGCAGCAGCAGCGCGACGAGATGCTCTCCGAACACGCTGGCTCGGGCGTCGTCGGCAGCGTCTCTCTGGGCGACAACGTGGCCGCATCGTGTCGTAAACTCACGGCCCGCCTCCGATGACATCACGGCAAGACGATGCTTGTCGACGGCCACAACCAGTTCTCGTGAAAGCCCCCGCCCGCGCCACGGGCGGAGCGCGGACTCCGCGTTACCCGCCGAACAGGTCCACGGGGTTGAAGATGTCGGCGGCGAAGAGCAGGCCGGCCATGCCGATCATCAGCACCACGACGACGAGGGTCAGCGGCACGAGGCGGGTCGCGTCGGCCGGAGCGGGGCGGGGGCGGCCCGTCACCCGCGCCAAGAGGCGCTTCAGCCCGTCCCACAGCGCGACCGCCACGTGACCGCCGTCGAGCGGCAGCAGCGGGATGAGGTTGAACACCATGAGCGCGATGTTCAGCGAGCCCAGGAGGCTCACGATCACGGCGACGCGGTCGATGAGCGGCGCCTCCGTCGCGGCGACCTCGCCGGCGATCCGCCCCACGCCGATGACGCTGATCGGCCCGTCGGGATCGCGGTCGCCGCCCGTGAAGAGGTCGACGGCCGTGTCGTAGAGGCGCACGGGCAGCTCCACGACGATCCCCGCGACGGCGGCGATGTTCTCGCCCGTCGCCGCGATCCCGGATCCCAGGGGCTGGCGCACGCGCTCGACCGTCGGCGTGAAGCCGACGAAGCCGACCTCGCCCGTGACGCGCTCGCCCTCCGCGTCGGTGTACTCGTTGACCGCGAGGACCGGCGTCACCGTGAGGGAGAGCTCGGATCCGTCGCGCTCGACGACGACGGGCACCGGCTGCCCCGGCCGCTCCCGGATGATCGCCGACGCCTCGTCGAAGGTCGACACCGCGTCGCCGTCGACCTCGAGGATGCGGTCGCCGGGACGCAGCCCCGCGGCGGCGGCCGGGGACGCCGGATCGTCCGCCCCGCAGGAGGTCTGCTCGCTGTCGGCCGCGACGACGCACTCCGAGACCGATGCCACGGTGGTCGTGTGCTGCGGCAGGCCGATGCCGCTGAAGAGGATCGAGAAGAGGCCGGCCGCGAGCACGAGGTTCATGAACGGGCCGCCCAGCATGACGACGATGCGCTTCCACGTCGCCTGCCGGTAGAGCACGCGCTCGTCGTCCTCGCCCTCGATCGTCTCGTCGTTGGCGGCGCGCGCCTCCTGCACGAGCGAGGCGCCGATGCGCTGACGGCGCGAGCCCTCCGCGGGGCTCGGCGGGTACATCCCGGCGATCGAGATGAAGCCGCCGAGCGGCAGCGCCTTGACGCCGTACTCGGTCTCGCCGACGCGCTTCGAGAAGAGCGTCGGGCCGAAGCCGATCATGTACTGCCCCACGCGCACGCCGAACGCCTTCGCGGGCACGATGTGGCCGATCTCGTGCAGCGCGATCGACAGCGCGAGGCCCACGAGCATCACGAGGATGCCCGCGACGAACAGCAGAGCGGTCACGGGGCCGACGTCCTCAGTCGTCCTCGTACGGGTTCGGCCACACCCGCTCCGGTGCGTCCCAGCCCGCGGCGACGAGCGCGCGACGCGACAGCTCCCGCGCCGAGTACGCCCACTGGACGCCCTCGATGTCGCGGTAGTTCTGATGTCCGGGGCCCGCCCAGAGGATCGCGTCGCCCGGCCCCGCCAGCGACACCGCGCACACGATCGCGGCCTCGGGCGGCGAGACCTCGTGGATCTCGTGCGACGGATCCGTCGCGCGGGCGCCCTCGAGCAGCTGGGCCCGGATCGACGCCGCGTCCTCGTGGCGCGGGTGGTGATCCGTGAGGACGACGACGTCGCTGCCCTCGACGGCCGTGCGCCCCATGTCGAAGCGCTTGGTCGCGTCGCGATCCCCGTCGGCGCCGAACAGCATGATGACGCGCCCCGGCGTGACGCGCCGCACGGCGCGGAGGGTCTTCTCGAAGGCGTCGGGCGTGTGCCCGAAGTCGACGTACACGGCCGGCCCCGAGGTTCCGGACACGAGCTGCGTGCGTCCCGGGACCCAGGCGACGAGGCCGCCGTCGCGGGCGAGCGCGTCGCGGATCCGCTCCCAGGCGTACCCGGCCTCGAGCAGCATGACGATCGCGAGGCCCGCGTTCGACGCCATGTGCGCGCCGATGACGGGCACCATCGTCTCGAGGGAGCGGCCGTCGGGGCCCGTGAGGCGGAACGACGTGCCGCGCTGCTCCTCGCGCGTCACCTCGACGATCCAGTCCGCCTGCCGCGCCGCGTCGGGATCCGCGGCGATCTCGGGCGTCGCGATCGTCGTCGTGGGGATGTCGGCGTCGGCGACGATGCGGGCGCCGGGCAGCGAGTCGAGCGACACGACCGCGCGCCTGGCGCGCTCCCTCGTGAACAGCGGCGCCTTCGCGGCGTAGTACGACTCCATGTCGCCGTAATCGTCGAGGTGGTCGTGGCTGAGGTTCGTGAACGACATCACGTCGAACACGACGCCGTCGACGCGGCGCCGGGTCACGGCCTGCGCGCTGACCTCGACGGCGACGGCCTCGACGCCCTCCTCGCGCATGCGGGCGAGCTGCGCGTGGAACTCCGTCGCCTCGGGGCTCGTGAGGCCGGCGACGACCCGCTCGCCGGCGACGACCCGCTCGGCGGACGTCGACGCGCCGGCGACGACGCCGATCTGGGTGAGCAGCCCCTCGAGCAGGTGCGTGGCGCTCGTCTTGCCGTTCGTTCCCGTCGTGCCGAGCAGCAGCGGCAGCTCGTCCTCGGCGGTCGTGCGGTTCGCCCACGCCGCGGCCGCGGGAAGCGCGCCGCGCGGATCGTCGACGACGAGGATCGGCGCCCCCGCGTCGCGGGCGATCTCGGCGCCCTCCCGGTCGGTGAGGATCGCGGCCGCGCCGGCCGCGACCGCGGCGGGCGCGAACTCCGCGCCGTGGCGGTTCGCGCCGCGGATGCCGACGAACAGCTCTCCGGGGACGAGGTCGACGGAAGAGAGGGTCGCTCCCGTGATCCGCGTGGCGGGGTCGCCCTCGAGCCGGGCGCCGAGCACGCGGGCGAGCTCCCCGATCTCCCGGGTCGCGGGGTGTCGGGGGCGCAGCATCGTCGGAGCGACGCGCCGGATGCGGGGCAGCGTCGTGAGATCGGTCATCACGAGTCGATTGTCTCAGCGCGACCCGGCGATTCGCTGATCCGCCGCGAGCCGCGCCTCCCGCTCGGCCCAGGCGAGCGTCTCGAGCGTGAGCTCGGCGGGCTCCTCGTGCGCCTCGACGACGGCGCGCACCGTGTCGACGATGTCGACGAAGCGGATCCGCCCCTCGTGGAACGCGTCGACCGCCTGCTCGTTCGCCGCGTTGTACACGGCGGGGAGCGCGCCCCCCGCCTCGCCGACCTGACGCGCGAGCGCCACGGCGGGGAACGCCTCGTCGTCGAGCGGCGCGAACTCCCAGGTCTGCGCCGCCGACCAGTCGATCGGCACGTCGACGTCGGGGAGGCGCTCCGGCCACGACAGCCCGAGCGCGATCGGCACGAGCATGCGCGGCGGGCCCGCCTGCGCGATGGTCGATCCGTCGCGGAACTCCACCATCGAGTGGATCATCTGTTGAGGGTGCACGACGACGTCGATCGCGTCGTACGGGACGCCGAACAGCAGGTGCGCCTCGATCACCTCGAGGCCCTTGTTGACGAGCGTCGCCGAGTTGGTCGTGATCACGCGCCCCATCGAGAAGTTGGGGTGGCGCAGCGCCTCCGCCGGCGTGACGTGCGCGAGCTCCGACCGGGTGCGCCCGCGGAACGGACCGCCGGAGGCCGTGACGACGAGACGGCGCACCTCGCTCGTCGACCCGGCCCGCAGGGCCTGCGCGATCGCGGAGTGCTCGGAGTCGACGGGCACGATCTGCCCGGGCGCCGCGAGGCGCGTGACGAGATCGCCGCCCACGATGAGCGACTCCTTGTTCGCGAGGGCGAGCGTGCACCCCGCCTCGAGCACCGCGAGCGTCGGGCCGAGCCCCGCGGATCCCGTGATGCCGTTGAGCACGACGTCGGCGTCGACGTCGCGCACGAGCTGGGCCGCCTCGTCCGCGCCGAGGGCCGTGTGCGCGACGCCGAACTCGCGCGCCTGGGCCGCGAGCAGCTCGGCGTTCGACCCGGCCGAGAGCCCGACGATCTCGAAGCGATCGGGGCTGCGGCGGATGACGTCGAGCGCCTGGGTGCCGATGGATCCCGTGGACCCCAGCACGACGACGCGGCGCACGGTCACTCCGCGGCGGGCTGGGCGTGCGCGGTGCCGAGGATGTCGACGACGAAGATCAGGGTCTCGTCCTGCAGCTCGTGGCCCTCGCTTGCTCCGTAGCCCTCCTCGGGCGGGATGACCGCGATGACCTGCGACCCGACCTTCTGGCCGACGAGCGCCTTCGTGAAGCCCTCGATGACGCCGCCCGTGCTGAACTGGGTCGGCGCGCCGCGCGACCAGCTGGAGTCGAACTCGGTGCCGTCCGAGGCCTTCACGCCCGCGTACTGCACGTACACGGTGTCGCCGTCCTCGACCTCGGCGCCGTCGCCCTGCTTGAGCGTCGCGAGCTCGGTCTCGTCTGGAGTCTCGAAGCCGTCCGGCACGGTCACGGTCGGCGCGCCGTCCTCGCCGAGCTCCACCTCGGGGAACCCGTCCGGCGCCTCCTCGTCCTCGCCCCAGGCCGCGCTCGGCGCGACCTCGAGGAAGTCGAGGACGAACACCTGCGAGGGGTAGGAGGTCTCGCCCTCTGACTGCCCGGGGACCACGAGCACCGCGCGGGTGCCGGGGGTCGCACAGCCGAGGGCCATGCCGAGCGCCGTCTCGCTCGCGACGGCCGCCGGGAGGTTGGTGCCGGGCTCGTATCCCTGCTCGGTGATCAGCTCGCCCGAGTCGCCGTCGTAGATGCTGCCGGCGTAGACGATGGACTGCCCCTCCTCGACCGGCTCTCCCTCGCCCTCGACGAGGATCGTGCTCTCGAAGTCGGCGGCCTCGATGGGCGCGTCGATCGAGACCTCGGCCGGCTCGCCGACCTCCCCGCTCACGTCGACGGCGTCGATGGCGTCGCCCGCCGCGGGGGGCGCGTCGCAGAGGGTCGAGTCGCCGCCCGTCCCATCCGCGTCGGACGTCGGCTCCTCCGCGTTCGAGCAGCCGGCGAGCAGGAGCATCGCGGCGGCAGCGGCGGACACGGGGACGAGAAGGCGACGGCGCACAGGAACCTCATTCGGGAAGTCGGGGACGGCCCCATCCTGCCTCATCCGGGCTATGGATGCGCTGACGCGCGATGATGAACCCGCTGATCGCGGGACGAGACCGGGGGATCGGACGGATTCCCGATGCGGAATGCGCGCCGCGTACCCTGGTGGGATGACCGATTCCCCCGCGGCCCGTCCCGACACCCCCAGCTGGGTCTACACGCTCGGACGCCTCGCTCTGGCGCCGATCGCGCGCGCCGTGTACCGCCCCCAGGTCGAGGGCAGGGAGAACGTCCCCCGGACCGGACCGGTCATCTTCGCGAGCAACCACCTCTCCTTCATCGACTCGATCGCGATCCCGATCGCCGCGGCGCCGCGGCCGGTGCGCTTCCTCGCGAAGTCGGACTACTTCACGGGTCGCGGGTTCAAGGGATGGCTCTCGCGCACCCTCTTCACCGCGGTCGGCGCGATCTCGGTCGAGCGCAGCGCGGGCCAAGCGGCGCTCGACGCGCTCGAGCAGCAGCGTCGGATCCTCGATTCCGGGGCGGCGATCGCCCTGCACCCCGAGGGCACGCGCTCGCGCGACGGCCGCCTCTACAAGGGCCGCACGGGCGTGGCCTACCTCGCGCTCGAGACCGGGGCGCCCGTCGTGCCGATCGGCCTCATCGGCACCGACCGCGTCATGCCGGTGGGGCAGCGGATGCCGTCGCTGAAGGAGCGCGTCGTGGTGAGGTTCGGCGAGCCGCTCGACCTCTCCTCGCACGGCCCGGCGTCCTCGGGGCGCGCGCGCCGCGGGGCGACCGACGAGATCATGTCGGCCATCCACGCGCTGTCCGGCCAGGAGCTCGCGGGCACCTACAACGAGCCGCCCGCGAAGAACGCGGTCGAGAAGATCAAGCAGGTCCTCCCCCACGAGCGGAAGTGATCTCGGGGACGATCTCGACGGGGAAGCTCACGCTGTTCGCGATGAAGCACCAGGCGTGCGCGTCGTCGTGGGCCGCGAGCGCGGCCGGGATCATCCCCTCCTCCTCGACCGTCACCCGCGGACGCAGGACCGCGCGGACGAAGCGCCCCGCGTTCCCGGAGAGCTCCATCGCCGCCTCCGCGTCGTCCACGTAGGCGGTCACGACCACGTCGCGGGTCGCGCACGCGTGCAGGTAGGACAGCAGGTGGCACTCGGCGAGCGCCGACAGCAGCATGTCCTCGGGGTTCCAGCGGGACGGGTCGCCGCGGAACGGCCTGTCGGCGGAGGCGAGCAGGTCGGGCTTGCCGTCGACCCGCACGGTCACGTCGCGCGCGTAGTCGCGGTACCCGCTCGTGCCGGTTCCCCTGTTCCCCGTCCACGTGACGCGGGTGCGGTAGACGTGCTCGCTCATCCTCCGAGCGTAGTGCGGCGGCGCCGCGTCGCCCCGCGCGGATCGCTCTCCGGCCGTACCCTGGTGGTGTGACCTCCGCCTCGACCTTCCCCGCATCCGCCGCCGCCGAGCTGGCCGTCGTCGAGCGCGACGGATTCATCGAGTCGCGCCATGTCGGCTCGGCGATCGTGCTGTCGCCCGAGGGCGAGATCGTCGCCTCGCACGGCGACCCGTCGGCGCTGATCCTCCCCCGCTCGTCGCTCAAGCCGCTGCTCGCGGTGGGCTGTGCGACGGCGGGCGCCGCGTTCGAGGGCGAGCGGCTCGTGCTCTCGACCGCGAGCCACGAGGGCACCGACCGCCACGCGGCCGTCGTGCGGCAGATGCTCGCCGACGTGGGGCTCACGGAGGACGCCCTGCTCTGCCCGCCGTCGTGGCCGGGCGACGCCGAGGCGCGGCGCGCGATGATCCGGGAGGGCGCGGACAAGGCTCCCATCCGCCACAACTGCTCGGGCAAGCACGCCGCGATGCTCACGGCGTGCCGCGTGAACGGCTGGGACACGACGACGTACACGGATCCGACCCACCCCCTGCAGGTGCACCTGCGGGAGGTCGTCGAGCGCCTCACGGGCAGCCGCATCGCGGGCGTCGCGGTCGACGGCTGCGGGGCGCCCGTCCACGCGATGTCGCTCGAGGCGCTGGCCAGGGGGATCCACCGCATGGGCGCGTCGTCGGAGTCGTCTCCGTTCGCCCTGCACCGCGTGGCGGGGGTCCTCGTGCGCACCGTGCGCGAGCATCCCTGGGCGATCGAGGGGCCTGGCGGGGACGACACCCTGACGATCGAGCGCTTCGGGGTGTTCTCGAAGAAGGGCGCCGAGGGCGTGCAGGTGATGATCGCGCCCGACGGCACGACGATGGCGCTGAAGATGCTCGACGGGTCGAACCGCGCGGGCTCGCTCGTGGGACTCGCGCTCCTCGCGCGGGCGGGGTGCCTCGAGGTCGCGGACGTCGCCGCCGCGGCGGCGGAGCGCCCGGGGCTGCGGATCCTCGGCGGCGGTCGCCCCGTGGGCATCATCCGGGCTCAGGTCTGAGTCTCGGCGGCGCGGACGGCGCTACCGTGGGAGGCGTGATCGCCCTCTCCGTGCTGCTGTTCGTCAACGCCGCCTTCAACCTCTTCGCCTGGCCGGCGTTCCTGCGCCGCGTCGTCAGGGATCCGCGCGCCCGCGACACCCAGGGACGCGTGACGCGGTTCCTGACGGTGCACATCGTGCTCGTGACCTTCGCGCTCGTGCTCGCCGTCGTCTCGGCGCTGGCGGGGGTCGCGGCGCTCGTCGGCGCGCTCTGAGAGGCTCTTGCGCTCAGCGCGCCGATCCGCCACGGTGGGCGCATGACCGCGACCTTCGTCCTCCTGCTGACGGTGAGCGCGCTGCTCGTGCTCGCGATCCTCGTCGTCGTGGTCGCGCTCGTCGTCGTGGGGAGCGTCAGGGGAGCGCGCGGGCCGCGCCCTCCGCAGGATCCGCCTGGCGCCCCGCGCCCGGGCGACGGGGGCTGAGGAGCGGCTACTGCCCGGTCGTGCGCTCGATGCTCATGACCAGGATGACGCGGTCTGCGCCGTCGGCCGGGCGTCCGTCGAGCGGCTTGCCGTACCGCTCGCCGAGGTGCACGTAGAAGTCGCCCTCGGGGTCGCTCACGACGTCGACGAGCCGCCCGCGCACCTCGAGGTAGCGGGTGGGCTCGTCGGGGTCGGTGATCGACAGCGACATCGACGGGTTGCGCTGCAGGTTGCGGTACTTCTGGCGGGTGGTCGTGTGCGTGAACCGCACGTGCTCCCCGTCGAACTCGTACCACATGGGGTTGACCTGCACGGTGCCGTCGGGGCGGACCGTGCCGAGGTGCCCGTAGAGGGGACGCTCGAGCAGGCTGCGGGACGCGGGGGCGAGGTCGTCGATCGCGCTCATGCCGCCAGTCTGCCGCACGGAGCGCCCTACGGCAGCACGATGCGCCGCGCGGCTCGATCCCCGGAGAGCAGCCAGGCGCGCGCGGCCCGGGGGCGCGCGTAGGGCGGCAGCTCCCTCTCCCCCGCCACCGTGCGCATCTCGGACGCGCAGTCCGCGCCCACGACCAGGTCGCCCTCGGATCGCACCCTCTGCAGCAGCCCCCAGGAGCGCTGCCACCCGTCGCCCTCGCCCGCGAGCACCAGCGGAAGCCCGCCGCCGTCCTCGAGAGGGGCGCCGGGAGGCAGGTCGTCGAGGAGGAGCACCCGCGCGCTCCCCTCCCAGGCGCGGGCGAGGTCGGAAGCCCGTCGCCGCGCGGCGCGGAGCACGAGCCCGGTGATCGGCGCCGTCGGCCGCCAGCGCGCGGGCTGCGCCTGCGGCTCCTCAAGCGCGAGGCCGTCGCCGAGGGCGAACTGCACCTCGGCGTCGGAGAGGACTCCGCGCCCGGGCCGGCGGGCGGGGTCGAATGTCTCGCCGCGGGCACCCGCGCCCGTGTGCTCGGCGCGGGTCGGGTACGCGAGCACGGCGCGACGCGGGATGATCTCGGCGATGCGCGCCAGCGCGCCCGTGAGGCGTGCGCCCGTGAGCATGATCGTCGTCCCCGTCGCCCCGGCATCGCGGGCGATGCTCTCCAGGCGCTCCCCCGCCAGCTGCGCGTGCTCCTGGGGGAAGCGGGCGAGCAGCGCGTCGGCGTCGTCGACGACGAGGAGGTCCGGCGGGTCTGTCTCGGCCCGCTCGAGGGCGTCCCAGGCGGCCTCGCGGTCGCGAGGCACCGTCGAGACGCGGGCGCCCGTCTCGGCCGCCGTGTGAGCGACCCACGCGGCGACGGCGGTCTTGCCGGCGCCGGCCCCGCCGAGCACCACGAGCCCGCGTTCGCGGCCCACCGCGAGGGAGACCTCGGACTGCCGCTGGCGAGCCGGCTCGTCGGCCAGGGCGATGACCACGCCCGCCTCCGTCGCGGGGCGACGCGGGCGCCACACCTCCGGCAGCTCCGGCAGCAGCGGCCCCGGAGCGGCCTCGACGTCCAGGACGCCCTCCCGCACCCGCTCGACGTCGGCCTCGGCGGTCAGGGCGAAGCGCGCCTGGCGGGCCTCGGCATCGCCCGCCCGTCGGACGAGGCCGACGCCTCGGTGCTCCGCATCGCCGGGGATCCGGGCGGCCGCGTCGGTGCCGACGATCGCGCGGCTCTCCGACGCCTCGGCGACCCGCAGGCTCACCCGCAGGGGGCAGTTCGCGATCAGGGCGTCGCGCACGACGCCGGCCGCGCGCTGCGTGCCGAGCACGAGGTGCATTCCGAGCGCCCGACCGCGGGCGGCGACGTCGGAGAAGACCGCGTGCAGGTCGGGATGCTCCTGCAGCAGCGCGGCGAACTCGTCGACGACGATCACGAGCCGCGCGAGCCCCACCCGCGGATCGGACGCGTCGCGCGCGCCGGCGTTCGCGATCGCGCTCTCGCGTCGCCTGATCTCGGCGCGCAGTCCCTCGACGGCTCGGCGTGCTCGGGCGCCGTCGAGGTCGGTGAGCACGCCCGTGACGTGCGGCAGCGCGCGCAGCGGCTCGAACGCCGTGCCTCCCTTGAAGTCGGCGAGGAGCAGCACGAGCTGGTCGGGACGGTGCGCGCCGGCCATCGCGACGACCCACGTCACGAGGAACTCGCTCTTGCCGGCTCCCGTCGTGCCCACGACGACGGCGTGCGGGCCGTCCGAGACGAGGTCGAGGATCGCGAGCGGCGGCCGCTCCTCCGCTCCCTCCGCCGGCCCGACGCCGACGACGGCGCGCAGGCCGGCGGGCGCGCGCTCGGCGTCGTGCTCGGACGCGTCGCGGGCGCGGACGTCGGCGAGGCGCACGCGGCCGGCGGGAAGCCCTCCCCCGCCGCGGGAGCGCGCGCCGAGGGCCCGGCCGATCGCGCGCGCCTGCGCGAGCGAGATCGCCTCGGGGCGCACCTCCGCGTCGCCCTCCGGCCGCGCGAGGCGCGCCGTCATCCCCGGCCCGACCTCCAGCAGCGCGGCGCACTCGGGAGGCACGGGCTCGTCGGCCGCGGCGAGGACGATCACCGTCTCGGCGTCCGGGGGGATCCGCTCCGTCGCCCGGACGATCGCCACGCGGCGCGCGCCGTCGCCGGGCAGGGCCCGGTGCGGGAGTTCGTCCGCCCAGTCCTCGCCGAGCGGAGCCCCGAGGAGGCGCACGGCGGATGCGGGCTCGCGCAGGAGCAGCTGCACGGCGACGGCGCGGGCGATCGCGCGGGCCACGGGGCCGTCGCCTTGCACGCACAGCCCGCCCTCCCAGGCGATCGAGACGGGTGCGTCGTCGAGTGCGCGGGCGCGCTCGCGCAGCTCGGCGACCCGCTCGCCCTCGCCGCCCGAGATCCCGACCGCGCTGTCCGAGCGTCCGGCCCCCACCACAAGCGGACCGCCGCGCCGCCACACGCGCCCGCTCTCCTCCGCGACCCCCGCGACGTCCGGAAGCGCCGCGCGGAGGAGGCTCCGCTCCTCCTCGTGGCGCCGGTCGACCTCGCGCTCGGCCTCGGCGGCCGCCACGGCGAGCTCCCGCTGCGCGCGGCGTCGCTCGCGCCGAGCGGTGCGCGCCCCGTCGAGCAGCGACGCGATCGCCATGAGCGGCCCCAGCGCCGCGAACCACAGCATGTGCGCGGATCCCGTCACGCGCCACATGAGAAGCGCGCCCGCGACGGGGACGAGCGACGCGAGGAGGGGGAACGGACGGCGACCGGACGACGGAGGCGGCGTCGGCAGCTCGATCGGCTCGACGAGGCGAGCGGGAAGCGGAACGGTCATGCCCGCCATGCAAGCGCGTCCGGCCGCTCCGCGTGCGCCGCGCCCCGCCGTTTCGGGAGCGATCCCGGGGATCCGCGCCTGTGGACGCGGGGTGCGTCAGGCCTCTCGAGGGAGGGTGTCGGCGGCGGGAGCCTCGCCGAGGTCGACGACGATGATCGTGACATTGTCGCGCCCGCCGTTGTCGAGCGCCGCCGTCATCATCGCGACCGCCGCGTCGGCGGGGTCCGGGTGCTCGTGGAGGAAGTGCAGGATGCCGTAGTCGGTGAGCTCCTTGGTGAGCCCGTCCGAGCAGATGACGTACCGGTCGCCCGGCTGGACGTCGATGCGCACGTAGTCGGGGGTGACCGCCTCGCTGGGGCCCACCGCGCGCGTGATCACGTTGCTGTACGGGTGGGTTTCGGCCTCCTCCTCGCTGAGACGCCCCGCCTGGACGAGCTCCTGCACGAGCGAGTGGTCGGTCGTCACCTGCATGAGCTGATCGCCGCGCTGGAGATAGACCCGCGAGTCGCCGATGTTCATCGCGACGACGCTCGGCCCGTTCTCCGCGTCGTCGAGATAGATGCCGGTGAGGGTCGTGCCCGTACCCTCGTCGGTCGCGTCGGGATGATCCGCGATGTCCTGCACCGCGAGCTGGAGCGCGCGGTCGATGCCCTCGGGCGACGCGGGTGCGGCCGCGGCCATCTCGTCGAGGCGCGCGACGACGCTCTGGCTCGCGATCTCCCCTCCGACGTGCCCGCCCATCCCGTCGGCGACGACGAAGAGGGGGAAGCGCATCAGCAGGTCGTCCTGATTGTTCTCGCGCTTGCGTCCGGGATCGGTGAACCCCGCCCAGCGCACCGCGAGGGGGGCGCCGTCGGCGAGCGCGACCTCGCGGCTGAACGTCTCAGGGCGCTGCGGCGCCGGGGGCGTGGACTCGGGCACGGTGGGCCTTTCGGGAGAGCACGGGCTCGCGGGCATCGGGCATGCCGCGAGTGGACACCAGTCTAAAGGGGAAACGCGTTCGACCCCGTCCCGACGAGAACGCGGGGTGGGGTCGAACGTGCGGTCAGGAGCTCCGGCGCCGGGAGGTCAGCTCTGCGGCGGCTGGAACGGGTTCTGCGGCGGACGCTGCTCGCCGTCCTGCGGGGCCTCGGGCGCCGGGGGCGCGGGAGGAGCCGGCGGCGTCTGCGGGGCCTGCGGGGCCTGCGGCTGACCGTAGGCCGGAGGCTGCTGGCCGTAGGGGTTCTGCGGCTGCTGCGGCGCCTGCGGCTGACCGTAGGCGGGGGGCTGCTGGCCGTACGGCTGCTGCGGGTAGCCCGGCTGCGGGTAGGCGGGCTGAGCCGGGTAGGCGGCGCTCGCCTGGTCCGGGATGCCGGCCCAGCGGGTGCGGTCGCCGAGGAAGCCGTTGCCGGCCCAGCTGGCGGCCGGGATCTGGGCGTTCCAGCGGGAGGCGCCGAGGCCGTTGATGCCGAGCCAGACGATCGCCAGGAAGATGTACAGCACGACGAACGCGCCGGGCTTCTGCAGCTTCAGACCGATGCGGTAGGCCGCCATCGCCATGAGCACGCCCGCGAACAGGGTGCCGAGCCAGCCCACGTAGGGGATGATGCCGGCGAGCGAGAAGAACATCAGCCAGGGGTTGATGTCTCCGAGCTTGAGGAAGACCATGCTGTTGTAGAACGGCACCCAGGCGCGCCAGCGCCCCTGCACGCCCGCCTTGTCGAACATCTTCATCATGAAGATGGAGCTGACGACATAGGCGGCGATGCCGATGATGCCGAGCACGACGAAGAAACCGGCGAGAGCCGCCATGATGGCGCCGAACCCGTACCCGTAGCCCGTGTAGTCGTCGTAGTAGTAGGCGGGCAGAAGATCGATCATTGGTTCCCCCAGGATGATGGTCGGTTCACGGCACGAGGACCGCGGCCCCCAGCATACGCACAGAGGGCGTCACGCCGCACGTGCGCGCGCGGCGGGAGCGTCGTCGCGGGCGACGAGGAGCACCTCCCCGTCGGCCTCCGCCGCGCGGAACGCGAACCCGGCCTCCGCGCCCCACTCGGTCAGCTCCGCGACGTCGCGCGCCGTACACCGGGTCTCGGCGAGGGCGCGGGCCAGCTGCCCCTTCGCCTTCTTGTTGAAGTGGTTCAGCGCGCGCACGGCGCCGTCGGTGCTCTCCGTGACGACGCGCACGTAGACGGACGACGTCTCCGCCGGCAGCGGCGCGAGCGCGCGATACGCCTCCGAGCGCAGGTCGAGCGCGAACGCGTCGAGCTCCTCCCCCAGCGCCGAGGCGGCCGCGGCCGACCAGTGGCGGACGGGCGTCGGCAAGCCGGGCAGGCGGTGTCCGGCTGAGAGGCGGAAGGCGGGGAGGGGATCCGAGGCGCGCACCGGACCGAGGAGGGCCGTCTGGATGAGCGCGTGCGAGGAGAGCCAGCCGCGGGCGCCCTCGTCGAGCGACCCGGCGTCGAGCGCGTCGAAGAGCACCCCCGTGAAGCGATCGACCGCGGGCATGGTGGGGGCCTCGCGCACGACGAGGTTCGTCGCGATCTCCCCCCGCTGCCTGGCGCTCAGCTTCAGCGCCTTCGCCGCGGCCTCCTCGTCGGCGCACAGGGCGACGAGCGCGTCGATCGCGGCCTCGCGCGCCGCACGCAGGCCGGGGAGCGCGAGCGCGTCGAGGGCGAGGGCGGCGCCGTCGCCGCCCGCCCGCTTGGTCTCGGACGGGGGAAGGAGAACGTGCATGGGAAGAGCCTCCGGGGCGGAC
>NZ_JAMXWT010000033.1:0-18533 GCF_050958665.1 Microbacterium sp. gxy059 | reverse complement strand
CCGGCTCGCGCCGTAGACCTTCACGAGCCCTGTGGCCGCCTCTTCTCGCGTCAGGAGACGAAGAGCGCCCCCGCGGATCGGAGATCTCCGCGAGGGCGCTCTTCGTCTCGAGGCCGTGCCCGTCCGGCGTCAGGACGCGTCGCGCGCGTCGGAGCGGCGGGCGCGACGGCGGCGACGGATCCGCCGGACCGCGAACACGACGATCCCGATGACGACGGCCCAGGGGGCCGCGAAGGCGATCACGACGACGATGCTGCCGGCCGAGGCGACGAAGCTCTTCCATGTCGCCTCCCACAGGGCGGCGAGACCCTCCGGCGGCCCGTCGTCGTCGGATCCAGGCGTCACGAGGAGCACGCTGAGCTGCGACATCGCGACCTGCTCGTCGAGCGATGCGAGCTGCCGCTCGTACGACTCGAGCTCGGCCTGCCGGTCGGTGAGGGCGATCTCCGCGTCGAGGAGCGCGCCGACCGAGTCGGCGGACGACATCAGCTCGGTGAGCCGCTCGACCGACGCCTTCGTGGCGTCGACCCGCGCCCGCAGGTCGATCGCCTCGGCGGTCACGTCGTCGGCGGACGTCTCGGAGCTGCGCACGTCGCCGATCTCGCCGAGCTCGTCCATCGTGGCGAGGAGGTCCTCGGCTGGCACGCGCACGACGATCCGGCCCTCGGTCGCCTGCCCGTCGTCCGACCGCGAGGTGCTGCTCATGCTCTCGATGTACCCGTCGCGGTCCTCCACGGCGCCGCGCAGGGTCGCGAGCGCGCTGTCGACGTCGTCGACCCGCACCGTCGCCTGCCCGCTCTGCACGATCTCGCGCTCGACGGCCGAGACGGCGCCGTCGTGCTCGGCCGGGGCGGACGACTCGGCGACGCCGGCCTCGGGCGCGCTGTCCGGGACCGCGTAGTCGGCCGAGGTCGAGCCGACCAGCGAGGGCCCGAACCCGCCGGAGACGATCGGCGGCACGACCGCGCCGAGCGCGAAGGCCGCGGCGACGCCGCCGGCGACGAGCCAGCCGCGTCCCTTCCGCCGGGTCCGGGGCGCCTCGCGGGGCTCGGAGGCGATGCGCGTCATCACGGCGCGCTCGATGCGATCGACGCTCTCGTCGGGCAGGGGCGGGAGGTCGGTGGGGGTGTGGGTCATGATCCGCTCTCTTCCGGGATGGCGCCGCGCAGTCTCGTGCGCAGGCGTGAGAGACGATTGCGAACGGAGCCGTGGGCGATCCCGATCTCCTCGGCGGCGGCGCGGTAGCCGTAGCCCTCGGTGACGCACAGGCGGAAGATGTCGCGGTCGACCTCGCCGAGGGAGGCGACCTCCGCGAGGATGCGCTCGGCGAGGTCGCTCGCGATGACCTGCTGCTCCACGCTCACGGCGGAGGGGATCGGATCCTCGTGCGCCGTCTGGTGATCGCGGTCGCGGCGGATCCGTCGGAGGCGGTTCGCCGCCTGGAACCGGCAGATGGTGGCGAGCCAGGGCAGGAGGGAGTCTCCCTCGAGGGCGAGGTCGGGCAGCCGCCGCCACGCGACGACGAACGTCTCCTGGGCGACGTCCTCGGCGTCGGGCGGGCTGCCGACGATGCCGTGGGCGATCCAGAAGACCGGTCGCACGTAGGCGCGGTAGAGCTGCCGGAAGGCGCTCTCGTCTCCTGCGGTGGCCGCGCTGACGAGCGCCGCGTCTGATGTCATCTCCATGTCGCTTCCGTTCGGTGTCTCTCATGGAGGAGGTGTCAGGTCGCGCCCGATCGTCTCAGAAAATCTTCCGCCGCGTCGGATCCGGGCCATTCCCCGACGGCCGAGCGACGGCCCCCACGGCTCGCGAGCGGCGCAGAAATGCGCGAGCGGCGCAGATATCCGGTCGAATATCTGCGCCGCTCGGGAACATCTGCGCCGCTCGCGAGCCTGGGCGGGCGGCGGGCTCGTCAGCGCGTCTCGGTGCGCTCGTACTGCCGGGCGCGGCCCCTGAGCCCCGCGAAGCGGAAGGGGGCCCTGGTCACGCGGGGCGTCTCGCTGTCCTCGTCGCTGGGCGAGACCGCGGCGTGCAGCGCGCGGTAGTCGGCGAGCGAGATCGGCTCGCGGGCCTCCAGCTCGGCCGCGACGGCGCCCGGGCGCAGGTGGTCGGCGTAGCCGGGGCGCACGACGCCCGTGAAGAACTCGCCGATCGCGCCGGACCCGTAGCTGAAGAACCCGATGCGCCGGCCGGCGAGATCCGCGTCTCCGTCGAGCAGGGCCGCGAGGCCCGCGTAGATCGACGCCGTGTAGGCGTTGCCGATCTCGCGGTTGTAGGCGAACGTCGCCTCCTGCATCGCGTCGTCGAGATCGGCGCCCGTGTGGCGCGCGAGGCGCGCGAGCGCCTTCCTCGCCATCTTCGTGAAGGGCTGGTGGGCGCAGAACCGGTCGATCTCGTCGATCGGAGCGCCGCCGCGGGCCCGGAAGTCGTCCCACGCCCCGGTCAGCGCGTCGAGGTACGCCTTCATCGAGAGGCCGCCGTCGACGACCGCGGTCGTGCGGTCGTTGGGCCGCCAGAAGTCGTCCACGTCGGCCGCGTTGAGGCCCGAGACGGGCTCGATCTCGACGAGCGCGGGATCCGCCGTCACGAGCATCGCGACCGCGCCGGCGCCCTGCGTGGGCTCGCCGGGGGAGTCCAGGTCGTAGCGCGCGACGTCGCTCGCGATCACGAGCGCCCGCTCGCCGGGAGCGCGCGCGACGAGCGCGACCGCGGCCTGCAGCGCGGCGGTCGCCCCGTAGCAGGCCTGCTTGATCTCGACGACGCGGGCGCGCGGATCGAGCCCGAGCAGCCCGTGCGCGAACATGCCGCCGGACTTCGACTGGTCGATGCCCGACTCCGTCGCGAAGAAGACGGTGCGGATCCCGTCGCGTCCGTGCCGCTCGAGGATCGGCAGGGCGGCCGAGGCTCCCATCGTGACGATGTCCTCGTCGGCGGACGGCAGGCTGAAGCGATCCTGGCCGAGCCCCACGCGGTACTTCGCCGGATCGACGTCGGCGGCGGTGGCGAGGTCGCCGAGGTCGACGACGTGGTGCGCGGTCGCGAGCGACAGGTCGTGGATTCCGATGGCGGTCATGCGGCACCTCCCTGCGCGCGGCGCTCGAGGGCGACGTGCGCGGCCATGAGCTCTCCGGGGTTCGTCTGGGCGGCGAGCAGCGACAGCTCTCCGCACAGCACGGTCGCGGCGGTCAGCGCGGCGAGGCGGCGGGCGTTCGCGCCCGGCTCGCGCTCCTCGCGGCAGCCCAGGCGCTCGAGCGCCTCGTCGACGTGCGGCAGGTCCTTGCCGTTGCCGACGGTGCCGACGATGAGGTTCGGCAGCGAGCACGAGAAGTACAGCCCCTCGTCGCGCGCCTCCGCATAGGTGATGCCCTGCGAGCCCTCGACGATGTTGGCGGCGTCCTGGCCCGTGGCGAGGTAGATGCCGAGCAGCATATTCGCGTAGTGGGCGTTCGCGGAGCGGAGCGCGCCGGCGATCGTGCTGCCGACGAGGTTCTTGCGCACCACGAGATCGGTGACCTGCGAGGCGGTCGTGCGCAGCTGCGCCGTGACGACGTCGTGCGGGATGAGGATGTCGGCGACGACGCGGCGGCCGCGCCCCAGCACGCCGTTGACGCCCGTGGCCTTCTTGTCGGAGCAGAAGTTGCCAGACACGGATCCGTAGCGCAGCCCGAGACCCCACGACAGGATCCGCTCGAGGAGCGCGTCGGCGGCCTGCGTCACCATGTTGTGGCCCGACGCGTCGCCCGTCGTGAGGGCGAAGCGCACGAACAGCATGTCGCCGACGATCTCGTCGTGCAGCTCCTCGAGGCGCGCGAAGCGGCTCTGACCCGCGACGACCTCGCGCAGCTCCTCGAGGCGCGCGCGGATCGCGAGCGACGCCCGGTGGGCGCCCGCCGCGTCGTCGGCGATGAGCAGCACGGAGCGGCTCATGCGCTCCGAGACGACGGTCGCGCGGATCCCGCCCTCGATGAGGCGCGACACCCGCGCACCCCGGCCCACGGACGGCCACAGGGGCGTCTCGTAGGTCGCGAGCGGCACGGAGATCTCGCCGTCGACGGCGTTGCCGCTCACGCGGATGGGCCCGACCCAGCGGGTGGGGATCGGGGTCGCAGGTCGTGCGCTGGTCACATCGTCCTCCTCGGGGCCGGGCCCTCGCCCGGTGCGGTGGATGGGGGAAGGGGATCCGCGCGGCGGGCGAAGGCGCCCGCGTCGATTCCCCGGAGGTCGCAGAACTCGCGCACGCGGCCGCGCAGCAGCAGGTCGGTGCGAGCGAGGTCGGAGGGAGAGGCCGCGCCGAGCAGCGCGAGCACGCCGCGCAGGCGCACGATCCAGTCGTGCGCGGCGGCGACCGCGGTCTCCGCGTCGCCCTCGAGCGCCGTGCGCAGGAAGGCGCCTGCGACGCCCGCGGCGCGCGCGCCGAGGGCGAGGGAGCGCGCGACGTCGAGCGGGCCGCGCACGCCGCCGGAGGCGAGCAGCTGCGGGCCGGACGCCGGCGCGTCGAGGAGGCAGGCGACGGCCGACTGGCCGTACCCGGCGAGCTGCGAGAACCCGCCGCCCGCGCGCCGCGCGTTCTCGATCGCGGCGAAGTCGGTTCCGCCGGATCCCGACACGTCGGCGATCGTCGCGCCCATGTCGGCGAGGCGGGCGAGCGTGCGGCGGCTGAGGCCGAACCCGACCTCCTTGACGATCACGGGCACGGGGGAGGCGGCGATGACGGCCTCGACCGCGGCGGGCCACGACGAGAAGTCGCGGGATCCCTCCGGCATCACGGTCTCCTGCACGGGGTTGACGTGCAGCTGCAGCGCGTCGGCGCCGAGCAGGTCGACCGCGCGGCGGGCGTCGTCGGGGCCGCGGCCCGCGCCGATGTTCGCCATCACGAAGCCGTCGGGGTTCTCCTCGCGGATCACGCGGAAGCCGCCCGCCGCGGCCGGGTCGTCGAGGGCGATGCCGACGGATCCGGACGCCAGGGGGATCCCCGTCTCGCGGGCCGCGATCGCGAGGGCCCTGTTGACGCGCTCGGCCGTCTCGGTGCCGCCCGTCATGCCGTTGAGGTAGAGGGGGACGGGCCAGGTCCAGGGGCCGACGCGGGTCGCGAGCGACACGCGCTGCTCGTCGACGCCGTCGAGCGCGTGATGCAGGAACTCGACGTCGTCGAAGTCGTTGCGGGCGGGCGGGGCGGCGGCCTGCTCGGCGGCGAGCCGCAGGTGGTCGTCCTTGCGGCTCGCGCTGAGGGAGGGCTCAGGCGTCATCGTCGTCTCCCTCGGGAGGCTGCACGTGCACGTCGAGGCGGCGGATCCCGTGGGCCTCCCACTCGACGAGCAGGTCGGCGAGGTCGGCGTCCGCGGGGGCGAGCACCACGCCGCAGTCGCCGCCTCCCGCGCCCGAGGGCTTGCCGGCCGCGCCGTGGCGCTCCGCGATGTCGCAGAGCGCGCGCAGCTCGTCGGTCTCGATCGTGATGCCGCTGATCTCGCCGAGGCGCTGCAGCAGGCGGCGGGCGCGGCAGACGACGCCGAGGGCGGCGGCCTGGTCGTCGCGGCGCAGCGCGTCGACGAGCGCGTCGACCCGCTCGCGGCTGGCGCCGACGAAGTCGCCGTAGGAGGTGGCGGCCGTTCCTCCGCCGCCGTGGCGCACGCCGTCGACGAGCCGCTCGGTGGAGGCGGGGGATCCCGTCCAGCCGACGAGCAGGCGCATCGACGCGGGGGCCGGGAGGCGCTCGATGGAGCTCGGGTCCCACCCGCCGCTCGCGAGGGCCTCCGTCACGGTGCCGGCCTCGAGGTCGGCGCGCAGCGCCGCCCGGTCGGGTGCGGCGTACCGGATCCACCCGCCGAACGTCGACGCGGCGACGTCGCCGCCGGAGGCGGTCGGCGCGATGCGGATCGTCGCGAGGAGCGCGATGCGGAACCGCTCGTCGCGGGTCAGGCCGAGCTCGTAGAAGGCGTCGAGGGCGGCGACGACGGCGACCGTGACGGCCGCGGACGACCCGAGGCCGAACTTGCGCCCGTGCGCGTCGTCGAGCTCGCTGGAGATGCGGATGTCGTAGAAGCGCGGCTCGAGGCCCCGCTCGTCGCGCAGGCGCTCGAGCACCTCGAGGGCGCTCATGACGTAGTCGGACGGGCGGTGCTCGAGCACGATCCCGCCCGCGTCGCGATCGCGGGTCCAGACGAGCGGCAGCGCGCCGTACTCGGGGGAGTGGATGTGACCCGCTCCGCTGCCGGGGGTCAGCTCGACGGTGAGGAAGCGGTCGACGGCGATGAGCACGGCGGGCTCGCCGGGCTCGACGACCGCGTACTCGCCGGCGACGAAGAGCTTGCCCGGCGCGCGCGTGGTGATCATGCGACCGCCTCGTCGACGAGGTGCGCCCCCGGCCCGGGGCCGGCGATGAGCGTCTCGCCGAACGGCGCGAGGGCGCGGGCGACGCGCTCGGCGTCGTCCGGGCGCGTGATCGCGACGACGTTGGGGCCGGCGTCGGCGGTGGCGTACGCCTCGATCCCCTCGCCGCGCAGGCGCTCGATCTCCTCGAACACGGCGGTGCCGCGCGAGCCGAGGTAGCGGATGGGCGGGTCGGCCGACTGGATCACGGCGTGCATCCGCAGGGCGTGCGACTCGGCGATGCGGCCCAGGCGCGTGAAGTCGTCGTCGCGGCAGGCGGCCTCCGCGGCCTCGAGGGTCTCGGCGGTCGACGAGACCCACGCGTCGTAGAACGGCGAGGTGAGGGCCGTCAGGCGCATGCCCTCGCGGCTCGACAGCGGCTTCGCGGCGCGATCCACGGTGACGACGACCATCCGGATGTCGGGGCCGGCGATCGGCTCGGCGACCGAGGTGGCGTCGTCCTCGCCCGCCCGCCACACGGCGAGGCCCGGCGCGATCGACCGCGACGCGGAGCCGGATCCCCGCCGCGCGAGCGCGCTGAGCGCGCGGGCGTCGAGGTCGAGGCCGTACGCCGCGGCCGCGGCGGTCGCGAGGGCCGCGAACCCGGAGGCCGACGAGGCGAGGCCGGCGCCCGTGGGCGCGACGTTGTGCGAGCGCACCCGCGTGAAGACGTCGGATCCGGCGCGCTCGCGCACGAGGGCGAGCAGGCGCTCGACGCGCGCCAGCTGCACGGGGGTCGCCGCGGATCCGTTCAGCTCGAGCGCGTCGCGCGTCGCCTGCGGATCGAGCTCGACCGTCGTGGTGGTGGGGAGCACGTCGAGCGTGAGCGAGAGGCTGCCCGCGGCGGGCAGCATGAGCTGCTCGTCGCGCTTGCCCCAGTACTTCACGAGGGCGATGTTGGGATGGGCGCGCGCGGTCGCGACGGTCATGCGGTGGCTCCGATCGTGGTCATCCAGGTCTGCGTCGCACCGGCCTGGCGCAGCGCGGCGGCGATCTCGAGGGCGTCCCCAGATGAGGATGCCAGGGCCAGCGCGCATCCGCCCTGTCCGGCGCCCGTGAGCTTCGCCCCGGGCGAGCCGGCGGCGCGCGCGGCGTCGACGAGCGCGTCGAGCTCCGGGGAGCTCACGCCGAGCGCCGAGAGCTGATCGTGCGCCTCGCCCATCCGCGCGCCGAGCCCGGCGACGTCGCCCGCGGCGAGGTCGCCGGCGGCGCGCTCGGCGAGGTCCGCGAGGCGCGCGATGCGGGCGTCGACGGCGTCCGTCTCCTCGGCGCGCAGCCGCGCGACGGAGCCGACGGCGATGCCGGTGGACCCGGCGACGCCGGTGTCGGCGATGACGAGGGAGAACGGCGCTCCGACGGCGAGCGGGGCGGCCTCGCCGCCGCGGAAGAGCACGGGGCCGTCGGCCGCGACGGCGCGCGCGTCGATCCCGCTCGGGGATCCGTGGGCGACGGTCTCGGCCTCCTGGGCGAGGGCGTGCACGAGGTCGTCGCCGGGCTGGGCGCCGGCGGCCGCCGCGGCGGCGCGCACGACGGCGACGGCGACGGCCGCGCTGGATCCGAGGCCCCGCGTGGGCGGCACGGCGCTGTCGATCGCGAGCTCCGAGGGCCCGTCGGGGGCGCCGAAGCGGCGCTCGGCGGTCTGCCACGCGGTCAGCACGGGGATCAGCTCGCGGGGCGCCTCCGAGACCGGCCCGCGGAACAGCGCGGTCGCGAGGCGCGGCGCGTCGGACGGGGCGAGACGGGCCTCGACGGCCAGCGCGCGCACGGGGAACGCGATCGCGGGCGCGCCGTACACGGCGGAGTGCTCGCCGATCAGGATCGATTTCGCGTGCGCGCGACCGACGGCCGGGAGGGCGCGCGTCACCTCGGTGTCAGGAAGCATAGGTGTCGCCAAGGTACCGCGCGTGCCCGAGAAGATGCCGTCTGCGAGCGGAGCCTCCGCTGGTGATCCCCAGCTTTCTTCGGCATAATGGTGTGGTTTGCGCGTGAGAACGCGCGAGCGCACACCGCATCCCCCTTCTCGGAGATGTGGGAGAGCGCGCGCACACGGCGCCCGCTCGACGAAAGGACAGGGAACATGGCACCCAAGAAGAAGGTGACGGGGCTCATCAAGCTCCAGATCCAGGCCGGCCAGGCCAACCCGGCGCCGCCGATCGGACCGGCTCTCGGTCAGCACGGCGTCAACATCATGGAGTTCTGCAAGGCGTACAACGCCGCGACCGAGCAGCAGCGCGGCAACGTCGTCCCCGTGGAGATCACCGTCTACGAGGACCGCAGCTTCACGTTCGTGCTGAAGACGCCCCCGGCGGCCGAGCTCATCAAGAAGGCGGCCGGCGTCAAGAGCGGCTCCGGCACCCCGCACACCGTCAAGGTCGGCAAGATCACCAAGGCCCAGGTCGAGGAGATCGCCACCACGAAGAAGGCGGACCTCAACGCGAACGACCTCGAGGCCGCGTCGAAGATCATCGCCGGCACCGCCCGCTCCATGGGCATCACGGTCGAGGGCTGAGGGGGAGAACGATAATGGCAAAGTCCAAGGTTTACGCCGCCGCGGCCGCGAAGGTCGAGGAGGGCAAGTTCTACACGCCCGCCGAGGCCGTCGCCCTCGCCAAGGAGACCGGCTCGAAGAAGTTCGACTCGACCGTCGAGGTCGCGCTGAAGCTCGCGGTCGACCCGCGCAAGGCCGACCAGATGGTGCGCGGCACCGTCATGCTGCCGCACGGCACCGGCAAGACCGCCAAGGTCATCGTCTTCGCGAACGGCGCCGCGGCTGAGGCCGCCATCGCCGCGGGCGCGGACGAGGTCGGCGGCGCCGAGCTCATCCAGAGGGTGGCCGACGGCTGGACCGACTTCGACGCGGCCGTCGCCGTGCCGGAGCTCATGGGCCAGGTCGGTCGTCTGGGCAAGGTGCTGGGCCCCCGCGGCCTCATGCCGAACCCCAAGACGGGCACCGTCACGCCGAACCCGGCCAAGGCCGTCGAGGACATCAAGGGCGGAAAGATCGACTTCCGCGTCGACAAGCACGCCAACCTCCACTTCATCGTGGGCAAGGCCTCCTTCGACGCCGCGAAGCTCGAGGAGAACATCCAGGCCGCCCTCGACGAGGTCGTCCGACTGAAGC
This sequence comes from Microbacterium sp. gxy059, assembly GCF_050958665.1. Taxonomy (NCBI): domain Bacteria; kingdom Bacillati; phylum Actinomycetota; class Actinomycetes; order Micrococcales; family Microbacteriaceae; genus Microbacterium; species Microbacterium sp. gxy059. The sequence goes on along the minus strand of NZ_JAMXWT010000033.1, from coordinate 9,046 downwards.
CGGCCAGCGCGAAGGGCCGCTACGTCCAGAAGGGCGCCGTGTCGACCACGTTCGGCCCGGGCATCCCGCTCGACGTGAACGTGCTCTCCGCCTGAGACGCGTCTCGCACGAAGGCCCCGTCCGCATCTGCGGGCGGGGCCTTCGCCGTCTCCGGACGTCATCCGTCTCGCTCCCGAACGGCGCAGCTGCTCGCGAGAGGCGCAGGGACCCCGCCCCGGATCCGCGCTGTTCGCGAAGGTCTGCGCCGCTCGCGAGCCGGGATCAGGCCGACGGGCGCACCTCGAAGCCGCGGGAGGCGTCGGGGGTTCGCTCCTCGACGCGCAGCTCGGCCACGCGCGCGAGGGGAGGGCCCTGCCGCAGCCAGGAGATGAGCTCCTCGATCGACTCCGCGTCGCCCTGCGCGTCGATCTCGACGCGGTCAGCGCCGACGTTGCGCACCCATCCGGCGAGGCCGAGTCGCTCGGCGTCGCGCTGCGCGGAGACGCGGTAGCCCACGCCCTGGACGCGTCCCGTCGCGATCGCCCGGATCCTCCTCATGCGAGGGAGGATACGCGCTCGGCGCTCAGTCGTCCGCCTCGTCGTCGTCGCGTCGGGTCAGCTCGTCGAGCAGGACGCCCAGGGTCCGCAGATCCTCGAGCGACCAGCCGGAGACCCGGCGGTAGAGCGTGTGCCGGGGCGACGGGCGCACGTCGGCGAGGCGCCTGGCGCCCTCCTCGGTCACGCTGATCGCGAGCACGCGGCCGTCGGAGGGGTCGGGCGTGCGCTCGACCAGGCCGTTCTCCTCGAGGTAGCGGATGCCGCGGCTGACCTGCGCCTTGTCCATCTCGAGCACGTCGCCGAGCCGGGAGGCCGTGACGGGGGCCTCGCGCGCGATCGCCCAGAACATCTTGTAGGTCGCGGGATGCATGCCGGGCGCGATGCGGTCGGCCTGCTCCTTCACGAGGCGGCGGAACTGCGCGAACACGGAGCTGAGCCCCGCCTCCACGGAGCGGATCGCCTCGATCCGCTCGTCGTCGGTCGGCTCGTGCGAGCAGGTCGCGGGGGGCGTCGGGGAGGAGTCGCTCATCCTCTCGGTCCCTCTCGGTCGGGCGGTCGCGCCGGAGCGGCGCCGACCTCCAGGATAGGCCGCGCCGCCCGCGGAACCCGCGGGCGGCGCGGCCATCGCCCCGTCGCTCACCGCGCGGAGCCCTCGCCCTCCGCGTCGGAGCGCTTCCCGGCGTCGATCACGGGGATCCCGCCGGTGGCGGCGACGGCGGTGCGCGCGATGGTCTCCTCGGCGTCCTCCGTCTCCTCGCCGCGGGTGCGGCGCTTCTCCTCGAGCCGCTCGATCGTCGTCTGGCGGGTGAGGGACGCGTTCGGGAGGAACGCGATCGCGATGAGGCTGAGCACCGCGACGGGGACGCCCACGAGGAAGGCGTGGGAGATGGCCTGCGCGGAGACGTCCTCGATGATGACGGCGAGGGCCTGCGGCATGTCGCGCGTCGTGGGCAGGGTGCCGGAGGCGAGCTGCTCGGCGACCTCGGCGCCGCGGGCTCCGAGCGACGCGACGACCTGTCCGATCTCGCCCATGCGGTCGGAGATCTGCTGGGACATGCTCGTGGCGAGCACGGATCCCATCACCGCGACGCCCGTCGTGCCGCCGACGGAGCGGAAGAAGTTCACGCCGGAGGAGGACACGCCCATCTGCGCGGGATCGGCGGCGTTCTGCACGACGAGCACGAGGTTCTGCATCGTCATGCCGGTTCCCGCGCCGAGCAGGAACATGTAGACGCCGACGAGCCAGAGCGACGTGTCGTACTGCAGGGTCGACAGGAGGCCGGTTCCCGCGATCATGAGGATCGCGCCCGTGACGAGGAACGCCTTCCAGCGCCCGGTGCGGGTGACGAGCGCGCCGATGATCGCGGACGCGCCGAGCATGCCGGCCGCCATGGGGATCGTGAGCAGCCCGGCCTCGGTCGGCCCGTAGCCGCGCGAGATCTGCATGTACTGCGCGAGGTAGACCGACGTGCCGAACATCGAGATGCCGATCGAGATCGACGCGAGCACGGCGAGGGTGAAGGTGCGGTCGCGGAAGAGCGAGAGGGGGATGAGCGGCTCGGCCGACTTCGCCTCGACGACGATGAACAGCGCGGTCGCGACGAGGGCGACGCCGACCATGAGCGCGGTCTCCCCGCTGATCCAGCCGTAGTCGGAGACGTTGGTGATCCAGATGAGGAGGAAGCTCGTCGCGACGCTCAGCAGCATGATGCCGAGGTAGTCGATCCGCACGCGGCCCGTGCGCTCCTGCGAGATGTGCAGGGTCTTCATGAGCACGATGAACGCGATGATGCCGAGCGGCACGCCCACGTAGAAGTTCCAGCGCCATCCGACGGTGTCGGTCAGCAGGCCGCCGAGCAGCGGTCCGCCGACCGTGCCGATCGCCATGATCCCGGCGAACAGGCCCATGTAGCGGCCGCGCTCGCGGGGGCTGATGATGTCGGCCATCAGCACCTGGCTGAGGGCCTGGAGGCCGCCCCCGCCGATGCCCTGGAGGGCGCGGAAGACGATGAGCATCTCGGCGGTCTGCGACAGGCCGGCGCCGGCGCTCGCGAGCACGAAGACGACGAGCGCGATGAGCATGAGCGTCTTGCGGTTGAGCAGGTCGGCGAGCTTGCCCCAGATGGGGGTCGAGATCGCGGTCGTGAGCAGCGTGATCGTCACGACCCACGTGTAGGAGGTCTGCGTGCCGCCGAGCTCGGGGACGATGATCGGCAGCGAGGTGCCGACGACCGTCATGGAGATCATCGAGCAGAACATCGCGAGGAGCAGGCCGGAGAGGGCCTCGAGCACCTGGCGGCGCGACATGCGCGTGGAGACGGTGGTGGTTGCGGGAGCCACGTACGTCCTTTCCGAGGAGAAGAGAGGTGAGAGCGGCGCGGCGTCATCGGCGCGAGAAAGTTGAGAGAAATCAACGATACGGCAGATGGTTGACCTGCGGCAACCATTCCGGGGGATCCCTGGCGCACGTTCAGGAATCGCCGGTCCGAGCGTCGCGCCGCGGGCTCCGAGCGAGGCGGGTCTATGGTCGAGGGGATGCTGTCGCCTGAGCTGGAAGCCCGTATCGTCGCCGATTCCCGAGATCGCGTGGCGTGGATGCGCGCGCGCTCGCAGGGCATCACGGCGACCGACGTGGCGGGGCTGTCGACGCCGGCCTCGATCCTCCGGGCCGCCCAGCAGAAGCTGCGCCCGTCGGGCTTCTCGGGTAACGCCTACACCGACCACGGCCGCCGGCGCGAGCCCCTCATCGCGGAGTGGGTCGAGAAGGAGCACGGGATCCACCCCTCGACCGCGCTCTTCTGCGCCGAGGTCGAGAAGCGGCACCTCGCGACGCCCGACGGCATCCTGCAGGACGCCGAGGGGCGGATCGTCCTCGCCGAGATCAAGACGACGAACAAGTCGTGGCGATCGATCCCGCGCGGGTATCTGCGCCAGGTGTGGTGGCAACAGCACGTCGTCGGGGCGGAGCGCACGCTCTTCGCGTGGGAGGAGCATCGCGACTTCCGTCCGCTGCACGATCAGCCCGTATGCGTGTGGATCGACCGCGACGACGCCGAGATCGACAAGCTCGTGCACCTCGCGACCGCCCTCATTGACGAGCTCTACCGCATGACGACCGGGCAGAAGATCCCGCAGGGCGACCTCAGTCCTCGCGAGCAGGCGATGCTCCGCGACGCGACGGCCGACGCCTATCGCGCCCTGGCCCTCATCGACTGATCCGCGCGATTGGCGGATCCGCCGATCCTGTCGTATGCTGGGGGAAGCCGAAGACCGCCGGTCGGTGGTGCGCCCTGGGCGCATCCATCCGAAGCACTGCTGACGCAGGGGCCCGCGCAGGTGTGCAGAACTTCTCCCGATCGGGAAACGAGCTCCGTGCGCTTGCGCCGGAGCTTTCGTCATGTGTGGGCGGGGCACGGTCGGCCCCCACGTCCCGTGGGGTGCCTCGTACGTATCAAGGAGTGGCCATGGCGCAGAAGGAAGCATCGGTCGCCGAGCTCACGAACAAGTTCGAGAGCTCGACCGCCGTTCTGCTCACCGAGTACCGCGGCCTGACGGTGGGGGAGCTCAAGGAGCTCCGCGACGCCATCCGTCAGGATGCGGAATACGCCGTGGTGAAGAACACGCTGACCAAGATCGCCGCGAACGCCGCGGGGATCGACGCGCTCGACGCCGACCTCGCCGGTCCGTCGGCGATCGCGTTCGTGCACGGCGACCCCGTCGCCGTCGCGAAGGGTCTGCGCACCTTCGCCAAGGCACACCCTCTTCTCGTGATCAAGGGCGGTTACTTCGACGGTAACCCGCTCTCCGCCGAGGAGGTCGACAAGCTCGCCGACCTCGAGAGCCGTGAGGTCCTGCTGTCCAAGGTGGCAGGAATGATGAAGGCCTCGATGTCCAAGGCTGCCGCCCTGTTCCAGGCGCCGCTTTCGAAGACCGTCCGCACGGTCGAGGCGCTGCGCGAGAAGACGGAGAACGCGGCCTGATCGGCTCGCGTTTCGAACCCACACTGACCCCGAAAACACAGGAGATACATCATGGCGAAGCTCAGCACTGAAGAGCTGCTCAGCGCGTTCGAGGAGCTCACGCTCATCGAGCTCAGCGAGTTCGTGAAGGCGTTCGAGGAGAAGTTCGACGTCACCGCCGCGGCCCCCGCCGCCGTCGCCGTCGCGGGTGCGCCCGCCGCCGGTGCCGCCGAGGCCGAGGAGGAGAAGACGGAGTTCGACGTCATCCTCGAGGCCGCTGGCGACAAGAAGATCCAGGTCATCAAGGTCGTCCGCGAGCTCACCTCGCTCGGCCTCGGCGACGCGAAGGGTCTCGTCGACGGCGCCCCCAAGCCCGTGCTCGAGGGCGCGGCCAAGGAGGCCGCCGAGGACGCGAAGGCGAAGCTCGAGGGCGCCGGCGCGACCGTCACCCTCAAGTGATCGCGGGCTCCTAGGAGCCGCTTTCCCGCGAAGGCCCCGGACCATCGGTCCGGGGCCTTCGTCGTCCCCGGGGCCGGCCTGCCTCCGGATCCCGACGGCTCGCGAGCGGCGCAGAAATTCGCGAGCGGCGCAGATATCCGACCGGATCTCTGCGCCGCTCGCGAATATCCGCGCCACTCGCGAGGACGGGGTGCGAGGAGAGGGGATCCGCGGGTCACGATCCGGACACGCCGAGTGGATCCGCGCCGTCGCCGTGAATAAGCTGAGAGAACGGCGCACCGAGCAACGGCGCTCGGCGCGTCGGCCCGCAGGTCACACGTCCCAGCAGGGGAGAACCACAATGACGTCTCACCGTTCACGCCGCGCCCTCGTGGGCGTCGCCTCGTTCTCGATCGTGGGTCTCGCGCTCGCCGGATGCTCGTCCGACTCGGGCGGCGGCGGAGGAGGCGACGCCGACGTCGAGATCGAGGGCGACTTCAGCGGCGAGACGCTCAGCGTCGCCGCCACCTGGTCCGGCGGCGAGCAGGCCAACTTCGAGAAGGTGCTCGCCGCGTTCGAGGAGGCGACCGGCGCGAAGGTCGAGTACACGAGCTTCGGCGACAACGGCGCCACCTACCTCCAGGGCCAGATCGAGGGCGGCACGCCCCCGAGCGTCGCGATCATCGGCCAGCCCGCGCTCATGCAGCAGCTCGCGACCGACGGCCACCTCGCGCCGCTGTCCGAGGAGACTCTGGCGACGGTCGAGGAGAACTACTCGCAGGACTGGGTCGACCTCGGCACCGTCGACGGCGACACCTACGGCGTCTGGTTCAAGGCCGCCAACAAGTCGACCGTCTGGTACAACGCCGACATCTACGACGAGGCGGGCGCGAGCGAGCCCGAGACGTGGGAGGAGTTCCTCGAGCAGCTCCAGATCGTCTCCGACGCGGGCTATGCAGGCATCGCGGTCGGCGCCGACGTGGGCTGGCCCCTCACCGACTGGTTCGAGAACGTCTACCTCCGTGTCGCCGGCGGCGAGAAGTACGACCAGCTGACGAACCACGAGATCCCCTGGACCGACGACTCCGTGCGCGACACCCTCGAGGTGCTCGCCGAGCTCTTCGGCAGCGACGTCCTGCTGCCGGGCGGCGACCAGCTCGGGTTCCCCGAGAGCGTGAGCGCCGTGTTCGGCGCCGAGCCCGAGGCGGGCACCGTCTACGAGGGTGACTTCGTGGCCGGCAACATCGCCGAGCTCGGCACGTCGACCGTCGGCGAGAACGCGCTGCTCTACGACTTCCCGTCGGTCGACGGCTCCGAGCCCGCGGTCGTCGGCGGCGGCGACGTGGCGGTCTCGTTCGACGACGGCGAGGCGGCGGACGCCCTCATGCGCTTCCTCGCGAGCCCCGAGGCGGCCGAGGTCTGGATCCCCTCGGGCGGCCTCACCTCGCCGAACCAGGGCGTCGACACCTCGATCTACCCCGACGACATCTCGCGTCAGATCGCCGAGTCGCTCACCGAGGCCGAGACGTTCCGCTTCGACATGTCCGACCTCACGCCGAGCGCCTTCGGCGGCACCCCCGGCCAGGGCTTCTGGCAGGAGATGATCTCCTTCTACCAGAACCCCGACGACGTCGAGGGCGCCATGGAGCGCCTCGAGGCCGCCGCGTCCGACGCCTACTGATCGGAGGGCGCGCATGTCCACCCTGCAGGCGCGCCAGCCGCACGACCGCACGTCGGCCATCCCCGGCACCGGGAAGCATCCCGGCAGCCGGGGAGGCTGGCGCAAGTGGGCGATCCTCGCCGGATTCCTCAGCCCCGCGATCGTGTTCCTGGGCGCGTTCGTCGTCTATCCGATCGTCTACACGCTCGTCCGGTCGTTCTTCTCGGCGCGGGGCGGCGAGTTCGTCGGCTTCGACAACTACGTGGCGATGTTCACGAGCGAGTCGACCTTCACGGCGATCCGCAACAACGTCATCTGGGTGATCGTCGCGCCCGCGGCGTGCACCGTCCTCGGCCTGATCTTCGCGGTGCTGCTCGAGAAGCTGCGCTGGAAGACGGCGTTTCGCCTCATCATCTTCATGCCGATGGCGATCTCGATGCTCGCCGCCGGCGTCATCTTCCGCTCGATCTTCGACGCCAACCCCGACCGCGGCGTGGTCAACGCGGTGGTCGTGGGCGCGCAGAGCGCGTTCGGCGAGAGCGCGAGCTACCCGGGAGCGAAGCCGCGCCCCGATCTCGGCCTGACGCAGGACGGCGGGATCATCGCGACCGACGAGACGGTGTCGCCCGGAAGCATGCAGGACTTCGCGCTCACGGGCGTGCGCCAGGACAACCTGCCCGACGACGCCGAGCAGGCCTCGGCAGCCGACGAGCCGAACGGCTCGCAGATCGCCGGCACCGTCTTCCTCGACGTCATCCGCGGCGGGGGAGGGACGAACGGCGAGATCGAGGACGGCAAGAGCGGCCTCCCCGGCGTGCGCGTCGACGCCGTCGCCCCCGACGGATCCATCCACGGCTTCGCGACGACGGGCGCCGACGGCACCTACGTGATCGAGGAGGGCCTCGACCCGTCCGAGAGCTACACGATCGCGCTTCCGGCGGCGAACTTCGACGAGGGCGCGCAGGGCGTGGACTGGCTGGGCGCGTCGCTCATCAACGTCGTCGTGATCCTCTCCTACATCTGGATCTGGGCGGGCTTCGCGATGGTGATGATCGCGTCCGGCCTCTCGGCGATGGACCGCTCGCTGCAGGAGGCGGCGCGCATGGACGGCGCCAGCGAGTGGAAGGTGTTCACGCGCATCACCGCGCCGCTGCTCGCACCCGTGCTCGTCGTCGTGTTCGTCACCCTCATCATCAACGTGCTGAAGATCTTCGACCTCGTGTACGTGATCCCGCCCGGCGCCTCGAAGCCGGCGGCGAACGTCATCGCCGTCGAGATGTGGACGGTCTCGTTCGGCGGCGGCAACAACCAGGGGCTCGGATCCGCGCTCGCGATCCTCCTGCTGATCCTCGTGCTGCCGAGCATGATCATCAACGTGCGCCGATTCCGACAGGAGCGTCGAGGATGAGCGGGTCGGCCCTGGGAGTGGTGCGCGGGAAGCGCACCCTCGCGCAGCGCATCGCGGGCGCGCTGAGCAGCACGATCGTCAACGTCGTGCTGCTCGTCGTCGCCGTGTTCTGGCTCGTGCCCAGCGTGGGCCTCTTCCTCACGTCGCTGCGCAGCTCGAGCGACAACGCCGACTCGGGTTGGTGGACCGTGCTGACGGCGCCCGCGCAGCTGACGCTGGAGAACTACGCGAACCTGCTGCAGAACCCGACGATCACCGGATCCCTGTGGAACACGATCGTCATCGCGGTGCCGACGACGATCCTCGTCGTCCTCATCGGGTCGCTCGCGGGCTACGCGTTCGCGTGGATGGAGTTCCCTGGCCGCGACTGGCTGCTGATCGTCGTCATCATCCTGCTCGCGGTGCCGCTGCAGGTGGCGATCATCCCGCTCGCTCGTCTCTTCGGGGCGCTCGGGATATTCGGATCCGTCCTGGGCGTGATCCTGTTCCACACCGCGTTCGGCCTGCCGTTCGCGATCTTCCTCCTGCGCAACTTCTTCACGCAGGTGCCGGGGGAGCTGATCGAGGCGGCCCGCATCGACGGCGCGGGAGAGTGGCGCGTGTTCGGCCAGGTCATGCTCCCGCTGGCGCTCCCGGCGATCGCGTCGCTCGCGATCTTCCAGTTCCTGTGGACGTGGAACGACATGCTCGTGGCGCTGATCTTCACCGATTCGGGATCGATGCCGCTGACGGTGGCGATCCAGTCGCAGCTGCGGCAGTTCGGCTCCAACATCGACGTGCTCTCCGCGGGCGCGTTCCTGTCGATGATCGTGCCGCTCATCGTGTTCTTCGCCTTCCAGCGGTACTTCGTGCAGGCGATGCTCGCGGGGTCGCAGAAGTAGCACGGACGCGCCGAGTCGCCGGGAGAACGCGATGCGAGAGGGCGTTCTCCCGGCGCTTCGGCGAGCGGGCCGCTGATCCGCTTCCGGTGGGGTCCGTTGCGCGGATCGGGGTCCTGCTTGTGCATATTGGATCTCCCGCTGCGCGGTGTCGGATCCGCGGACG
>NZ_JAMXWT010000032.1:0-20715 GCF_050958665.1 Microbacterium sp. gxy059 | reverse complement strand
GGGTTGGGGGGGGGGGGGGCGGCGGGGGGCCGCCCCCACCGTCCGGCGGGAGGGCGACGCGCTCGTTCCCGTCGAGGATCCCTTTGAGGCCTTCGCGGCGGGGCGGGAGGCGCGAGACCTCGGCGATCCCGTCGTCGGCGAGCTGCTCGCGCCCTGCGAACCCCTCGTGGTCGTCGGCATCGCCCAGAACGGGCCCGACCACGCCTCTCCCGTGCAGGCGTGGCTGAAGAGCCCGCGCACCGTCGTCCCGAGCGGACGCGTCGTCTGCCTGCGGCGGGATGCCGGTCAGGTGGTCGCCGAGGGCGAGATCGCCGTCGTGATCGGCCGGCCCACCGCCGGCCTGACCCCCGAGACCGCGCACGAGTTCGTCCTGGGCATCACGGCGGTCGACGATCTCTCCAGCCCCGATCGGGCCGCGTGGGATCCGCGCAACTTCGAGTCGAAGTCGGGGGAGGGGTACACCCCGCTGGGCCCGTGGATCGACACGCGCGCCGACATCGACGACGTCGACGTCGAGCTCGCCGTCGGCGACCGCCGGCCGATCCGGATGTCGAGCGACGAGCTGCCCGTCGGGATCCGCGACTGCCTCGCCTACGTGGCGGCGTGGAGCGAGCTGGGGCCCGGCGACGTCGTCATGACCGGGGCGCCGAGGGCGCTGTGCCCCGTGGATCCGGGCGAGACGATCTCGGTCCGCGTCGGCGAGGTCCGCCTCGTGACGCCGACCGCCTAGCGGACGGCGTCAGCGCTTCTCGCGCGCCTCGCGGGTCATCGCGAGGAAGGCGCCCGTGAAGGTGACGACCGAGAGGGCCGAGAGGCCGGCGATGACCAGAACGAGGATGTGCGAGGCGTCCATGTGCGTCTCCAGGGGCGTGGGGGCGGAAGGCGAGGGGAGCGCCGAGGCGCTCGCGTCCCATCCTATCCGGCGCATCCGGTACCATAGGACGCGACCTCGGCGAGGGACGCGGCACGCGTCCGTGATCGACGCGGTGAAGCAGGCCCTCCGGGTCTGGTCACGCTGTGCGTTCGCGCCGGGGAACACCGCACGTCCACGTGGCCTGGCTCTCTCGCCGCGTGCCGATCCCATCCAGGAGTGAACATGAGCGACGAGAACAAGCTCTCTGCAGAGATCCGCACCGAGTTCGGCAAGGGCTTCGCCCGCCGCCTGCGCGCCGCCGGCAAGACGCCCGCCGTCCTCTACGGCCACGGCACCGAGCCGCAGCACCTCGCGCTGCCGGCCCACGAGCTCGGGCTGATCGTCCGCACGGCCAACGCCGTCATCGACCTCGACATCGACGGCGCCGAGCAGCGCGCGCTCGTCAAGGACGTGCAGCGCGACCCGGTGCGTCAGATCATCGAGCACGTCGACCTCGTCGTCGTGAAGCGCGGCGAGAAGTTCGTCGTCGACGTCCCCTACATCACCGAGGGCGAGTCGTTCGCGGGCACCATCCACACGCTGAGCGCCACCGCGATCCGCGTCGAGGCCGAGGCCACGAGCATCCCCGACCACATCGTGGTCGACATCGAGGGGCGCGAGGACGGCCAGCACGTCTACGCCAAGGACCTCGCGCTCCCCGAGGGCGTCGTCCTCGCCGACGACCCCGAGCTGGTCGTCGTGACGATCTCGACGCCGTCCGCGTCGGCTGACGACGAGGCGGACGCCGCCGAGGGCGAGGCCGCCGAGGGCGCCGCGGAGTAGACCCGCGATCGGACGGGGAGGGGGTGCGGGAGACCGCGCCCCCTCCCCGTCTCCGCACGTCGGAGAGAAGAGAGGGGAGCGCGCATGGCCGACACCTGGCTCGTCATGGGGCTCGGGAACCCCGGGCCGCGCTATGAGCGCACGCGACACAACGTCGGACAGATGGTCGTCGACGAGGTCGCGGCGCGACGCGGCGCGAACTGGAAGCAGCACCGCGCGGGCGCGCGGGTCGCGGAGACGTGGCTGCGTCCCGGCGCGGCGAAGCTCGTGCTCGCGAAGTCGAACGGCTACATGAACACGTCGGGGGGTCCCGCCGCGGCGCTCGCGTCGTTCTTCCGGATCGCCCCCGACCACGTCGTCGTCGTGCACGACGAGCTCGACATCCCGTTCGACGCGCTCAAGCTGAAGTCGGGCGGCGGGCACGGAGGGCACAACGGCATCCGCGACATCGCCAAGGCCCTCGGCACCCCCGACTTCGCCCGGGTGCGCGTGGGGATCGGGCGGCCTCCCGGCCGGCAGGACCCTGCCGACTGGGTGCTGTCCGAGTTCTCGGCGACCGAGCGGAAGACGCTGCCGATCCTCGTCGCCGACGCGGCGGACGCGGCCGAGCTCATCGCCGACGAGGGGCTCCTCGCCGCGCAGCAGAAGGTGCACGCGCCGCGGGCGTGAGCGCCGCCTTCTTCCTCTAGGTGAAGAGGTCGACGAAGGGCACGATGCCCAGCGCCCCGGAGATGAGCGCCTCCTGCGTGACGGCGAAGAGCAGGATCCAGCCCGTCAGCGCGACGGCGATCGCGGCGATCGCCCACCCGCGCCCGCGCCCGAGGGCCGTCGCGACGATGCCCTGCACGAGGCCCCAGCAGGCGACGAGGGCGTGGGCGACCCAGGCGATGACGAGGATGATCAGCGCGCCGAGCGCCCGCTCGAGGCTCTCCCAGAGCTGCGCCTCCGTCGCGATCACCAGATCGGCGTAGTCGACGATGCGCAGGATGCGTCCCAGCGCCCGTCCGGAGAGCCAGATGCCGACGGCTCCGACGAGGACCGCGAGCACCGACGCGCAGAGCGCGACGATGCCCAGCACCGGGCTCCTCCTCTCGGAGAGCGCGGCGGGGCGCGGGGGAGCGGCATACGGCGGTCCGGTCACGCCCCCAGCGTAACGGCGCCCTCGCCCGGAGCCTGCCCGCGTACCCTTGTTCGGTGACTGTCTCCGGGATCCTCGACGCCCTCGAATCCTCCGAGTCGTTCCGCGACGCGCTTGCCGTGTCGTCGGTCGACGCCGACCTCTCGCTCGTGGACGGGCTCGACGCCCCCGCGCTCGCGGCGCTGCTGCGTCGCCGCCGCGCGTCCGGCGCGCCCGCGGTGCTCGTCGCCCTCGCCCCCACGGGCCGCCGATCGGATGCGCTCGCCGACGCGCTGCGCGCGCTCGTCCCCGACGCGGAGGTGCGCGACCTGCCGGCCTGGGAGACGCTCCCGCACGAGCGGCTGAGCCCGAGCCCCGAGACCGTCGGACGTCGCCTCGCCGCGCTGCGCGCCCTCACGACCTGGGACGGCGGCGCGCCGCTCGTCATCACGGCGTCGATCCGCGCGGCGATCCAGCCCCTCGTCCCCGGTCTCGGGTCCGCCGACCCCGTGCGGCTCGTCGTCGGAGAGAGGGGCCTCTGGCTCGAGGAGGTCGTCGAGCGGCTCGTCGAGCTCGCCTACCATCGCGTCGACATGGTCTCGCGGCGCGGGGACTTCGCGGTGCGCGGCGGGATCCTCGACGTCTTCCCCCCGACCGCGGACCACCCCTTCCGCGTCGAGTTCTTCGGCGACGAGGTCGATCAGATCCGCCAGTTCTCCGTCGCCGATCAGCGGTCGCTGCCGGGCGCGGTGGCCGAGGTCGAGCTGATGCCGAGCCGCGAGCTGCTGCTCACCCCCGAGGTGCGCGAGCGCGCCCGCCGTCTGCAGCCCGACTATCCCGGGATCGCGCAGATGCTCGAGAAGATGGCGGAGGGCATCCCCGCCGAGGGCATGGAGTCGCTGTCGACGCTCGTCGCCGGACCCCTCGTGTCGTTCGTCGAGTACCTCCCGGAGGGCGCCGTCGTCGCGCTGGTCGATCCCGAGCGGGCCGTCTCGCGATCCATCAGCCTCGCCGAGACGAACGCCGAGTTCCTCGAGGCGGCCTGGAACGCCGCCATGGCCGGGGGGTCGGCGCCCCTCGACCTCGCCAGCACGGGGTTCCTCCCGATCGGCAGGCTGAAGGAGGACCTGCACGCGAAGAAGGGCGTGTGGTGGTCGCTCAGCCCCTTCGACTCGGGCCTCGGCGAGATCGAAGCCGAGCTCGCGGAGGCCGACGAGGAGGTGCTCGCCGACGCCGAGAGCGCCAGCCGGATCGCCGGGGAGGCGATCCCGTCCTTCTCCGGGAACGTCGACGGCGCGATCGAGTTCGTCGCCGGGCGGCTGAGCGAGGGGTGGGCGGTCGTCGTCTCGTCCTCGGGAACGGGCCTCGTCGATCGCGCCCGCGACGTGCTGAGCGAGCGGGGACTCGCCGCTCGCGCCGTCGAGAGCCTCGACGACGCGCCCGAGAGCGGCGTCGCGACGCTGACCGTCGGGCAGATCGAGCGCGGCTTCCAGGTCGCGGAGGCCCGGCTCGCGGTGCTGACCGACAGCGAGCTCTACGGGCGCACGGTCGGCGGCGACACCCGCGTCGTCAAGAAGCTCGCGTCCCGGAGGCGCAACGTCGTCGATCCCCTGCAGCTGAAGCCGGGGGACCCGGTGGTCCACGCCACGCACGGCATCGGGCGCTTCGTCGAGCTGACCCAGCGGGAGGTCTCGACCGGCGGCCGGAACGCGCAGAAGACGATGCGCGACTACGTCGTCCTCGAGTACGCGCCGTCGAAGCGCGGGTATCCGGGCGACAAGCTCTTCGTGCCGACCGACCAGCTCGACCTCCTGTCGAAGTACGTCGGCGGCGAGAGCCCCCAGCTGTCGAAGATGGGCGGCTCCGACTGGGCGCAGGCCAAGAAGAAGGCACGCAGGGCCGTGCGCGACATCGCCGTGGAGCTCGTGAAGCTCTACTCGGCGCGCATGGCGTCGAAGGGCTACGCGTTCGGAGCGGACACGCCCTGGCAGCGCGAGCTCGAGGAGGCGTTCCCGTTCGCGGAGACGCCCGACCAGCTGCAGACGATCGACGAGATCAAGCGCGACATGGAGCGCGAGATCCCCATGGACCGCCTGCTCTCCGGCGACGTCGGCTTCGGCAAGACCGAGGTCGCCGTGCGCGCCGCGTTCAAGGCGATCCAGGACGGCAAGCAGGTCGCGATGCTCGTGCCCACGACCCTGCTCGTCAAGCAGCACCTCGAGACGTTCTCCGAGCGCTTCGCGGGCTTCCCCGTGAAGGTGCGCCCCCTCAGCCGCTTCCAGACCGACGCGCAGGCGCGCGACACCGTGCGCGGCCTCGCCGACGGCTCCGTCGACATGGTCATCGGCACCCACCGGATCCTCACGGACGGGGTGGTGTTCAAGGATCTCGGGCTCATGATCGTCGACGAGGAGCAGCGTTTCGGCGTCGAGCACAAGGACGCGCTGAAGAAGCTCAAGACGAACGTCGACATCCTCGCGATGAGCGCGACGCCCATCCCGCGCACGCTCGAGATGGCGGTGACGGGGATCCGCGAGATGTCGACCCTCGCGACGCCCCCGGAGGACAGGCACCCGATCCTGTCGTACGTCGGCCCGTCGAGCGACAAGCAGATCGCCGCGGCGATCCGGCGCGAGCTGCTGCGCGAGGGGCAGGTGTTCTACGTGCACAACCGCGTGACGAGCATCCAGCGCGTCGCGAGCCACCTCGCGGAGCTCGTTCCGGACGCGCGGATCGCGGTGGCCCACGGCAAGATGAGCGAGCAGCAGCTCGAGCAGGTGGTCGACGACTTCTGGGAGCGCAAGTTCGACGTGCTCGTGTGCACGACGATCATCGAGACGGGCATCGACATCGCCAACGCGAACACGATCATCATCGACCGCGCCGACAAGTACGGCCTCGCCCAGCTGCACCAGCTGCGCGGACGCGTGGGGCGCGGTCGCGAGCGCGCGTACGCGTACTTCGTCTACGACGAGAACAAGCCGCTCACGGAGACGGCCGCCGACCGGCTGGAGACGATCGCCGTGCACAACGATCTCGGATCCGGCATCCAGGTCGCGATGAAGGACCTCGAGCTGCGCGGAGCGGGCAACCTGCTGGGCGCCGAGCAGGCGGGCCACATCGCGGGGGTCGGCTTCGACCTGTACCTCCGGATGATCGGCGAGGCGGTCAGCGAGTTCCGCGGGGAGGCGGCCGAGGGGCCGACCGAGCTGCGGCTCGAGCTGCCGGTCGAGGCGCGCATCCCC
Source organism: Microbacterium sp. gxy059 (assembly GCF_050958665.1). Lineage (NCBI taxonomy): Bacteria > Bacillati > Actinomycetota > Actinomycetes > Micrococcales > Microbacteriaceae > Microbacterium > Microbacterium sp. gxy059. The sequence continues at coordinate 14,657 of NZ_JAMXWT010000032.1, read as the reverse complement.
GACGACTACATCGACAGCGAGCGGCTCCGCCTCGAGGCGTACCAGAAGCTGTCGGCGGCCGCGACGGCGCAGGCCGACGACGACGCGATCGAGCTCGTCGTCGACGAGCTCGTCGACCGGTACGGCGAGCTGCCCGAGGCGGCGAAGGGCCTCGTCGACGTGGCCCGCCTGCGCCGCCGCGCCGCGCAGTCGCAGCTCGCGGACGTCGTCGCGATGGGCAGGAACCTCCGCATCGCGCCCGCCGCGCTGCCCGACTCGATGAAGGTGCGGCTGACGCGCCTCTACCCAGGGGCGAAGGTGATCGGCGGGGCCGACGCCCTGCTCGTGCCGCTGCCGACGGCGGGCGGCGAGGCGCTCGAGGACGCCGCGCTGCTCGAGTGGGTGAGCCGCCTGCTCGACGCGATCTTCCCGCTGCCGAAGAAGGAGGAGGCGGCCGCGTCGGCCGCCGACTGAGGCGCCCGGGCCGCGCGCGGGGTCACCCGGCCCGCGCGTGCCAGGGTGTCAGATCCATCTCGCCGTCGTCGACGATGTCGAGCGTCTCGGTCTCGGCGATGCGATCCGCACCCGCCCACGGCGCCATGAGCACGGCGAGGTCCTCGGGGCGCCCCGTCGGCGCGCGCCAGGTGAGGTCGGCGCGGGCGACGCCGTCCGGTGCGATGGTCACCGGCTCGTCGTCGACGTCCTGACCGGACGGCGTGCGCGTGGTGCGCGCGATCGCCGGACGGATCTCCTCGCCGTCGGCGGAGGCGAACGCGAGATCGGGCCATCCGCGGAGGTCGCACGCCGCGGATGACGTGTTGCGCGCCTCGAGGGCGAGGAGGCGGGAGCCTGTCGCCGCGTCGACGCCCGCGATCGTCACCTCGACGTCGTCGGCGGCGCAGCGCGTCGGGAAGTCGGGATCGGCGACGGGGGCGACGGAGGGCGGCGGATCCGCGGGCGCCAGCGGATCCTGCCCGTCCGGCGACGCGGGATCCTCGCGGGACGCGACCTCCGTGCGTGCGGAGAGCGCCGCGCCGTAGGTCGACGTCGCCAGGCCCGCACCGGCCGCGACCGCCGCGGTCAGGAGCGCGATGAGGAGGACGAGCGCGCCGCGCCGGTTCGCGATCCGCGGTCCCGTCGCGCCGATCAGCGCGCTCGCGAGAGCGGGGATCCACCCCCAGAGCAGTCCCCAGCGGGCGGCCTCCCCGAGCGCGGGCAGCGTGAACCCCCGGATGCGGGACCCGCCGCGGCCGCCGAACGTCTCGATGTCGAGGATCCACTCGCCCAGCTGCGCGACCCCGGTGACGACGACGGCGGCCGCCACCACGCAGAGCCAGAGCGCGAGTGCGCGGAGCCACCGCGGCACGGGGCGCCGACGCCCAGGGAGGAGCATCCAGCCGGCCGCGAGGAGCAGTCCCAGTGCGAGGAGGAGCGTCACCCAGATCCGGTCCGGCCACGGGTCGACCGTGTAGCCGGCGTGCGCTGGGACGATCGTCGGCGTCCACGCGTCGAACGCCGACCGGGCGGGGCCCGAGGCGCTCCACGCGACCGTGCGGCGCACGAGGTCCGCGCCGACGACCGCGAGGACGCCCAGGAGGGAGAACGCCGCGAGGCCGAGCCATCCGTCCGACCCTCGTCCCTCCGTGCCGTCCGGTCCGGAACCCCCGCGCGCCGTCATCCCGACAGTGTCGCACTCCGCGCCCGGACGGCATCGTGCTCCCCGCCGCGGAGGGTCGCGCGCGTCGGATCGCCGAGAAGGGGAGGGGGACGAGGCGAGCGGGCGATCGGCGTCGCGGCCGACGAACGGCCCGCCGCTCGCCGCTCGTCGCCGACGGAGGCGCCGCCATGCGCGCGGTAGGGTGGAGACCGGTGCGCCGGGAAGTCTGGTCGGCCTCGCGGGGCTTCCCCTCGCGAGACAACTCCGATCGACGAAGGAATCCATGTCGCTTCTCCGCTCCGAGCGCTTTCCCGCGTTCCTCCTCCTGGGCGCCGCCGCGCTCGGCCTCGTCCTCGCCAACCTCCCGTTCGGCGACGAGATCATCCATCTGAGCCACATCGAGATCGGCCCGGAGGCGATCGGCCTGAACCTGTCGCTGTCGCACTGGGTCGCCGACCTGCTCCTCGCGATCTTCTTCTTCGGCGTCGCGGTCGAGCTGCAGTTCGAGCTCACGCGCGGTCAGCTCAACAGCGTCTCGAAGGCGATCCGCCCGGCGATCGCCGCGGCGGGCGGCGTCATCGTGCCGATCGTCATCTACCTGATGATCGCGCGCGGGCCCCAGACGGGGTCGGGGTGGCCGATCCCCACCGCCACGGACATCGCCTTCGCGCTCGGCGTGCTCGCGATGTTCGGCAAGGGGCTGCCCACCCAGGTGCGGGTGTTCCTCCTCGCCCTCGCGATCATCGACGACGTCGTCGGGATTCTCTTCATCGCGATCCTGTTCACGGCCGACCTCGATCTGGTCCAGCTCGGCATCGGCATCGTGCTCGTCGTCGCCTTCGCGATCCTCAGCCGGGTGCGCAGCCGGGAGAACCAGGCGGCGATCGTGCCGCTCATGATCGTCGTCGCGCTCGCCGCCTGGGTGTTCATCTACCTCTCGGGCATCCACGCGACCCTCGCGGGCGTCATGCTCGGCCTCGTGATCCGACAGCATGAGGGCATGGCGGCGCGTCACGCGCTCGAGCCGTGGATCAACGGGCTCATCCTGCCGGTGTTCGCGTTCTTCTCGGCGCTCGTCGCGATCCCGCAGGTGTCGCTCGACGAGCTCTCGCCCGCGCTGTGGGGGATCGTGGTCGCGCTGCCCGTCGGCAAGCTCATCGGCATCACGCTCTTCGGATGGCTGTCGACGTTCATCGGGCGTCACGGCGGGAAGCCCGACATCGCGTTCCTCGACATCCTGCCGGCGGCGGCGCTCGGCGGGATCGGCTTCACGGTGTCGCTCCTCCTGTCGCGCCTCGCGTTCGCGGACGATCCTCTCGTCGCCGACGAGGCCGTGCTCGGCGTCCTGATCGGCTCGCTGATCTCTCTGATCCTGTCGGGCTTCCTCGTGTCGTGGCGCGCCGCGCACCACCGGCGCCTGGCGGCGTCGGAGCCCGCCTCCGGCAGCTGACGCCTCGACCGGAGGGCCGTCTCGCGCGTGCGAGGCGGCCCTCCGCGCGCGTCCGGGAGAATGGGGGCGTGACGGATCAGGGAGACCAGCTGCTGCGGGCGGCCCGGGTGATGCGCGAGGTGCACGCGTCATGCGTGTGGTCGCGGGAGATGACGCACGAGAAGCTCGTGCCGTACCTCACGGAGGAGGCGGCGGAGGTGATCGACGCGGTCGAGACGGGCGACCGCGCGGGGCTCCGCGAGGAGCTGGGGGATCTGCTCTGGCAGGTGCTCTTCCACGCCGCCGTCGCGTCGGAGCATCCTGAGGATCCGTTCGACCTCGACGACGTGGCCCGCACGCTGGCCGACAAGATGATCCGGCGGCACCCTCATGTCTTCGCCGGCGAGACCGCGGAGACGCCCGAGCGCGTGCTCGAGCTCTGGAACGCCGCGAAGGCCGAGGAGAAGAGGGAGAGGCGATCGGTGCTCGACGGCGTTCCCGCGGGGATGCCGTCGCTCGCGCTGGCGCAGAAGGTGCTGGGCAGGGGCGCGCGGGTCGAGGTCGGCCTGGAGCACGTCGAGGCGATCCGCGCCGCCGAGGCGATCGAGCAGGCGGAGGGGGAGACTCTGCTGCCCGCGTCCGAGGAGGAGCTCGGCGAGACGCTCCTCGGCCTCGCAGCCCTCGCCCGCGACCGCGGCTGGGACGCCGAGCGCGCCCTGCGGACGCGGCTGCGGGCCTTCGCCGACGAGGTCCGCACCGCCGAGATGGAAGAATAGGGGCTCTATGGCAACCGTGAACCCGCCGCGCGGCATGCGCGACTTCCTCCCCGCTGACAAGGCCCGTCGCGAGCGCGTGCTCGCCGTGATCCGCGAGCGCTACCGCGCCCACGGGTTCGACGAGATCGAGACGCCGGTGATGGAGGAGCACGCGCGTCTGCACGCGGGCGTCGGCGGCGACAACGAGAAGCTGGCTTTCAACGTCCTCCGGCGCGGTCTCGACGCCGACGCGATCCGCGCGGCGGCCGACGACCAGGACGCGCTGAGCGACCTCGGCCTGCGCTACGACCTGACGGTGCCGCTGTCGCGCTTCTACGCGAGCCACCGCGCGGAGCTGCCCGCGGTCTTCCGCTCGGTGCAGATCGCCCCGGTCTGGCGGGCCGAGCGCCCGCAGAAGGGGCGCTACCGGCAGTTCGTGCAGTGCGACATCGACATCATGGGCGACGGGTCCGCGCGCGCGGAGGCCGAGCTGATCACGGCGACCCTCGATGTGCTGGGCGCCCTCGGCCTCGACGGCGCGACCGTGCGCATCAACGACCGGCGCGCTCTCGACGCGATGCTCGACGCGTTCGGGTTCCCCGAGGACCAGCGCCCGAGCGTGCTCATCACCATCGACAAGCTCGACAAGATCGGCCCGTCCGGAGTGGCGGCGGAGCTGCGCGAACGCGGCGGAGCGGAGGACGCGGTCGCCGCGTTCGAGGAGTTCCTCGCCGGCCTCCCCGAGGGCGACGACGCCGCGTTCGGTGCCGAGGGGATCCGCGCCCGCCTCCCCGAGGGCGTGCCCGACGAGATCATCGACCACCTCGCGGGGCTCGGCGACGCGGTGCGCGCCGCCCGCGGGGGAGGGGACGCCCCGCTGGCGTTCGACCCGTTCCTCGTGCGCGGCATGGGCTACTACACGGGCACGATCTTCGAGATCGCCCACCCCGACGTGTCCTTCTCCCTGGGCGGCGGAGGGCGCTACGACGGCATGATCGGGCGCTTCCTCGGGCAGGACGTGCCCGCGGTCGGGTTCTCCATCGGATTCGAGCGGATCGTCGACCTGGTGCGGATCCGCGACGAGGAGGCCGCCCGCGCGGTCGTCGTCGTGCACGACCGCGACGTGCCGGTCGCCGAGCTCATGGCGCACAAGGCCCGTCTCGTCGCCGGCGGCGCCCGCGTGCGCCTGGAGCGCCGCACGAAGAACCTCAAGGGCCTCCTCGCGCGCGCGGAGGCCGACGGCTTCACCTCGTTCGCGTCGGTCGCCGCGGGGCAGGCCGACCTGGAGGAGAAGCCGCTGGGCGACTGAGCGGCGCCGTGCCGGACACGCGCGGCCGGCGGGAGAGCGGAATCTAGAGTGGGATCATGACCGTCATCCACTCCGCCCGCCTCGTCACCGAATCCTCGATCGTCCCCGACAGCTGGGTGCGCTTCGACGCCGATCGCATCGTCGCGCGCGGCACGGGCGACGGGTGGCGCGCGGCAGGCGATGGGGAGGTCGTCGACGCCGGCGAGCGGCTGCTGGCGCCGGGATTCATCGACCTCCACGGGCACGGCGGGGGAGGCGCGGCGTTCGACGACGGCGAGGAGGCGATCGAGCGGGCGCTCGCGACCCACCGCGCGCACGGCACGACCCGATCCGTCCTCTCGTTCGTGACGGCCGGCATCGACGATCTCGCCGCGCGGCTCGGATCCGTCCGGGCGGTCGCCGGGCGCGACCCGCTCGTGCTCGGCGCGCATCTCGAGGGGCCGTTCCTCGACCTCGACCACAAGGGGGCGCACGATCCCGGCCTCCTGAGGGACGCGACCCCCGCGGACGTCGACGCTCTGCTCGCGGCAGCCGACGGATCCCTCGTGCAGATCACGCTCGCGCCGGAGAAGCCAGGGGCCCTCGACGCGATCCGCCGCTTCGTCGACGCGGGCGTGCGGGTCGCGGTCGGCCACACGGCCGCCGACTACGACGAGACGCTCGCGGCCTTCGACGCGGGCGCCTCGATCCTCACCCACGCGTTCAACGCGATGGACGGCATCCGCCACCGCGCGCCGGGCCCCATCGTGGCCGCCATGCGCACCCCGCAGGTGACGCTCGAGATCATCAACGACGGGGTGCACGTGCACCCCGATGTGGTGCGGATGGCGTTCGACGCCGCGCCCGGCCGCGTCGCGCTCATCACGGACGCGATGGCCGCCGCCGGCGCGCCCGACGGCGACTACATGCTCGGACCGCTCGCCGTGCGCGTGGCGGACGGCATCGCGCGTCTCGCCGAGGGCGACTCGATCGCCGGATCGACCCTCACGCTCGACCGCGCCCTGCAGCAGGCGGTCGGCGCGTGCGGCATCCCGCTGGTCGACGCGATCGCGGCGCTCACGGTCGTGCCCGCCCGCGCGCTCGGGCGCGAGGGCGAGCTCGGCTCGCTCGCCGAGGGGGCCGCCGCCGACGCCCTGCTGCTCGACGACGACCTGGAGGTCCGGGGCGCGTGGGGGGCAGGACGCCGGATCGCGTGACGGGTCCACTCCGCGGATCCCGCCCGCGGCGCGCCGCACGGGTGGGCGGCGGCTGTCCCGCGGCCTAGACTGGCGGTGGACCGACGAGGTTCCGCACACCGTCCCCTTCTCAGGAGAGCTCAATGGCACTGATCGAGGCAGTAGGCGCACGCGAGATTCTGGACTCGCGCGGCAACCCCACCGTGGAGGTCGAGGTCCTCCTCGACGACGGCATCGTCCAGCGGGCCGCGGTCCCGTCCGGCGCGTCGACCGGCGCGTTCGAGGCGTACGAGCTGCGTGACGGCGACAAGAGCCGCTACGGCGGCAAGGGCGTGCTGAAGGCCGTCGAGGGCGTCCTCGACGAGCTCGGCCCGGCGATCGAGGGGCTCGACGCCAGCGACCAGCGTCTCGTCGACCAGACCCTCATCGAGACCGACGGCACCGACAACAAGAAGCGCGTCGGCGCGAACGCCATCCTCGGCGTGAGCCTCGCCGTCGCGAAGGCCGCCGCCGACAGCGCCGACCTCCCGCTGTACCGCTACGTGGGCGGCGCGAACGCCCACGTGCTCCCGGTGCCCGCGCTCAACGTGATCAACGGCGGCGAGCACGCCGACAACGGCATCGACATGCAGGAGTTCTTCCTCGTCCCGCACGGCGCCGACTCGTTCGCCGAGTCGCTGCGCTGGGGCGCGGAGACCTACCACGTGCTGAAGAAGGAGCTGCTCGCGGGCGGCTTCGCCACGGGCCTCGGCGACGAGGGCGGCTTCGCCCCCGACCTGCCCAGCAACCGCGAAGCGCTCGACTTCCTCATGGCCGCGATCGAGAAGGCCGGCTTCACGCCGGGCGCCGACATCGCGGTGGGCCTCGACGTGGCGTCGACCGAGTTCTTCGAGAACGGCGTCTACCGCTTCGAGGGCAAGGACTGGACCGCCGAGCAGCTCACGGGCTACTACGAGGAGCTCCTCGCGAACTACCCGCTCGTCACGATCGAGGACGCGCTGGCCGAGGACGACTGGGAGGGCTGGAAGGCCCTCACCGAGCGCATCGGCGGCAAGGTGCAGCTCGTGGGCGACGACCTGTTCGTCACGAACCCCGAGCGCCTGAAGCGCGGCATCGACGAGGGCGTCGCGAACTCCCTCCTCGTGAAGGTGAACCAGATCGGCACGCTCACCGAGACGCTCGACGCGGTTACGCTCGCGCACAGCTCGGGCTACACGGCCATGATGTCGCACCGCTCGGGCGAGACCGAGGACGTCACGATCGCCGACCTCGCGGTCGCCGTCGGCTGCGGCCAGATCAAGTCGGGCGCGCCCGCGCGCAGCGACAGGGTCGCGAAGTACAATCAGCTTCTGCGCATCGAGGAGGAGCTGGGCGACGCGGCGACGTTCGCGGGCCGCGGCGCCTACCCGCGCTTCGCGGGCTGATCGCACAGAAGTCATCACGAGGAGGGAGCCGCATGAGAAGACCTGCGGCTCCCTCCTCGCGTCCTCCCCAGCCGCGGCCCTCCCGCTCGGAGCGGGCGAGCGGGCGCGCCTCGCGCGGAGGATCCGCGACGGTCGACCCGCGCGACTGGCTCGGCAGCATCCGGCTGTCCTGGTTCGCGGTCATCATGCTCGCGCTGGTCGTGATGGCCGTGCTCGTGCTCGTGCCGAGCGTGGGCGGATACCTCGAGCTCCGTCAGCAGATCCGCGCCGCCGAGCACTCGGTGCAGGTGACGAAGGACGAGATCGCCGAGCTGCAGCGCGAGAAGGAGCGGTGGCGCGACCCCGCCTACATCACCAGCCAGGCCCGCGAGCGGCTCTACTACATGATGCCGGGCGAGGTCGTCTACCTCATCGACGACGATCTCGACCACAGCGAGGATCCCGAGGATCCCGCTCCCGTGAGCGCCGAGGTGGAGGAGAAGCGCAGCGACTGGACAGGGTTCCTCCTGCGGTCGGTCGCGAACGCCGGCCTCGCGCAGCAGGCGGTCCCCGAGGAGCCAGCGGACGGCGGCGTCTTCGCCCCGGACCCCGAGCCCACCGAGACCCCCGGGTAACGGTTTCCCGCGCATTCGCGGGGAACGCGCCACGCGCGACCGGACTCGCGACGGCTCCGCCGGTACGCTCGTGAGGTGATGACCACTCCGCCGTTCCCTCCCGTGCGCCCCGCCGAGATCCGCGTCGTCAGCGAGCAGCTCGGCCGCGAGGCCCGCGGCGTCGTCGGCATCGCCGCCCGTTGCGCGTGCGGGAACCCCACCGTCGTCGCCACCGCTCCGCGCCTGCCCTCCGGCACGCCGTTCCCCACCTTCTACTACCTCACCCATCCCGCCGCCACCGCGGAGATGTCGCGGCTCGAGGCGGGGCAGGTCATGGTCGAGTTCACGGAGCTCCTGGCCTCGGACGACGAGGTCGCCGCGTCCTACGCCCGCGCGCACGAGGCGTTCCTCGCCGACCGCGCCCAGTACGGCGACGTGCCCGAGGTCGCCGGCATCTCCTCGGGCGGCATGCCGACCCGCGTCAAGTGCCTCCACGCCCTCGCTGGCCACGCCCTCGCGGCGGGGCCGGGCGTGAACCCCATCGGGGATCTGGCGCTGGAGAGGTCGTCCTGGTCGCCCGAGCGCTGCGCGTGCGAGAACCCGGGCGCGGCGCTCGCCGCCGAGGACGACGCGGGGTGAGGGCCGTCGTACGTCGGCGGCCGGGGGCGATGCTGATCGCCCTCGCGCTGGCGTGCGTGATCGCGCTCCCCGCCTCCGCCTCGGCGCAGGCGGACGTCGAGCAGCAGGCCCCGGCCTCGACGCCGTCTCCGACCCCGTCTCCCTCTCCGTCCCCGGACGACGAGGAGGAGGACGAGGAGGATCCGGAGCGCGCGCGGGAGTACTGGCTCGAGGAGTACGGCATCGCGGACGCGTGGGAGACGACCCGCGGCGAGGGCGTGCGGATCGCCGTCATCGACAGCGGCGTCGCCTCCGACATCCCGGAGCTCGATGACGCGGTCGTCGGCGGAGCCGACATGTCCGGCGTCGGCGATCCGGAGGGGCGCATGCCCCTCGGCGACAACGCGCTCACCCGCAGCCACGGCACCTACGTGGCATCGGTGGCGGCCTCCCGCGGCCTGCCCGACGACGCCGGGATGATCGGCGTCGCGCCCGAGGCGGAGGTGCTCGCGATCTCCCTCGGCTTCGGATCCGTCAGCGAGGTGCCGTTCTCCGATCAGGTCGCCGACGCGATCCACTGGGCCGTCGACAACGGCGCCGACGTCATCAACCTCTCCTTCACGATCAACCAGCCGACCTGGGGCGAGAGCTGGGATGAGGCGTTCCTCTACGCGATGGAGCACGACGTCGTCGTGATCGCGGCCGCCGGGAACCGGGACAGCGGCACGAACATCGTCGGCGCGCCCGCCACGATGCCCGGGGTGCTCGTCGTGGGCGGCGTCGACCGCGAGGGGCGCGCGAGCCAGGGGGCGTCGACCCAGGGCGTCACGATCGGCGTGACGGCCCCGAGCGAGCACCTGCGCGGGATCAGCCCGTCCGGGCAGGTGAACGAGTGGAACGGCACGAGCGGCGCGGCCCCCATCGTCTCGGGCATCGCGGCGCTGGTGAGGTCCGCGCACCCCGACCTCGACGCCGGCAACGTGATCAACCGGATCCTGCAGACCGCCTCGCCGCCCCCGCGCGAGTACGACGGGCGGGATCCGCTCTACGGGTTCGGCCTCGTCGACGCGCAGGCCGCGGTGGAGGCCGACGTCGAGGCGGTCGACAAGAACCCCGCCCAGGAGCTGCGCCAGTGGATCACGCTGAACCGCAGCGGGGAGATCTCGAACGACGCGGAGCCCGCCCCCGCCCCGGAGCCCGTGGAGATCCCGGCGCTCCCGCCGCCCGACCCGCCCGCCGAGGCGGGCAGCCCCCTCGTCCCGTCGTCCGACAGCCTGCGCGAGGTCACCCTCCCGCTCGTCGCCCTGAGCGTCGCTGGTATCCTGATCGTGCTCGGCGTCGTCGCTGTGTCCCGGCGCATCCGCTCGGTTCGCGCGCAGCACGCGCGGACGGGCTCCTGAACAAATTCCAAGGAGATTAGTTTCCGTGCCCAAGATCCTCATCGTCGGCGGTGGATACGCGGGTTTCTACACCGCGTGGAAGCTCGAGAAGCACCTGCGAGCCGGGGAGGCAGAGGTCATCGTCGTCGACCCGCTCCCGTACATGTCGTACCTGCCGTTCCTTCCCGAGGTCGCGGCCGGCGCCATCGAGCCCCGCCACGCGGTCGTCTCGCACCGTCGTCACCTCAAGAAGACGAAGGTCATCAACGCGAAGGTCGCGAGCATCGACCACGCGAACAGGACGGCGACGATCGCGCCCGAGCACGGCGAGAGCTGGGAGCTCGAGTACGACCAGATCGTCGTGACCGCCGGGTCCGTCTCGCGCACCTTCCCGATCCCGGGCATCGCCGACCACGCGATCGGCATGAAGTCGATCGAGGAGGCCGTCGCGGTGCGCGACCAGCTCGTGTCGAACTTCGAGAAGGCGGCCGCGCTCCCGAAGGAGAGCCCGGTGCGCCGGCGCCTCCTGACGACGGTCGTCGTGGGCGGCGGATTCGCCGGCATCGAGACGCTCGCGGAGCTGCGCTCGGCCGCCTCGGCCCTGCTCGAGAAGTTCCCCGAGATCACCTTCGAGGAGACGCAGTTCCACCTCATCGAGGCGATGGGGCGCATCATGCCCGAGGTCTCGCTCGAGACGAGCGAGAAGGTCCTCAAGGACCTCGCTCGGCGCGGCGCGTACGTGCACCTCGACACGCAGGTGGCCGACGCGACCGACGGCGTGGTGAAGACGAACACGGGCGAGGAGTACCCGAGCGACCTCATCATCTGGACCGCGGGCGTCATGGCGAACCCGCAGGTCGTGAACGGCAGCGACCTGCCGCGGGAGGCCCGCGGGCGGATCTCGACGCAGGCCGACCTGCGCGTCGTCGACGAGAGCGGCGCCGTGATCGAGGGCGCATGGGCCGCGGGCGACGTGGCGGCCGTTCCCGACCTCACGGGCGGCGGCGTGGGCGGCATGTGCGTGCCCAACGCGCAGCACGCGGTGCGCCAGGCGAAGCGCCTCGCGAAGAACGTCGTCGCCACGCTGCGCGGAGAGCAGCCGGTCGACTACGTGCACAAGAACCTCGGCGCGGTCGCGGGTCTCGGCCTCTACCAGGGCGCCTTCCAGTCGGGCAAGATCGCCCTCACGGGCTTCCTCGCCTGGTGCGCGCACCGCGGCTACCACGGCCTCGCGATGCCCACGTGGGAGCGCAAGTGGCGCGTCCTGTGGGGCTGGTGGCACAACTTCTTCCTGGGCCGCGACCAGGTGCAGCTGAAGGCCACACAGGATCCCCGCGCGTTCTTCGAGGCGTTCGCCTCGCGCCCCAAGCCGAAGACCGACGAGAAGTGACGCTCTGATGTCCTCCGAAGCGCCCCTGCCCGCGATGCGCGGGAGGGGCGCTTCGGCCATCCGCCCCCGTAGCCCAACCGGCAGAGGCAGCCGACTTAAACTCGGCGCAGTGTGGGTTCGAATCCCACCGGGGGCACCGTCCGCCGCCCTCCCGCGATGCGGTAGGTTGATCTGCGTTGACACGGGGTGCCGCGACCGCGGCTGAGATCACACCCGTCGAACCTGATCCGGGTAGCTCCAGCGGAGGGAATGTCATGCAGCAGATCGCGCACGCCGTCGAGAGGGTGCGGGCGGCCGCTCCTCTCGTGCAGTGCATCACCAACACCGTCGTGCAGCAGGTGACGGCCAACGCGCTGCTCGCGTGCGGCGCCTCGCCCGCGATGCTCGACCACGAGGCCGACGCGGCGCAGTTCGCGCGCATCGCGAACGGCATCCTCGTGAACTTCGGCACGGCGACCAGCCATCAGCTCCTCGCCGCCGACGCGGCGATCGCCGAGGCGAACGCCCTCGGCACGCCGTGGGTGCTCGACCCCGTCAGCGTGGGCGGCGTCGACTACCGCACCACGCGGATCCGCGCCGCGGCCGCCCAGCGCCCGACGGCGGTGCGCGGCAACGCCTCCGAGATCGCGGCGCTCGCCGGGCACGGCGCCGGCGGGCGGGGCGTGGACGCGACCGACGAGGTCGACGCGGTGCTCCCCGCGGCCGTCGAACTGTCGCGCGCGCTCGCCTCCGGAACCGGCGTCCCGGGATCCGTCATCGCCGTCTCGGGGCCGGTCGACGCGATCGTGCGGACGCGCGCCGAGGGCGGCGCCGACGTCGTGCGCGTCGGGGGCGGCAGCGACCTCATGCCCCTCGTCATCGGGACGGGCTGCTCGCTCGGCGCGGTCGCCGCGGCCTATCTCGGCGCCGCGGATCGCACCGACCCGGACGCGGCTCTCTGGGCGGTCGCCGCGGCGCACGCGCACTTCGCCGCCGCAGGCGCGCGAGCGGCGGAGAGCGCGCAGGGCCCCGGCAGTTTCGCGGTCGCGTTCGTCGACGCCCTGCACGCTCTCGCGCCGGAGGAGATCGCCGCCGTCACCGTGACGGCCGAGGTGCGGAGCGAGGAGCGGTCATGAGCCGTCTCGCCCCGTACGACTTCTCCCTGTACCTCGTCACCGACACGGCCCAGTGCGCCCGCGCGGGGAGGACGGTCGCGGAGACCGCGGCCCTCGCGGTGGCGGGCGGCGCGGGCGTCGTGCAGGTGCGGGACAAGACCGCGACCGACGCGGCGTTCCGCGTGCTGGTCGAGGACGTCCTCGACGCGATCGCCCGGGTGCGCCGCGCCGAGGGCATCGCCCGAGAGGTGCCGGTGTTCGTCAACGACCGCGTGCGGGTCGCGCGCGACCTCGGTCGCGACGGCCGCGCCGTGCACGTGCACATCGGGCAGTCCGACGCGCCGCCCGCCGAGGTGAGAGACCTGCTCGGCCCCGCGCCGCTCATCGGGCTGTCTGTCGCGACGTCCGGCGAGCTGCGGGCCGCCCGCGAGAGCGGCGCCGTCGATCTCGTCGGCATCGGCCCCGCCTACGACACCGCGACGAAGGCCGACGCGCCCTCCGGGATCGGGCCGGAGCGCATCGCGCTCCTCGCGGCCGAGGCGGGGCTGCCCGGCGTCGCGATCGGCGGCATCGACGCCGCGCGGGCCGCTGAGCTCCGGGGAACGGGCGTCGTCGGCGTGTGCGCCGTCTCCGCCATCTGCCTCGCGGAGGATCCGCGCGAGGCGTCCGCGCGGATGCGCGCCGCGTTCACGGGGGAGTGACACCCGCCGGACGCTAGACTCCGGTGCTCGTGGCGCGCTTCGGAAAACGGATCCTCCCTCCCCGCGACGGGATCACGGCGGCGCGCCTGCGCGCGCCTGGCGGCTCCCAGACCCACGCGGCCCGTGACCTGCCCGTCCCGGCGACCGTGCGGGAGTGGCTCTCCGACATCGTCATCCCGACGACGATGGGGCGCGAGCAGGCGTTCGGCGCGGAGCCGCTCGCCCCGGAGTACTTCACGGGTCGGGGAGAGCTGACCGACCAGACGGGCCGACGCGTGCGCCTCGACGACGCCGTCATCCCCGGCGGCTTCTACGTGTTCCACAAGCCCGTCCCATACGAGGACGCGATCCCCTTCGAGATCGACGTCGTCCACGAGGACGCCGACCTCCTCGTCGTCGACAAGCCCCCGTTCCTCGCCTCCACGCCCAACGGGGTCTTCGTGCGCGAGTGCGTCGTGACGCGGATGCGCGTGGCGCGCGGTGAGGACGACATCGTGGCGATCCACCGACTCGACCGCGTCACGGGCGGGCTGCTCGCCCTCTCGCGGCGCCCCGAGACCCGCGGCGCCTACCAGACGCTGTTCCAGCGCCGGGAGATCGAGAAGACGTACCGCGCCCTCGCGCACCTGCCCGCGGGCTGGTCGCCCGGCGACGCCCTGCCCCTCGGGCTGGAGGACGGCGAGGAGCGCGAACGCCGCTCGCGGCTGCGCAAGATCGACGGCGAGCGCCCCGTGCGCGAGATCCCCGGTACGCCCAACGCGCGCACCTCGATCCGGCTGCTGCGCGCGTTCCCGCACGGCGGCGGGTGGGCGGGCGAGTTCTCCCTCGTGCCGCACACGGGGCGCACCCACCAGCTGCGCGTGCACATGAGCGGACTCGGGATGCCGCTGCTCGGGGATCCCGTCTATCCCCGCGACGTCGACCCGGATCCGTACGACTTCTCGCACACGCTGCAGCTGCTCGCCGAGCGCCTCGCGTTCGACGACCCGCTGACGGGAGAACGGCGGGAGTTCGCCACGCGCCTCACGCTCGACGCATCGCGCAGCTAGACCGCGCCTCGGCCCGCGAGGGGGAGCGGAGATGCGCGAGCGGCGCAGGATCCCGATCGGGATCGCCCCTCGTCGACCGCTCCGTCGGCGGGCAGCTGCGCGAGG
>NZ_JAMXWT010000031.1:0-21933 GCF_050958665.1 Microbacterium sp. gxy059 | reverse complement strand
GCGCGCTCGTGCACGGCCGCGATCGGAAGGTGGTCGCCCAGGCCCGCCCCGGATCCGGGGCGGGCCTCCTGCGCGCGGGCTCAGCGGCGGCGTCGGTGCACCGGCGGGGCCGCCGGGAGCTCCGCCTCGTGCCGCTGGTCGGGGTGCTGCACGGTCACGGTGACGATCGGCGGGGCGCCGGCCGGCGCTCCCGGCTGGTGCACGTCGACGACCGTCTGCGCCGCCTGCGGCGGCGAGACGTGCGCATCCTCCGCATAGCCGGCGGGCAGCGCCTCCGCGCGCGGAGCCTGCACCACCGCGCCGGGAGTCCGCGCCTCGGCGCGGGTCTCCGGGACCTCCTGCCGCGCGGGAGCCCCGTGCTCGTCCGGCGCGCCGTGCGCGTCGGACGGCGCGGCCGACGCGGGCGCGTCGCCCGTCGGCTCCGGGTGCGGCCCCTCCGGGTCGCGCGGCCCCGAGAGGTCCTCGCCCCGACGCAGGGCGCGGCGCTCGCGCGCGCCCTCGACGAGGTTGTACAGCGTCGGCAGCACGATGAGCGTCAGGAAGGTCGACGAGACGAGACCGCCGATGACGACGATCGCGAGCGGCTGGGAGATGAACCCGCCGTGTCCCGTGATGCCGAGCGCCATCGGAGTCAGCGCGAAGATCGTCGCGAGCGCCGTCATGAGGATCGGGCGCAGACGCATCGACGAGCCCGCCATCGTCGCGTCGTGCACGCTCAGGCGATGCCGGTCGCGGTACTGGTTGACGAGGTCGACCAGCACGATCGCGTTCGTCACGACGACGCCGATGAGCATCAGCACGCCGATGAGCGACGCGACGCCGAGCGGCACGCCCGTGATGACCTGCAGCAGGATCGCTCCGGTCGCCGCGAACGGCACCGACACGAGCAGCAGCAGAGGCTGGCGCAGCGACTTGAACGTCGCCACCATCACGATGTAGATGATGAGGATCGCGGCGAGCATCGCGAGGCCGAGCTGCTGGAACGCCTGCTGCTGGTCCTCCGCGACGCCGCCGAGCGACGCGGTCACGCCGTCCGGCAGGTCGGCGTCGTCGATCGCCGCCTGCGCCGAGGCGGTCACGACGGCGAGGTCGTCGGTCGAGGGCGGCACCGTGATGGTCGCCGACCGACGCCCGGCCACGGTCGTGATCGACGCGGGGCTCTCCGACTCCTCGACGCTCGCGAGGTCGTCGAGGCGCAGCATCCCCTGCGGGGTGGGCACCTCGAGGGCGCGCAGCTCGTCAGCCGTCGCGGGCGGATCCTGGGCCTCGATGTAGATCGTGAGCGACGAGTCGTCGATCTCGACGGATCCGGTCTGCTGCGGCTGCATCGCGGCGTTCACCATGCCGCCGATGGCCGCCTCGCTCATGCCGTGCTCGGCGGCCTTCGCCCGATCGACCTCGACCGCGATGTACGGCATGGCCGCCTCGAGGTTGTGCGTGACCACGCCGACGCCGTCGCGGCCGTCCAGGTCGTCGGCGATCGCCTCCGTCGCCTCGCGCAGCTCGTCGGATCCGGCCGCCTCGACGGTGATCGCCACATCCATGGATCCCATGCCCGCCGCCGCGTCGACGGAGATGTCGCCGGCGCCGTCGAGGCCGTCGAGGAGATCCTGGAGCTCCTGTCGCAGCTCCTCCTGGTCGACGTCCGCGTCGGTCATCACCGAGTAGGTGATGCCGGCTCCGCTCGAGAAGGCGTCCTGCAGCGGGGATCCGCTGGATCCGATCGACACCTGCACGTCGGAGACGCCGTCGACGCCCTCGAGCTCGTCCTCGACGAGGCGCGCGGCCTCGTCCTGGGTCTCGAGGCTCGCCGAGTCGCCGACCTTCTGCGAGATGGTGAGGGTGTTCTGCCCCGTGTCGCCGAGGAAGTTGATCTTCATGAGCGGCGCCAGCGCGACCGTGCCGATCATGACGACGACGGCGAGCGCGAGCGTCGCCCACGAGTGCCGCAGCGTCCAGCTCAGGATCGGCTGGTACGCCTTCTGCAGGCGCGACTTCGGCGCGTCGGGGTGCTCGGGATCGATGCGCTCGCCGTTCTCATCGAGCAGCTGCTGGCCGGGCTTCATGAACCAGTAGGCGAGCACGGGCACGATCGTGAGCGCGACGATCAGCGACGCGAGCATCGCGATCGTGACGGTCATCGCGAAGGGCCGGAACAGCTCGCCGACCATGTCCCCGACGAACACGATCGGCAGGAACACGGCGACGGTCGTGATGGTCGACGCCGTGATGGCGCCCGCCACCTCGCGCACGGCGAGGCGGATCGCATCGCCCTTGTCCGCGCCCTCGACGTAGTGGCGCTTGATGTTCTCGATGACGACGATCGAGTCGTCGACGACGCGCCCGATGGAGATGGTGAGGGCGCCGAGCGTGAGCATGTTCAGCGAGTAGCCGAACGCCTGCATGCTCGCGAACGAGATGAGGATGCTGGTGGGGATCGAGATCGCGGTGACGAGCGTCGAGCGGATCGACAGGAGGAACACGAGGATCACGAGCACCGCGAACACGAGTCCGAGCACGCCCTCGACCGCGAGGGTCTCGATCGACTGGGTGATGAACGGCGCCTGGTCGAACACGACCGTGAACTCGGCGTCGGACATCTTGTCGCCGATCTCGTCGAGCGCCGCGATGACGCCCTCCGACACCTCGACGGTGTTGCCGTCCGGCAGCTTGGTCACGGAGATCGAGATGGCGTCCTCGCCGTTGACGCGCGAGATCGACGTGACGGGATCCCGCTCCTGCTCCACGGTCGCGACGTCGCCGAGCGTGCGCTGCGGCGGGGCGGAGACCTCGCCGGTCTCGGGGTTCACCTGGGGCTCCGCGGTCGAGACGAGGGGGAGGTTCCGCAGGTCGTCGACGGAGGTGAGCTTCACGCCGGTCTGCACCGTGAGGGTGTCGTCTCCCTCCGTGATCTCGCCGCCGGGGAACAGGCTTCCGTTCTGCTGCAGCGCGTCGGTGATGGACTGCTGCGTGAGGCCCGACTGCGCGAGCTTCTCGGCATCCGGGGTGATCGTGATGCGCTCGCCCGCCGCGCCGACGAGGGCGGCGGATCCCACGCCCTCGACGTCCTCGATCTCGGGCAGGGCGATGCTCTCGAGCTGCTCCTGCGCGGTGGCGGGGTCGTCGAAGCCCGATACGGCCACCTGGATCACCGGGAGGTCGTCGAGCGAGATCGCCATCACCTGGGGATCGAGGTCGTCGGGGAGCTCGCCGGAGATGCGGTTGATCGCCTGCTGCATCTTCTGCTCGGCCGTGCCCATGTCGGTGCCGTAGTCGAACATCGCCTGCACGATCGACGCGTTGGTGGTGCTCGTCGCGCTCGTCGAGTCGAGGCCGGGCACGGCCTGCACGGCCTGCTCGATCGGCGTGGACACGTCGGCCTCGACGACGTCGGGCGAGGCGCCGGGGTAGGTCGTCATGACGACGAGCGCGGGCAGCTCGATCTGCGGGATGAGCTCCTGCTTGAGGCTCGTCATCGAGAGGCCGCCGAAGACGGCGGCCGCGATGGTGATCAGCGCGATGAGGGCGCGGTTCCGGAGACTCAGGACGGCGAGTTTCGACACGGGGATCCTCGAGGTTCGGGGGCGGCGGGACCGCGGCGGACGACCCCGACTCGATACGCATGTGTATCCGCACCGGAAGTCTTTCACACGGCCGCGACGCGCCCGGAATCGAGAGCGGCCTTCTCAGCAGGTTCATCATCTGTCGAAGATGCCGCGCAGGATCTCGCCGCGCCCCGCCCCGATCCGCCGCCCTCTCTGTCACCCCGCGGCCGGGCCGCCCGCGCTCGCGCGGGAGGGCGGAGCGGACGCGGTGCGACGATCGGCGTCAGGCGAACGGCGCGAGGAGGAGGGCGGTGACGAGAGACGCCGCGATGCACGCGGCGAGCGTGCCGCCCGCGTTCCCGATCGCGGCCCGGCGCCTCCCCTGCCGCCACATCGCGGCGGTGTCGACGGAGACCGTGCTGAACGTGGTGTACCCGCCGAGCAGCCCCGTCCCGACGATCGCCACGTCCTCGGCGGGCAGCACGCCCGGGCCGAGCATCATCAGCGCGACGAAGGCGACGCAGCCGGTGACGTTGACGAGCAGGATCGGCCACGGGAAGCCGGGCCCGGCGGGGCGCGGCATCGTCGCGTCGATCAGCCAGCGCAGCCCCGCGCCGACGCCGCCCGCGACGCCGATCCCGAACGCGACGATCACGACGCGCCTCCCCGCCTGGCGATCCGCTCGCCCAGGGCGAGACCGGCCCACGCGGCGAGCGCGCCCGCGACGACGAGCATGATCATGCCCAGCAGGACGACGACCCCGAACCAGGCGGCCGACCCGGCGAAGAGCCCCGCGTAGGCGACGAAGAACACGGTGAGGGCGCTGTAGGAGGTGAAGCCCCCGAGCAGGCCGGTGCCGAGCAGCGCGCGCCAGCGGGGGCGGCGGGATCCGAGGATCCCGACCACCGCGCCCAGCGCCAGGGATCCGCCGATGTTCACGGCGGCGAGCGGCCAGATCGTCGGCGACGGCGCGGTGAGGGCCCACCGCAGCAGGGATCCGACCGCGCCGCCCGCGATCACGAGGGGCAGCATGACCCAGTCGATGCGGGGCCGGGCGTCAGCGGTCACGCGCCGATGCTACGCGGTTTCCGGAGCCTCGCGGGCGCCCCCGCTCCGGGCGAGGGCGCCCGCGGAGCAAGGGCGGCGGGAGGGCTCAGGCGTCGGCGAAGGGGTCGTGCTCGTCGGGGACCGGCTCGTCGACGGGCACGACGAGCAGCGGGCGGTGCTGGCGGTGCGACAGGCGCGCCGCGACCGACCCCGTGAAGAACTCGCGCACGGTCTCTCCGAAGCCGCGCTTGCGGGTGCCGAGCACGATGAGCGGGGCGTCGATCTTGCTGGCGTAGTGCTTGATCGCGAGCGCCGGGTCGCCGACGAGCTGCACGGTCGTCCACGACACGTCGGACCCCGCGAGCGCCTGCTCGACCTGGGCGCGCACCTCCTGCAGCTCCTGCACGCCGGCGTCGACATTGATGTCGATCGGCGCCGTGTGCGGCACGCCCTCGGGATCCTCGTAGGTCACGAACCGCGTGACGTCGACGTGCACCACCGCGAGGGGCACGCCCATGAGGGAGGCGTATCGTGCCGCTTCAGCGACGACGCGGGGCGTCTGGCCGGGAATGATCGCGGCGATGACGGCTCCCGTCAGCTCGGGGGCCGTTTCGGGGCTGTTCTGGACATCGGCCATGATGCGCACCTCCTGCCGTTCGGAGCCTGAGGTTCAGGCCCCGTGGTATCCTGAATTCTACTCTTTCCCGGGGAATTTCCGGGTCCCATGAAAGCATGCATCTGCATACGGGTTCGAGGGCATTCCCAGCAGATCAACGTTAAAAGGGGGTCGACGCGCTATGGGACGTGGCCGTCAGAAGGCGAAGCACACCAAACTCGCGCGCGAGCTCAAGTCGTTCAGTCCCACTGTCGACTACTCGGCGCTCGAGCGTGAGCTGACGCATAAGAACGATGACGATGCGTACGTCGACCGCTGGGCCGACATGTACGAAGACGAAGACGAGGACGACGAGCCCGCGAGGGTCTGACGCCTCTTCTTCGCACGACGTCGGCGGGCGCCGCAGGTTCACCCCTGCGGCGCCCGCCGACGTCGTGCGTGCGGGTCGGGATCGCGTGCGCCGACGCGCGGCCGCCACGCGGCTCGTCGGCTCGCCTCAGTCGCGAGAGGCGCGGCGGAGGCGGCGGCCGAGCAGGAGGAACACGCCGATCCCGAGCGCGATGAGGGCGAGCATCGGCAGGAACGCGATGCGGAAGACGTCCATCGAGTAGGCGTCGGGGGTCGTGGCGCCGAGAGAGGTGAGCACGAGGCCCGTCAGCCAGACGCTGATGAGGCCGCCCGTGAAGCCCGCCATGTTGACGATGCCGTTGGCGCGCGCGGCGAGCCGCCCGGGCACGAGCTCGCGCGCGAGGTCGAACCCCATGAGCGACGCAGGCCCGCCGGCGGCGACCGTGAACACGAGCAGGCCGACGAGGATCGCGGGCGTGGGCTGCGGCCAGAACAGCAGGAGCGCCCAGGAGGCGATGTGCGCGATGCCCGTGCCCACGACGATCGCCGTGCGGGCCCGCCCGCCGTCGCGCGCGAGGCGTCCGAACGCGATCCCCGTGATGGCGCCGCAGACGGGCAGCCCCGCGAGGGCGAGGCCGAGCCCCTCCCCGTCGAGCCCCGCGCCGTGGGACAGCAGCAGGGATCCCCACGTCACGATGAACACCGTGTAGGGCACGTTGCCCACGAGGTGGGCGGCGAAGGCGAGCCAGGTGCCCGGGTAGCGGGCGACCTCCCCCGTGCCGCGGACGACCTCGACGATGGACTCGCCGCCGGCCGTGCGGGTGCGGTCCGGCCCGGTGAGCGCCAGCACGAGCCCGGCGACGAGGGCGGCGACGCCGCTGAACGCCGCGAGCACCGCGAATCCTGTGGGCCAGCCGCCGATGTCGATGATCGCGAGCAGCGGCGTGGCGGTGAGCACGACGCCGACGTTGCCCACGACGCCGAGCAGCTGGATCCCGGGGCTGATCCACGCGGGTCGCGCGGTCACCGCGATGAGGCGGATCGCTGAGGGGAACACCATCGCGTCGCCGAGACCGGCGAGCGCCCGGCCCGCGAGGAGCACGGAGAACACGTCGCCGAAGCCGACCATGAGCTGGCTGACGGCGATGATCGCAACGCCGGAGAGCATCGTGACGCGCGCGCCGACGCGGTCGATGACCATGCCCACGGGGATCTGCACGCCCGCGTAGACGAGCAGCTGCAGGATCCCGAACATCGCGAGCTGGTCGCTCGTGAGGTCGTAGCGCTCGCTCGCGAGGCCGCCCGTCGCCGACAGCGACGTGCGCGACATGATCGCGGCGAGGTAGGCGACCGCCCCGACGGCCCACACGGCCACGCGCAGCGCGGGGCGGGGATTCGTCGGAGCCATGTCGCCTCCGAGCCTACGCCCGCGCCGCCGAGCGCCCGGTGAGTGCGCGATCGCGATGGGTCGCCGCGAAATGCGGGGTCGCGGGGCACCCGGGCCGCGTTCTCTGGCGCCCCTCGCACCGCCCCATGCGCCTCGCCGGGAGACGTCGCCTCCGACGGCCCGCCCGCCGCGCTTCGTGGCGGCCCACTCGAACGAGCGACCGCGCACGCGGAGCGGGCCGCCGTGATCCCGAAGGATCCCGGCGGCCCGCTTCGCGCTCCCCTACCGCGCGAGGACGTCGCGCACGCGGGCGACGATGCCGTCGAGGTCGCGCTGCAGCGCGTCGACCACGGCGGCGTCGAGCCGCCCGCCGCGCGCGACGTGCGTGCGCAGCTCGGCGCGCAGACTGCCGCGGAAGGACGAGATGGCCCCCTCGGCCCGCATGAGCTCGGCGCGGGAGGCGACCCGCGGATCGTCCTCGGCGGGCGGGGGCTCCTCGCTGCGCTGAGCGGCGCTCGCGGCCGCGAGGTCGGCGCGCAGGCTCTTCATCGCCTCGCGCACGTTCGCGCGCACGCCGTCGGCGATGAGGCGCACGGAGTCGGCGAGACCCTCCTGGATCCCCTCGATCTCGTCGGCGCGCTCGCGCACCTCGGCGCGGCCCGCGTCGGTGATCGCGTAGACCGCCTGGCGCCCGTCCTTCGTCTTCGTGACGAGCCCCTCCTCCTCGAGCTTCGCGAGGCGGGGGTAGATGGTGCCGGCGCTCGGCGTGTATGTGCCGCCCGTGCGCTCGCCGAGCGCCTGCATGATGCCGTACCCGTGCAGCGGCTGCTCATCGAGCAGGCTCAGCAGGTAGAGGCGCAGGTCGCCGTGCTGGAAGACGGGAGGCATCAGGCCCTCTCCTCGCCCTCGCCGTCGGATCCGCGCTCCGCGACGTCCCTCGGCACCTCGACCGTGTCGGCCGTGCGGTTCTCGCTCGGCCACACCACCTCGCCGTCGACGTCCGAGGCGGCGGGCTGATCGCCCGAGCGCAGCACGGTGATCGCGCCGCCGACGGTGTTGATGCGCACGTCGGCGAACATCCCGGACAGCTCGCCCGCGGACCCCGTGTAGCTGGATCCGTGCGCCACGCCGTCGATGTGCACCCGCCCGCCGACCGTGCGGATCGCGTAGTTCGCGGGATACCCGCGGTCGAGTCGCAGCGTCGCCGCGCCCGACACGGTGTTGAGCGCCGCCTTCTGCAGCGGGCCGGTCGCGTCGATGAACACGGCGCCCGAGACGGTGTTCACGTCGGTGCGCACCACCTCTCCCGACACGGCGACGTCACCCGAGACCATGTCGCTCGAGAACGGCCCCCGGAGTCCGCGCACCTGCACGTCGCCCGAGACGCCGTGGGTGCTGAGGGATCCGACGAGGCCGTCGACGAGCACGTCGCCCGAGACGGTGTTGATCGTCGCGTCGGCCTCGAGCCCCGCGACGAGGGCGCCCGCCGAGACGACGCCGAGCGTGAGACGCGTCTCCCGCGGCACCGCGATGCTGATCTCGGCGCGCGGCCCGCTGGATCCGAAGTTGCGGAAGGCGGTGAGGAAGTTGTCCCAGCGCACCTGCGGGTGGTCGATCTCGAGCTCGTCTCCCGAGATGTCGATGCGCAGATCCTTCACCGCGACCTCGTGCACCTCGACCCGCACGTGATCGTCGTCGTGCCCGATGATGTCGACCTGCCCGGCGGCCAGCCCGACCTTGAGCCGGGCGATGTCGGCGACGTCGATGACGCGCGCCTCGCCCGGATGGATGATCCACTTCTCCTGAACCATGTCCCCTGCCTCGTGAACGGCCGGTCCCCCGGCGTCGACTATCGAGATATATCTCGATATCGACCACGATAGACGCGATGTATCTCGAGTGCAACCTGATCCGGGCTTGACCTTGACGCGACGTCAGCCCCGACCGTGGAATGGAGCCACTCGCGAAGGAGGAGCCGTGACCGCCGAGATGTCGATCCAGCAGGTGGCGCGCGTCGCCGGCACCACCAGCCGGGCGCTGCGCCACTACGACCGCATCGGACTGCTGCACCCCAGCAGCGTCGGCGCCAACGGATACCGCATGTACGACGCCGACGCCCTCGTGCGCCTGCAGCGGATCCTCCTCCTGCGCGACATGGGAGTGGGGCTCGCGCAGATCGGAGAGATCCTCGAGCGGCACGCCGACGAGGCCGGCTCGCTGCGCACCCACCTCGGGTGGCTCGAACAGGAGAGACGACGGATCGAACGGCAGATCAGCGCCGTGGCATCGACCGTCGACGCCATCGAGAACGGGAGAGACCCCATGACGGAGAACATGTTCGACGGATTCGACCACACGCAGCACCAGGAGGAGGTCGAGCGGCGCTGGGGCGCCGAGACCTACGCCTCGTCCGACCGGTGGTGGCGGAGCCTGAGCGACGAGGAGCGCGCCGCCTTCCAGGAGGAGACCCGCGCCCTCGCCGCCGACTGGGCCGCCGCCGCGGAGGAGGGCGAGGATCCCCGATCCGCCCGGGCGCAGGAGCTCGCCGAGCGCCACGTGGCGTGGCTGAGCGCGAGCCCCACGCCGGCCCGCGACCCCGAGCAGCTGCACGGATACGTGCGCGGCCTCGGCGACATGTACGTCGCGGACCCGCGCTTCGGCGCGAACTACGGCGGCGAGGCAGGAGCCTCGTTCGTGCGCGACGCGCTGCGCGCCTGGGTCGAGGCCCGCGAGCGGTAGCCCGGACGTCGGCGCCTGCCCGGAGACCCCGGGCAGGCTCCGACGACGGGCGGGGCGCCGGGCGGCGCCTCCCGGCGCCCCGTCCACACAGACGGCCTCCGCGCATCGCCGCGAGCCTTCTCCGCCCGCCGGCGTGCAGGACGACGCCAGATCTCGCCTCGCCGACGAGACACGCCGATGCTCCCCGCGCGCCCGCCGAAGATCGGCGTCGTCCTGCACGGGCGGGCGGAGTAACGTCGAGAGCACCACAGCACCCTCGCCCCCAGGAGGCAGCATGTCCGCCGATACCCGACCCGTCTACGGCCTGCGCCAGAGCCTGCGCACGGCGATCCTCGTCAGCAGCATCGTGTCGCTGCTGTTCGGGCTCGCGATCCTCATCTGGCCCGTGAAGTCCGCCGCCGCGATCACGATCCTCGTCGCGATCTACACGCTCGTGGGCGGTCTGCTGAACCTCGTCTACGGCATCGCGTCGAAGGGCACGGGCGGGTGGATGCGCGCCGGGCTCATCGCGCTCGGCCTGCTGTTCATCGCCGCGGGCGTCGTCGCCGTCGCCGACCTCGGCGAGACGACGCTGCTCCTGGCCGTGTTCGTCACCACGTTGCTCGGCATCGCCTGGATCTTCGAGGGCGTCGTCTCGCTGTTCAGCCTCGGCGGACGCGACACCGCCTGGGAGGGCAGCGAGCGCGGGCACAAGGGGTGGACGGTCTTCTTCGCGATCGTCAGCATCCTCGCCGGCATCGCGCTCATCCTCTCGCCGCTCCTCACCGCCCTCTGGCTGTGGATCTTCGTCGGCGCGACGCTCGTCGTGTTCGGCATCATCGGCATCTTCCGCGCGGCCGCCCTCGGCAAGTAGGCCTCCCGCGCGGCACGACGGGGCGTCCGATCGGATGCCCCGTCGTCGCGTTCCCGGCTCAGGCCTCGCGCATCTGCCTGCCCGCGACATGGCGCAGCGCCCGCACGAACGGGTCAGCCAGCGCGCTCGCATCGTCCGGGCGCGTCGCGGTGATGATCTGGCGACGCGGCATCGTCCCCTCGACGGGGAGCGACACGACGCCGTCCGGGGCGTCGCGCAGGCCGATCTCCGGCACGAGCGCCACAGCGAGGCCCGCATCGACGATCCCCAGGACCGTGCCCAGGTTGTTGCTGCGGAACGCGATGTCCGGCGCGAACCCGGCGCCCGTGCAGAGCGCGGTCAGGCAGCGGCTCGACGGGGTCTCCTCCCGGTGCGCCACCCACGTCTCCGCCGCGAGCTCGCCGAGCCCGATCCGCTCCTTCGCCACGAGACGGTGCTTGCGCGGCGCGACGACGAACAGCCGCTCGGTCATGATCTCCGACAGCTCGAGGCCCACCGGGAACTCCGAGGGCACGAGGTCGTATGCGAACCCGAGCGCCACGTCGATGCTCCCGTCCGCGACCCGCGGGAACAGCTCATAGGGCTCGCCCTCGTCGAGGGTGATCTCGACATCGCGACGCCGCACGAGGAACCGCGCGATCGCAGGGCCGACGATCGCCCCGCCCGCCGAGTTGAACGTGCCGATGCGCAGGCGCCCCGCCTCGCCCGCACCGAGCCGTGCGATGTCGATCTCGATCTGGTCCAGGAGATCGAAGATCTCCGCGGAGCGCTGCACGAGATGATGCGCGGCCTCGGTGGGCACGACGCGGCTCGCCTCCCTGACGAACAGACGGAGGCCGAGATCCTGCTCGAGCCCCGCGATCTGCTGCGAGACGGCGGACGCCGTGTAGCCGACCTCGCGCCCCGCCGCCGCGAACGACCCCGCGGAGACCACGCCGCGCAGCGTGCGCAGCGTCTTCGTGTCCGGGATCACCTCGCGAGTGTACGCCCGCGGCGAGCGCCCCCGCGAGCATAAGCGGGGCTGTCGCTCACCCCCTCGAAGTCTTGCCCCGCCCCCGTATCAGCGTTCTCCCCGCATCCATACAGTTGTCTCCCATCGACGACGTCGCCGCCCACCGCGGGCGACCTGGCGCACCACAGCAACGGAGTCTCGAATCATGCCGACCAACGCGGACCTCTCGACGGTCATCGTCTTCGTCCTCTACCTGGTCGCCGTCCTGGCGATCGGCATCTGGGCCTATCGCAAGAACAACGACATGGGGGACTTCGCCATCGGCGGGCGTCGCCTCGGCACCTTCGTCACCACGCTCAGCGCGAAGGCCACCGACTCGAGCCAGTGGGTGTTCTTCGGACTGCCCGGGGCGTTCTACATCAGCGGCATGCGCAACATCTGGCTGATCATCGGACTCACGATCGGCTTCTACCTCAGCTGGAAGCTGCTCGCGGGGCGCCTGCGCACCTACTCGAGCAAGGTCAGCGACTGGCGCACGGACGCGCCGGGCGAGTCCGTCACCCTGCCCGGGTTCTTCGCCAACCGCTTCCGCAGCAACTCGGTCCGCACCGCGTCGGCGATCTTCATCATCATCTTCTACGTCATCTACCTCGGCTCGGCGTTCATCGCCACGGGCGTCATCTTCCAGCAGATCTTCGGCGGATCCGTCGTCACCGGCACGATCGTCGGCGCCGTCGTCGTCATGGTCTACTCGTCGCTCGGCGGATACCTCGCGAGCAGCTACACCGACCTCGTGCAGGGCCTCCTCATGTGGGGCAGCCTGATCGCCGTGTCGGTCGTCGCGATCGCCAAGGTCGGCGGCGTGGGCGGATTCATCGAGGCGATCTCCGCGGAGAACCCCGACCTCGGATCGCCCGTCGCCGCCGTCGAGCTCGTCGGCGACTCCTGGATCACGGCGGGGTCCTCGGTGCCGTTCGTCGCCATCGTCTCGGCCCTCGCGTGGGCGTTCGGCTACTTCGGATCGCCCCACATCCTCGCGCGCTTCATGGGGATGCGGAAGGCCGAGTCGGCGCGAGGGGGCGCCCGGCTCGGGCTGTTCCTCTCGATCACGCTCCTCGGCTCGGCCGGCGTCGTCGGCTTCGCCGCGATCGCCATCTTCGGCAGCGGCCTGGAGAACCCCGAGGACGCGTACATGGCCCTCGTCGGCGAGCTCTTCCCGAGCTGGGTCGCGGGCATCTTCCTCGCCGGCGTGCTCTCGGCGGTGATGAGCACCGCCGACTCGCAGCTCGTCGTCGCCTCGACCACCCTGACCGAGGACTTCTACCGCGCGTTCATCAACCGCGAGGCGCCGCAGAAGACGCTCGTCTGGCTCAGCCGCGTCGCGGTGCTCTTCTGCACCGGCGTCGGCATCCTCGTCGCCCTGCGCGGCGGCACGATCCTCGACCTCGTGGGCTACGCCTGGGCGGGATTCGGTGCGAGCTTCGGCCCCGCCCTGCTCGCCGCGCTCTACTGGCGGCGCGCCACGTGGTTCGGCGCCCTGCTGAGCATCATCGTCGGCGGATCGACCGTCATCCTCTATCGCATGGTCGACACCATCGGCCTGTACGAGCTGATCCCCGGCTTCGCCGCCGGCCTCCTCGCTCTCTGGCTCGGCAGCTGGCTCGGCCCGAAGAAGAAGCAGGCCCCCGTCACCGCCCAGTTCGACGTCCTCACCGCCCGCTGAATCCCGAAAGAAGGAGAATCACATGCCCACGCTCGACCTCGCCGTCCGCGACCGCATCGCGATCATCACGCTCAACAACCCCGCCGCCCTCAACGCCTGGACCCAGGACATGCAGGACGACATGGCCGCGAAGCTCGACGAGCTCGACCGGAGCCCGGACGTCGACGGCATCGTCCTCACCGGGGAGGGAGACCGCGCGTTCTGCGCCGGACAGGACCTCAAGGAGGTCGCCTCGTTCACCGAGAACCACGTCGAGGAGTGGCTCGACCGGTTCCGCCGCGTCTACGACGCCGTCCTGTCGAACTCGAAGCCCGTCATCGCGGCGCTGAACGGCGTGACAGCCGGATCCGGGTACCAGCTCGCGCTGCTGTGCGACCTGCGCATCGCGCACGCCGGAGTGCGGATCGGCCAGCCGGAGGTGCGGTCGGGGATCCCCAGCATCACCGGCATGTACCTGACCTGGCAGTCGGTCGGACTCAGCAAGACCGCCGAGATGATGCTGACCGGCCGTCTCCTCGAGGCGCAGGAGGCCGCGGATCTCGGCATGATCGCCGAGATCCTGCCGCAGGACGAGGTGCTCCCGCGCAGCATCGCCCTCGCGAAGGAGCTCGCGGCGCTGCCGAAGCACGCGTTCTCGCTGACGAAGCAGCGGATCCGCGCCACGCTGATGCCGGGGCTCGAGGACGCGTTCGCGGCGGCCCTCGACGCCGACAAGCAGGCCTACGGCGACGGCGAGCCCCAGCGGACCGCCGACGACTTCGTCTCGAAGAAGGGCGCGAAGCAGGAATGAGCGCGCCGAGGACGAGCCTCGCCGAGGCCGAGGACTTCCTCCGCGGGCCGCGCCTCGCCGACGCGCTGACGGATCTCGCCCGCGACGCACCCGAGCGCGTGTACCTGCGGGAGCGGGGGCGGGAGGTCACGACGGCCGACCTCGCGCGCGAGGTCGAGCGGACAGCCGAGGCGCTCCGCGCGCAGGGCGTGACGGCGACGTCGCGCGTGGCGATCGCGCTGCCGGTCTCCGTGGAGCACGTCGCGCTGATCTTCGCGGTTCTGCGGATCGGCGCGCTCTGGATCCCGCTCAACCCGCAGCTGAAGGGGGAGCCGCTCGCCCATCAGATGCGGGACTCGGGCGCGACGCACGTCGTCGCCGCGCCGCTCTCACCGCTCGGGGAGGAGCTGAGCGAGGGGCTCCTGCCTCTCGGATCGGAGGCCGGATCCGGGGACGACGCGCGGCTCTTCGCCGTCGCCGACGCTCCCGTCTCCGCGGACGAGGAGCGCCGCGAGGCGAGCCTGCTCATGTACACCTCGGGCACGACGGGGCCGCCGAAGGGCGCGCTCGTGACCGAGACGATGCTGCGCGCCGCCGTCCTGGGCGCCATCGAGGTCACCGCTCCGGAACCCGGCGACGTGTTCTACGTGTGGGAGCCGCTGTTCCACATCGGCGGCGCCCAGGTGGTCTTCCTCCCGCTCTTCCGCGACGTCGCGCTCGCGCTCGCGCCGCGGTTCAGCGCCTCCCGTTTCTGGCGCGACGTGGTCGACTTCGACGTCACCCACATCCACTATCTGGGCGGCGTGCTGCAGATCCTCCTGCAGCTCCCGCCCGACGAGGCGGAGCGCGCGAACCGCGTGCGGGTCGCGTGGGGAGCGGGAGCGACGCCCGAGGTGCGCGCGGCGTGCCGCGAGCGGTACCGGTTCGCGCTGCACGAGTGCTACGGGATGACGGAGACGTCGAGCATCGTCACGGTGAATCGCGACGAGGTCGACGGCGGCGTGGGCGAGCCCCTGCCGTGGGTCGACGTGGCCGTGTCGGACGCCAGGGAGGTGCTCGTGCGCGGGCGGGTGCCCGGCCTCCTCACGCCGGGCTATCTGGGGAACCCGGCGGCGACCGAGAAGGCGCGCGAGGGCGACTGGTTCCGCACGGGCGATCTCGGCCGCCTGGACGATCGCGGCCGGCTGCACTTCACGGGGCGCGGAAGCGACAGCATCCGAGTGCGCGGCGAGAACGTCTCCGCGTGGCAGGTCGAGAGCGTCTTCGGACTGCACCCCGATGTCGACCGCTGCGCCGTCGTCGGCGTCGATGCCGAGGTCGGCGAGCAGGAGATGCTCCTGCTGCTCACGGCCGCGGAGGGGCGCCATCCGGATCCGTCGGAGGTGCTGAGCTGGGGCGCCGAGCGCCTCGCCCCGTTCCAGCTGCCGCGCTATGCGCGCATCGTGGAGGAGATGCCCCTCACGCCGAGCCAGCGGATCGCGAAGCACCGTCTGCCCCGCGACGTCGACGGCGCGGCGGAGCGTCCCCGGCCGGCGCGCCGCTGAGCGGCGCCCCTCCCCTCGTCCGCGCGGCGGAGCCCGGGAGGAGCGCCGACCTCAGGCGCGAGCGCGGCGACGCTCGCGGCGCTCCTTCGTCCACGCCCAGAAGCGGGAGAGCTGGCGGCGCAGCCAGCCGGCGGCGCGGTGCGCCCACCGGAACTCGGTGGCGAGCACGGCGAGGCCCGCGAACACGACGAGCCAGCCCGGCCCCGGAAGCGGAACGAGCACGAGCCCCAGGGCGACGAGAGCGGCGCCGAGCAGGCCGATCACGACGCGATAGGCGATGTCGACGAGGCGGTTGCGCGCGATGAGCCGGCGCATCGCCCGACCCCAGCGGACGGCCCACCCCGGCCGCTCCTCCTCGCGCACGGCGGGGACGGCGGGCGTCGGGCGGATCTCCACGACCTGGATGGCGTCGGCGGTCATGCCCGGAGCCTAACGCGCTATATCTCGATGCGCGCCCGCTCTTCCCGAGAGTTCCCCCTGCGCCGCCTCGCGATAGCGTGAGGGCGTGACCTCCCCCGCGAAGGCCCTCGGCCCGGCCGCGGCCGTCTGCGCCGCCGCCCCGGCGTTCTTCGTCTGGGGGTGGGATCCGCTGGGCTGGGCGCTGCTGGCGATCGCGATCGTCGGGGCGCTGCTCGTCGACCGGAGCGAGGGATCCCCGCTCCTCCCCCGCCCGCGCACCCCGGGACGGGGTCCGCGCCCCTCCCTCGCCCGCGACCTGTCGCTCATCGCGGTCGGGATGCTCATCGTGCACGCGATCGACCTCGCGGCGCAGCTCGACGACGCGTCGATGCTGCGCTTCACGGTCGCCCTCGGGGGCGCGGTCGCGGTGCCGTACGCCCTCTCGCGCTTCGTCTTCCGCGACCGGGCGATCGCCTTCCCGTGGCGCGGACCGGGTCGCTGGCGGCCCTGGCAGTGGATCTGGCTCGCCCTCGTGATCGTGCTCGGCTGGCTGATCCTGCCGTTCTACTTCGTCACGAGCGGCGTCTACCGCAACTGGCCCGTCGTCGACACCGCCGACCTCATCGCCCGCCTGTTCGTCGGCGTCGGCGCGGTCGGCATCTGGGACGAGCTGTTCTTCATCTGCACCGTGTTCGCGCTGCTGCGCCGCCACCTGCCGGACGCGCTCGCCACCATCCTGCAGGCGGTCGTGTTCGTCTCGTTCCTCTGGGAGCTCGGCTATCGCGAGTGGGGCCCGATCCTCACGATCCCCTTCGCGCTGCTGCAGGGCGTCATCTTCCTCCGCACGCACTCCCTCGCCTACGTCGTGACGGTGCACCTGCTGTTCGACGCGGTCGTGTTCGGCGTGCTCGTGCACGCGCACAACCCGGGGCTGCTGCCGATCTTCCTCGTGTGACGGGGCCGAGCGCTCAGGATCCCTGCGTCTCGGCGACCCAGGCGAGGTACTCGGGGGTGATGGTGCCCGTGATGTAGCGGCCGTCGAAGCAGCTCATGTCGAGATCGTCGATGTGCGCCCCGCTCGCGTTGCCCTCGAGGATCGCCTGCTTGAGGTCGTCGATCTCCTGGTAGACGAGGTGGTCGGCGCCGAGCTCGTCGCGGATCTCCGGGATCGTGCGGCCGTGCGCGATGAGCTCCTCCGCCGACGGCATGTTGATGCCGTACACGTGCGGATAGCGCACGGGAGGCGCGGCGGAGGCGAACGTGACGCTCTCGGCGCCCGCGTCGCGCGCCATCTGGATGATCTGGCGGCTCGTCGTGCCGCGCACGATCGAGTCGTCGATGAGCAGCACCTTCTTGCCGCGGAACTCGCTCGACATCGTGTTGAGCTTCTGGCGCACGCTCTTCTTGCGCATCGCCTGGCCCGGCATGATGAACGTTCGGCCGACGTAGCGGTTCTTGTAGAAGCCCTCGCGGTACTCGATGCCGAGCACCCGCGCGACCTCCATCGCCGACGGCCGCGACGAGTCGGGGATCGGCATGACGACGTCGATCTCGCCGGCTGGCACGTGCTTGGCGATCGTCGCCGCGAGCTTCTCGCCCATCCGCAGGCGCGACTCGTAGACGCTGATGCCGTTCATCACCGAGTCGGGGCGCGCGAGGTACACGTACTCGAACGAGCAGGGGGCGAGCATCCGCTGCTCCGCGCACTGCGCGCTCGACATCTCGCCGTCGCTCGTGATGAACACGGCCTCGCCGGGCGCGATCTCGCGCACGACCTCGTAGTCGGCGTTCTCGAGCACGAGCGACTCGCTCGCGACGACCCACTCGTCCCGCCCGTCCGCGGCGGTGCGACGCCCCAGGATGAGGGGGCGGATCCCGAACGGATCCCGGAACGCCAGGAGCCCGTACCCCGCGATGAACGCGATGACGGCGTAGGCGCCCTCGATGCGCGCGTGCGTGCGGCGCACAGCCTGGAAGATGCGCTCGGCGTCGAGGTCCACGGCGCTCGTCGTGGCCTGCAGCTCGCTCGCGAGCACGTTGAGCAGCAGCTCCGTGTCGCTCGAGGAGTTGAGGTGCCGGCGGTCGCGCCGCTCCATCTCGCGCGAGAGCTCGCGGGTGTTCGTGAGGTTGCCGTTGTGGATCAGCGTGATGCCGTAGGGGGCGTTGACGTAGAAGGGCTGCGCCTCCTCCTCGCTCGACGCCGTGCCGCGGGTCGCGTATCGCACGTGGCCGAGGCCGACGTTGCCGAGCAGCGAGCGCATGTCGCGGGTGCGGAACGCCTCGCGCACCATGCCGTTGTTCTTCGCCATGTGCATGACGCCGCTCGCCTCGGTCGTGGCGATCCCCGTCGCGTCCTGACCGCGGTGCTGCAGGAGGAGGAGGGCGTCGTAGATGTCCTGGTTCACATGGTCGCGTCCGACCATTCCGACGATGCCGCACATGGGTGGGTTACTTCGCTCCGTCCGCGTACGCGCCCACGAGCCGCACGGCTCCGCCGTCGACCCCCTTGGCGCCCTGCTCGAATCCTTCGTCCGGCGCCGCGCCGAGCCGCACCGTGCCGACCTGCCAGGCGGGGATCCCGTCCCCGCCGAGCGCCGCGATGGCGTCGCCCGCCCGGTCCGCCTGGACGACGGCGAAGAAGCCGACGCCCAGGTTCCACGTGCCCTCGCTCGACTCGAGCGTCGTGCCGGCGATGTCGCTCAGCACGCGGAAGACCGGCGCGGGGCTCCACGTCGACCGGTCGACCTCCGCCCACGTGCCCTTCGGCAGCACGCGCGCGAGGTTCGCCGCGATGCCGCCTCCCGTGACGTGGCTGAGGGCGTGGACGCCCGATCCGACGCGCTCGATGAGGCTCAGCAGCGGCGACGTGTACAGGCGGGTCGGCTCGAGGAGCGCCTCGCCCCAGGTGGCGCCGAGGTCGTCGGAGCGGTCGCCGTAGCCGAGGCCGGCGTTCTTCAGGATGTGGCGCACGAGCGAGTAGCCGTTGGAGTGGATGCCGCTCGACGCGAGCGCGAGGATCGCGTCGCCGTCCTCGACGCGGTGCGCGCCGAGCATGCGGTCGG
Organism: Microbacterium sp. gxy059; assembly: GCF_050958665.1. Taxonomy (NCBI): domain Bacteria; kingdom Bacillati; phylum Actinomycetota; class Actinomycetes; order Micrococcales; family Microbacteriaceae; genus Microbacterium; species Microbacterium sp. gxy059. Next base: position 2,949 of record NZ_JAMXWT010000031.1, on the reverse strand, counting down.
CCTCGACGACGCCGGTCGCGGCGCCCGCGACGTCGTAGTCGTCCGGGCCGAGAAGACCGGGGTGCTCGGCGGTCTCGCCGCCGACAAGGGCGGTGCCCGTGGCGGCGCACGCCTCGGCGATGCCGCGCACGATGTCGGCGATGCGCTCGGGGTGCACCTTGCCGCACGCGATGTAGTCGGTCATGAACAGCGGCTTCGCGCCGACCACGACGATGTCGTCGATGACCATGCCCACGAGGTCCTGGCCGATCGTGTCGTGCTTGTCGATCGCCTGCGCGATCGCGACCTTGGTGCCGACGCCGTCGGTGCTCGTCGCGAGCAGCGGGCGCTCGAACGCCTTCAGCGCGCTCGCGTCGAAGAGGCCGGCGAAGCCGCCGACGCCGCCGAGCACCTCGGGGCCGTGGGTCGCGCGGACCGACGACTTCATGAGCTCGACCGCGAGGTCGCCGGCTGCGGTGTCGACGCCGGCTGCGGAGTAGGTGGACCGATGCGCCTCGTCGGGCGTTGCGGGGGCAGTCACGGATCCCAGGGTAGTCGCTCGCGGCGGAGGCTCAGCGCTCGTCGACGTTCTCGACGGAGGCGCGCATGCGGCGCACGCGGCGGCTCTGCACGCGGTCGAGCACGAGGGCGAGGATCATCATGATCGCGATGCCCGCGGGGATGCACCACAGGAGGATGAACCCGAACGCCTGCGAGGGAGAGTAGGTCACCTCGGTGTAGGGGCTGGGGGCCGTCGTGCCGTCGAAGACGGTCGTGAGCACGAGCGCGGCGACGATCCCGAGCGCGACGCCGAGCGCCGTGAAGACGCCGTACTTCGGGGAGCGGCGGATGACGACCTCGGCCACGGGACGACCCTGCGGCTCCCGCTCGGGGGGCGTCAGCCCCGGCGCCCGATCTGCGTCGTCCTTGCCAGCCATGCCCTCATTCAAGCACCGCGTGCCTGGGAAGCGGCACGGCGCGGCCTCACCAGAGCACGGGAATCAGGTCGGAGATGTCGGCCCGCGTGCCGGACGCGGAGATGCGGTCGGACGCCTCGCTCCAGGGGATCTCGCCCGTCGCGAGCGCGACCCACGTGCGGGGGTCGGTCTCGACGACGTTCGGGGGCGTGCCTCGGGTGTGCGCGAGCCCCTCGACGACCTGCACGGCCCCGAACGGCGGCACGCGCACCTCGACGGTCTTCCCCGGGGCGCGCTCCTCGAGCAGCTGCAGCAGGTAGCGCACGGCGGTCGCGAGGTCGGTGCGCGCGGGCGTCTCGGCGGCGCGCACGGCGTGGATCGCGGCGCGTCCCGCCGCGGTGTCGATCTTGCGGGGCATGCGTCCATTCTCGCGCGGCGGCTCCCCCGGGAGCGCCCCTCGGTGGGCGCACCATGTCTCACGAGCTGTCGGAACGGATACCGGACACCCGCACGGTTCGAGACACGGGTCCTTCGACGGGCGCACCGTGTCTCGCGTCCTGCGGGAACGACGCCGCCGTACCCGCGCGAAGCGAGACACGGAGGGCGGAGACCACCGCGGTCTGCCCGCCCTCCCGCGCGTGCCTCGAGCGCGCACGGCCTCTACGCTGGGGGACGTGAAGATCCTCGTTCTCGGCTCCGGTGCACGTGAGCACGCCATCGTCCTCGCCCTCTGCGCGGAAGACGCGCCTCACGAGATCCTCGCCGCCCCCGGCAACGCCGGCATCGGCGAGCAGGCGACGATCGTCGACGTCGACATGCTCGACCCCGGCGCCGTCACCGGATTCGCGCAGGAGCACGGCGTCGACCTCGTCGTCGTCGGCCCCGAGGCGCCGCTCGTTGCCGGCGTCGCCGATGCGCTGCGCGAGCGAGGGATCCCCGTGTTCGGGCCGGGCGCGAAGGCGGCTCAGCTGGAGGGCTCGAAGGCGTTCGCGAAGCGGATCATGCAGCAGGCCGACGTGCCCACGGGTCGCGCCGCGCACGCCCGGGATCTCGACGAGACGGCGGAGGCGCTCGACGAGTTCGGCGCCCCGTACGTCGTGAAGGCCGACGGGCTCGCCTCCGGTAAGGGCGTCATCGTCACCGACGACCGCGACGCGGCGCTGGCGCACGCGGCGGCCTTCCTGCCCCAGGGCCCGGTGCTCGTGGAGGAGTTCCTCTCCGGCCCGGAGGTGTCGCTGTTCTTCCTCAGCGACGGCGACACGGTGCGCCCCCTCACGCCGGCGCAGGACTTCAAGCGCGCGCTCGACGGCGACGAGGGCCCCAACACGGGCGGCATGGGCGCGTACACGCCCCTCCCCTGGCTCGCCGAGCGCTTCGGCAGCGTCGCGGGCTTCGTCGACGAGGTGACCCGCACGGTCGCCGAGCCGGTGGTGCGCGCCATGGACGAGGACGGATCCCCGTTCATCGGACTCCTGTACGCGGGTCTCATCGTGACGGACGCCGGCGTGCGCGTGATCGAGTTCAACGCGCGCTTCGGGGATCCGGAGACCCAGGTAGTGCTGCCCCGGCTCGAGACGCCGCTGTCGCGACTGCTGATGTCCGCGGCGAAGGGCACGCTCGAGGACGAGCCCGCCCCGGCGTTCTCGGACGAGGCGGTCGTGACGGTCGTGCTGGCGAGCGAGGGCTACCCCGCGGCGCCGGTGACGGGCCGCGAGATCACGGGCGTCGAGGAGGCGGAGGGCATCGAGGGCGTGCACGTCGCGCACGCCGCGACGGCGCGCGTGGGCCAGCGGCTCGTCGCCACGGGCGGCCGGGTGCTCAACGTCGTCGCTCGCGGCGCGACGTTCGCCGAGGCGCGTCAGCGGGCGTACGCCGCGATGGACCGGATCTCCCTCGAGGGCGCGCACTTCCGCACCGACATCGCCGCTCGCGTGGCGTAGCGCGAGATCCTCGTCGCCCCGAGGACGCGCGCGACGACGCGCGTCCTCGGGGCGACGGGCGCGCCTCCGCGGAGACGCGAAGCGGGGGGGGGGCCCCCCCCGCCCCCCCCCCC
>NZ_JAMXWT010000030.1:0-31337 GCF_050958665.1 Microbacterium sp. gxy059 | reverse complement strand
GGCCGCCGTCTGCGACCCGCCCGGAGGCCGTATGCCCAGGGCGAACACGCGCCGGAGGCCCCTTCCGGCGCCGGTAGTCTCGAGACCAACGCACACCTGAATGGAGTGAGAATGCCCGAACCGCTGATGGCACAGAGTGTCTTCGACCAGCTGCTGAAGGATCGCATCATCTGGCTGGGGTCGGAGGTGCGAGACGAGAACGCCAACGAGATCTGCGCCAAGATCCTGCTTCTCGCCGCGGAGGACCCCAACAAGGACATCTACCTCTACATCAACTCGCCGGGCGGTTCGATCACGGCCGGCATGGCGATCTACGACACGATGCAGTTCGTGCCGAACGACATCGTCACGGTGGGCATCGGCATGGCCGCCTCGATGGGGCAGCTGCTGCTGACGAGCGGCACGAAGGGCAAGCGGTACATCACGCCCAACGCGCGCGTCCTCCTGCACCAGCCGCACGGGGGCTTCGGCGGCACCGCGAGCGACATCCAGACGCAGGCCGAGCTCATCGTCTCGATGAAGAACCGCCTCGCCGAGATCACGGCCGCGCAGACCGGCAAGACCGTCGAGCAGATCAACGAGGACGGCGACCGCGACCACTGGTTCACGGCGGACGAGGCGCTCGAGTACGGCTTCGTCGACCACATCCGCGAGAGCGCGTCCGATGTGACGGGCGGCGGCGGCACCGAGCGCGAGTCGAACTGAGGATAGGAACGAGTCTGACGATGCACACTCCACACATGCCCGCCCCGCAGGGGCTGCAGATGCCCGGCAGCCGCTACATCCTCCCGCAGTTCGAGGAGCGCACGGCCTACGGCTTCAAGCGACAGGATCCCTACAACAAGCTGTTCGAGGACCGCGTGATCTTCCTCGGCGTGCAGGTCGACGACGCGTCGGCCGACGACGTGATGGCGCAGCTGCTGGTGCTCGAGAGCCAGGATCCCGACCGCGACATCATCATGTACATCAACTCGCCTGGCGGCTCCTTCACCGCGATGACGGCGATCTACGACACGATGCAGTACATCTCGCCCGAGATCCAGACCGTCGTGCTCGGCCAGGCGGCCTCCGCCGCATCGGTGCTGCTCGCCGCCGGCGCGCCCGGCAAGCGCCTCGCGCTGCCGAACGCCCGCGTGCTCATGCACCAGCCGGCGATCGGCGAGGCCGGCCACGGCCAGGCGTCCGACATCGAGATCCAGGCCGCCGAGATCATGCGCATGCGCACGTGGCTCGAGGAGACGATGGCCCAGCACACCAACCGCACGGCGGAGCAGGTGCACAAGGACATCGATCGCGACAAGATCCTGGGCGCCGCGGAGGCCGTCGAGTACGGCCTCGTCGACCAGGTGCTCACGTCGCGCAAGCGCGGCGCGACCTCCTGAGCAGGCGCGTCCGTCGAGAGCGCCCCGCCTCCCCGAGGAGGCGGGGCGCTCTCGCGTCTTCCGCGCCGCGGCCGGTCGCCTGCGGTCGTTTGTCGGAGGCGTCGACTAGCCTGAGAGAACACCGCGACCGAACCACCGGGGAGTGATCGCATGGCCCGAATCGGCGAGAGCGCCGACCTGTTCAAATGCTCGTTCTGCGGCAAGAGCCAGAAACAGGTTCAGCAGCTGATCGCAGGGCCGGGCGTGTACATCTGCGACGAGTGCGTCGAGCTGTGCAACGAGATCATCGAGGAGCGCATGGCCGAGTCGTCGGCCGGCGAGGGCGTCGCCGAGTTCGATCTCCCTCGGCCCCGCGAGATCTACGGGTTCCTCGACGAGTACGTCGTGGGGCAGGACGCCGCGAAGCGCGCCCTCGCGGTGGCGGTCTACAACCACTACAAGAGGGTGCGCGCGGGCAGCGAGCTGCGCTCGGCCGACGACAAGGCCGAAGAGGTCGAGATCGCCAAGAGCAACATCCTCATGCTCGGGCCCACCGGATCCGGGAAGACCTACCTGGCGCAGACGCTCGCGAAGCGGCTCAACGTGCCGTTCGCCGTCGCCGACGCGACCGCGCTGACGGAGGCGGGCTACGTCGGCGAAGACGTCGAGAACATCCTCCTCAAGCTGCTGCAGGCGGCCGACTACGACGTCGCCCGCGCCGAGCAGGGCATCATCTACATCGACGAGGTCGACAAGATCGCCCGCAAGGCGGAGAACCCGTCGATCACGCGCGACGTGTCGGGCGAGGGCGTCCAGCAGGCGCTGCTGAAGATCCTCGAGGGGACCACGGCGTCGGTCCCGCCGCAGGGCGGCCGCAAGCACCCGCACCAGGAGTTCATCCAGATCGACACGACGAACGTGCTGTTCATCGTCGCCGGGGCGTTCGCCGGGCTCGAGGAGATCGTCTCCTCGCGCGTCGGGCGCGCGGGCGTCGGGTTCGGCGCGCCGCTGCAGTCGAAGCGCGACGACGACGCGCTCTTCTCCGAGGTGCTGCCGGAGGATCTCCACAAGTTCGGCCTCATCCCCGAGTTCATCGGGCGCCTGCCGATCATCGCGGCCGTCGATCCGCTCGATCAGGACGCGCTCGTCGACATCCTCACGGTTCCGCGCAACGCCCTCGTGAAGCAGTATCAGCGCATGTTCGAGATCGACGGCGTCGAGCTCGCGTTCGACGACGAGGCGCTGCGCGCCATCGCCGATCTGGCCGTCGACCGCAAGACCGGCGCCCGCGGGCTGCGCGCGATCCTCGAGGACGTGCTCGGGCCGATCATGTTCGAGATCCCGTCGGCCGACGACGTCAGCAAGGTCGTCGTGACCCGCGCCGCCGTCGAGGAGGGCGCCGCCCCCACGGTGGTGCTCCGGCAGCGCAAGAAGAGCGCCTGAGACTCGGCGCGGATCGGCGCGGCGGGAAGCGTCCGCCGACGCCCCGCGCGTGGTGATCGCCTGAGTGCGGTGGGCCGGCGCGGTCGTCGGCGCGCCCGGCCTCGCCTTCGAGCGCTTCAGCGAGTGGATCTCCGGCCTGGAGGGCGTGCCCGCCCCCCCACACGTGAATCGAACACGAGAAGGACGAGATAACGAACGACGCACCCGACGAGACCGCCCCCTTCCGCGCCGCCGTGATCGGCGTCGGCGCCCGCGCCGGCGTCGCACTGCACGTCCGCCAGAGCGGGGGAGAGATCGTCGCCGGGGTCGATCCGGCGCCGCAGACCCGCGAACGCACCGCGCGGCTGTTCGGCGACATCCCGATGTTCGCGTCGGTCTCCGAGCTCATCGCATCGGGGATCGCGGTCGACGCCGCGTTCGTCACGAGCCCCGACTTCACGCACGCCGAGGTGTCGATCGAGCTGCTCGAAGCGGGCATCGCCTGCTACGTCGAGAAGCCGCTCGCCATCTCGATCGAGGACGCCGACCGGATCCTCGAGACCGCGCATCGCACGGGCGCGAAGGTCTACGTCGGCCACAACATGCGCCACATGCAGGTCGTGAAGATGATGAAGGAGATCATCGACAGGGGCGAGATCGGCGAGGTCAAGGCCATCTGGTGCCGCCACTTCGTCGGGCACGGCGGCGACTGCTACTTCAAGGACTGGCACGCGGAGCGCGACAGGGCGATGAGTTTGCTGCTGCAGAAGGGCGCGCACGACATCGACGTCATGCACTGGCTCGCGGGCACCTCGTCGCGCACGGTCGTCGGCGTCGGCGACCTCGCGGTCTACGGCCAGGTGGCCTCGCGCCGCGACAACTCCGATCGCCGGATGGGCGACTGGTTCTCTCGCGACAACTGGCCCCCGCTGGCCCAGACCGACCTCAACCCCGTGATCGACGTCGAGGACATCTCGATGATCATGATGCGCGCCGACTCCGGGGTCCTCATGAGCTACCAGCAGTGCCACTTCACGCCCGACTACTGGCGCAACTACACGGTCATCGGAACCGAGGGGCGCATCGAGAACTTCGACGACGACGCCGGCGGCGAGGTCCGGCTCTGGAACGCGCGCAGCGAGTACCTCGAGAAGGGGCACGTGCGCTACCCGATCTCCGACGGGGGAGAGGGAGGGCACGGCGGCGCCGATCCTCTGACGGTCGGCGAGTTCGTCGAGTTCGTGCGCAGCGGCGCGCCCACCCAGACGAACCCGGTCGCCGCGCGGGACGCCGTCGCGGCGGGCGTGGCCGGCGCGCTCTCGATCCGCTCGGGCTCCCAGCCGCAGGAGATCCCGACCCTGTCCGACGAGCTGCTCGCATACTTCGCGGCGCATCAGCCCTCCGAGCGCTGAGCGCAGAGCGCCGTCACGCGACGAAGGGCGCCCTCCGACCCGCGGGCCGGAGGGCGCCCTTCGTCGCGTGATGAGCGTCAGAAGCGCTCGAGGGAGACGGACCCGTCGGCCTCGACGGCCAGCGAGACGCCCGCGTCGAGCTCGGCGATCGGCCGGCCCTCGAGCCATGTGAGCGTCCAGCTCGGGGCGGGGGAGGCATCCGCGAACTCCGCCTCGGCCTCGCGGATGCGCGCGACGAGCGCGGCGGGGAGCGAGGCCGGAGGGTCGCCTCCGGCCTGCCAGCGCGTGCCGAGCTGCATCAGCCCTCCTGCTCCGCGAGCTCGATCGAGCGGACCGAGAACTCGTCGGCATCGGCGAGACGGAGCTCGGCGATGCGGCCGACGGCCTTGAGGTCGTCCTCGGCGAGGCGGATCAGCGCGATCTGCTCGGCCGGCCCGGCGATCTCGGCCGACGCGACAGGGGTGCGCTGCGAGGCCTTCGCCTCGGTCTTCGCGCGGCGGACGCCGATGAGCGCCTGCGAGGCCGCCTCGAGCACCGCCCGGTCGCCGCCGAGCCGGGTCTGCTCGGGCCACGAGGCGGTGTGGACGGATCCGTCCTCGAACCAGCTCCACGCCTCCTCGGTCGCGAAGGACACGACGGGGGCGAGCAGCCGCAGCAGCGTCGACAGCGCCGTCCGCAGGGCGAGAGCCGCGGATCCGCCGTCCTCTCCCGCGTAGGCGCGCTCCTTGACGAGCTCCAGGTAGTCGTCGCAGAACGTCCAGAAGAACGACTCCGAGACCTCGAGGGCGCGGGCGTGATCGAACCGGTCGAGCGAGGCGGTCGCCTGTTCCACGACCTCGTCGAGGGTCGCGAGCATCGACAGGTCGAGCGGATGCGTCACCTCGGCGCCCGCGGGTGCCTCGAAGCCCAGCACGAACTTCGCGGCGTTGAGCACCTTGATCGCGAGACGGCGGCCGATCTTGATCTGCGTGGGGTTGTTGGGATCGAACGCTGCGTCGGTGCCGAGCCGGCTCGACGCCGCCCAGTAGCGCACGGCGTCGGATCCGTGCTTGTCGAGGATGTCGGCGGGCGTGACGACGTTGCCCTTCGACTTCGACATCTTCTTGCGGTCGGGATCGACGATGAACCCCGAGATCGACGCGTTCGCCCACGGCACGCGGTCGTCCTCGAGGGCGCTGCGCAGCAGCGTCGAGAACAGCCAGGTGCGGATGATGTCCTGACCCTGCGGGCGGGTGTCGAACGGCGCCACGAGGTTCCAGAGCTCCTCGTCGCGCTGCCAGCCGCCCGCGAGCTGCGGCGTCAGCGAGGAGGTCGCCCACGTGTCGAACACGTCGGTCTCGGCCTCGAAGCCCCCGGGAGCGCCGCGCTGGGCCTCGGTGTAGCCGGAGGGAACGTCGCTCGACGGATCCACGGGGAGCGCGTCGAGGGCGGGCGTGAGCACGCGCTCGTAGTCGCGCTCGCCGTTCTCGTCGAGGGCGTACCAGACGGGGATCGGCACGCCGAAGAACCGCTGGCGGGAGACGAGCCAGTCGCCCGAGAGCCCGTTCACCCAGTTCTCGTAGCGCACGCGCATGAACTCGGGGTGCCAGGCGATCTGCTCGCCGAGCTCCAGGAGCTTCGCGCGCAGCTCGGCGTCGCGGGCGCCGTTGCGGATGTACCACTGGCGCGTGGAGACGATCTCGAGCGGGCGGTCGCCCTTCTCGAAGAACTTCACCGGGTGGGTGAACTGCTCGCCCGTGTGCTCGAGCTCGCCCGTCTCCGCGAGGAGCTCGACGATGCGCTTCTGCGCGCTGAACACGGTCTTGCCGGCGAGCTCCGCGTACGCCGCGAGACCCGCCTCGTCCGTGATCGCCTCGGGGGCGTCGGGCAGGAGGCGGCCGTCCTTGCCGATGATCGTGCGGTTCGGCAGGTCGAGCTCGCGCCACCAGATGATGTCGGTCACGTCGCCGAACGTGCAGATCATGGCGATGCCGGATCCCTTGTCGGGCTGGGCGAGCGGGTGCGGCAGCACGGGCACCTCGACGCCGAACAGCGGCGTCGTGACGGTCGTGCCGAAGTGCGGCTGGTAGCGCTCGTCGTCGGGGTGGGCGACGAGGGCGACGCAGGCGGCGAGGAGCTCGGGGCGGGTCGTCTCGATGCGGATGTCGCCCGATCCGTCCGTCTTGTGGAACGCGAGGCGGTGGTAGGCGCCGGGGCGCTCGCGGTCCTCGAGCTCGGCCTGCGCGATCGCCGACCGGAAGTCGATGTCCCACAGCGTCGGCGCCAGGGCCTGATAGGCCTCGCCGCGCTCGTAGTTGCGCAGGAAGGCGAGCTGGCTCGTGCGGATCGTGTCGTCGGAGATCGTGCGGTAGGTCTGCGTCCAGTCCACCGACAGGCCCAGCTGGCGCCACAGCGTCTCGAACGTCTTCTCGTCCTCGACCGTGAGCTTCTCGCACAGCTCCGTGAAGTTGCGGCGGCTGATCGGCACCTGGTCCGCGGCCTTGATGTTCTTCGTCGTGCCCTCGAACGGCGGCGCGAAGTCGGGGTCGTAGGGGAGCGACGGGTCGCAGCGCACCCCGTAGTAGTTCTGCACGCGGCGCTCGGTCGGCAGGCCGTTGTCGTCCCAGCCGATCGGGTAGAACACCGTCTTGCCGCGCATGCGCTCGAAGCGGGCCTTCACGTCGGTGTGGGTGTAGCTGAAGACGTGTCCGATGTGCAGCGATCCCGACGCCGTGGGGGGCGGGGTGTCGATCGAGTAGACGCCGTCTCGTCCGGAGGCGCGTGCGGCGTCGCGGTCGAACAGGTAGGTGCCCTGCGTCTCCCAGCGCTCACCCCACTTCGCCTCGAGTCCCTCGAGCTTGGGCTTGTCGGGGATGTCTGCCATGCGCGGAACTCCTCGCGATATGGGCGGCACGGTGTATGCGTGCCTGATGTGGTGGGGTGTCCCGCCAGTGTACCCAGGCGCCCCGCCGTGCGCGCTGAGCGGGGCGGGGCGTGGCGGCCACCGCCAGCGGCGGGGTAGGTGGCGCGGGGCGGTGGTGGTCAACGTCGACACCGGGGATCCCGCGAACGCCGGACGTCTTCCAGCGGATCTGTCCGGCGTTCGCGGGATCCCCGGCGCACGCGGCGCGTGATCGCGGCGGAGGGAGAAGCAACCCCGTCTCCACAGGGGCGGATCTCGCGGATCCGTCCCCATCGGGTGGGGTCGCGGGAGTGCGGCGCCGCGCGCGCTGGCACCGTGGATCCATGGACCTCGACGACGCACTCGCGCGGCACGACGGGATCATGAGGGTGAGCACGCTCCTGAGGCTCGGCGTGACGGATCATCGGATCCGCCAGGCCTTCGGCGCGGGCCGGATCCGGCGGCCCCGTCGCGGCTGGGTGGCGCGCGCCGACGCCGATCCGGCGCTCGTCGCGGCAGCGGAGCTCGGCGTCGTCGTCACGTGCATCTCGCAGGCGGCCAGGGTCGGGCTCTGGGAGGTCGACGACGGACGATGGCACGTGGCCGCCCCGGGCAGGGGCAAGACGCTGCGCGCGACCGGCGCGCGCGTGCACTGGGCGAAGCCCGTCGTCGCGCGGCACCCGGAGAAGCTCGTGGATCCGATCGAGAACGCGCTCGTGCTCGTCGCACAGTGCCAGCCGCACGAGGACGCGCTGGCGATCTGGGAGTCCGCGCTGCGGCAGAACAAGGCGGATATGCGGGCGATCGCGCGACTCGACCTGCCTCCGGCGGCTCGGAGGGTGCTGGCCGAGGTGCAGCGCTGGGCCGATTCGGGGCTCGAGAGCGTCGTGGTTCCGCGCCTGCGCTGGCTGGGGCTTCCGCTGCGGCGCCAGGTCTGGATCGTCGGGCACCGAGTGGATCTGCTCATCGGCGACCGCCTCGTGCTGCAGATCGACGGCGGCCACCACGTCGGTCCGCAGCGGGACCAGGACAACGCTCACGACGCGGAGCTGCGCCTCCTCGGCTATCACGTGATCCGCGTCGGATGGCGGCAGATCCAGTTCGACTGGGCGTCGGTGCAGGACGTCATCGTCCGCTCGGTCGCGCAGGGCCTCCACCGCGCGTGCTGACCGTGGCGGTGCCAACGCCAACGCCGGAGATCCCGCGAATGCCGGACGTCTTCGGGCGAATCCTTCCGGCGTTCGCGGGATCCCCGGCGCACGTGTGCGGGGGATCAGACGGGATCCCCGGCGTGTATCTGCTAAATTGCTAGCATGACAGCTTCTGAGAAGGTGCAGTTCAACGTGTATCTGCCGCGAGACCTCGTTCGGGAGGTCAAGCATCGCGCGATCGACGAGGGGACGAGCCTGTCGGCGCTCGTCGAGCGCGTGCTGCGCGAGGAGATCGAGAGGGAGGCCGCGCGATGACCGCGATCCAGCAGATCCTGTTCACCGATCGAGGCGACGAGTGGCGCCGGATCGCGGAGGCTCTCGGGTTCTCCGCGCCGTACCCGCCGTCGCCCGAGTGGGCGGAGTTCCACGGCGGCGGATCCTTCGCCCTCCATCGCGTCATGGACGACCACCCGGCGGGATCCGTCGACCTCCACGTGCTCGTCGACGACCTCGACCACGCGGAGCGCGCGCTCGCCGCTTTCCGCCCCGACCGGTTCGTCATGGAGGGCGTCGGCGAGACCCTCGCGGCGCGCATCGGCGGGATCTCCTTCACGGTCGGCGAGGGGAGCGCGGGAGGCGGAGGCGCGGTCGCGGTGCAGCCCATCGTGTTCGCCCCCGACCTCGCGGACCTCCGCACGGCCCTCGAGGCGCTGGGCGTCCGGCCCGTGATCGCGTCGGAGAGCGGAGGGTGGGTCGAGCTCGCCACCGACGGCGGGGGATCCCTCGGGCTGCATCACGCGGAGGAGCCCCGCGTCGGACTGTCGTTCCTCTCTGCCGAGGATCCGGACGCGCTCGCCGCGCGGCTGCGCGAAGAGGGATTCGCCGCGGCGGTGATCGACGAGGCGTTCGGCCGCACCGTGCGCCTGCCTGACCCCGACGGGGGAGAAGGGGTCTGGATCAACGAGGTGCAGACCGACCTCCACGGCTACCGCCCGGTCGGCTGACTACCCCTCGACCCTGATGCCCGCCGCGGCGGCGAGCGCGGGAGCGAGGAGCTCGGCCTGGGACGGCGAGACGGTCATCCCGCGCAGGGAGGCGACGTCGAGCACCTTCGCGATGTCGGCGCCCCGCAGATCGACGTCGGCCGCCTGCGCGCCGCGCGGGTCGAGCTCCGCGACGCGCGACCCGGGGAGGGCGACGCGGGCGAGGCGCGCCTGCGGCACGTCGAGGGAGCGGATGTCGCAGTCGGCGAGTCGCACGTCCTCCGCACGGGCCCCGGCGAGCGTCAGGTAGTCGACGCGCGCGCCGACCAGCTCGAGCTCGGCGATGTGCGCGCCCGACAGATCGAGGGATCCGATCCTGCCGCCGGAGAGCCGCAGCCGCCGGATCGTCGTCTCCCTGGCGTCGATCGCGACGGCGCTCACGTCGGCGCCGTCGACGTCGACGAGCGTCGCGCCGCGTAGGCCGAGCGCCCCGAGGGACGCGGGCCCGAGGGCGCACTCCTCGAGCGACGCGTGCGCGAGGTCGGCATCGCCGTCGAGGCCCACGAGCCGCACCTGGAGCAGGTCGTCTCCGCGGCGCGGCACCGCGTCGTCGAGATGCCGTGGGAGGTCGGGCGGCGCCACACGGGGCGCGATGGGGTGCACGGGTCGGGTCGCCATGCCTCGACCCTAGGACGAGGGTCCGACATCGCGGGCGTCGGGCGTCGGGGATCTCGCGCCCGGAGACGCCTCTCGGGAGCGCTCCGGAGAGCTCATCGTGACCTTCTGTTGCGGCGCGGCTTCCGCCCCGGCGCCCGCACCCGCGAGAGTGGCGTCATGAGCGACAGCAGCCCGAAGAGAGCACGCCTCGTCCGGATCGCCGCGCTGGTCGCGGTCGGCGTCGGGGCGTCGGGATGCGCGGCGAGCGGCGACGGCGGTGCGGGGAGCGAGCGTCTCAGCTATCTGGAGGCGCAGGCGTGGATCACGCTGTACCCGCCCGACGGCGGGTTCTATCCCAACGGCGCGGTCCTCAACCAGATCGCCGATCGCCTCCTCTACCAGAACACGGAGACGCTCGAGCTCGAGCCGTGGATCGCGGAGGAGCTTCCGGAGGTGAACGAGGACGCGACCGAGTACACGTTCACGCTGCGGGAGGGCGTCACCTACTCCGACGGCACGCCGCTCGACGCCGAGAACGTGGCGAAGAACATCGACCTGTACGGCACGGGCGACGCGGACCGGGCGCTCGGCCCGTCGGAGACGATCCACGCGTACGAGGGCAGCGAGGTCGTCGACGAGCGCACCGTGACGTTCCGCTTCTCCGAGCCGGCGCCCGGCTTCGCGCAGGCGGTCTCGACGATCAACTCGGGTCTGCTCTCCGACGACACGCTCGACCAGTCGCGCGACGAGTTCGGCCCGGGCGGCGCGACGGAGATCGTGGGCAGCGGACCCTTCGTCATCGTCGACGAGCAGATCGACACGGCGCTGACGCTCGATGCCCGCGAGGACTACGACTGGGCGCCCGCCTCGCGCGAGCACCAGGGCGCCCCGCAGATCGCGGGCATCGATCTCACCGTGGTCGAGGAGGCGAGCGTCCGGGTGGGAACCGCGGCGACGGGCCAGGCGGACGTCGCCAGGCAGATCCCGCCCGCAGACGAGGAGCGCTTCGACGCGCCCGGCCTGCACCTCTTCGTGGGGCCGACGAGCGGCGTGGCGAACAGCCTGAGCCTGCGCTTCGCGCATCCGCTGCTCGAGGACATCCGCGTGCGCCAGGCGATCATCGCCGGCATCGACCGCGAGCAGATCGTCGAGACCCTCTTCACGGACAGCTACCCGCTGGCGACGGGGATCCTCACGACGACGGCCCTCGGATACGTCGACACGTCGGACAGCTGGGTCCACGATCCCGCGGAGGCGGAGCGGCTGCTCGACGAGGCCGGGTGGGATCCCGGATCCGACGGCATCCGCGAGAAGGACGGCGAGAGGCTCGTGATCGCCTTCAACGAGGCGCTGCCTCTCCAGCGCTCTCGCGAGGTGGTCACGCTCATCCAGGAGCAGCTCGCCGAGATCGGCGTGGGCGTCGAGCTGCTCTCCGGCGACCAGGCGACACAGAACGATGCCCAGCAGGACATCGAGCGGGTGCAGGTGTATCACCAGCTCGTCGGGCGCGGGGACTACGAGGTGCTGAAGTCGCAGTACTTCGGCGCGAACCGCAACGCGCTGCTCAACGCCGACCCGGAGACGGGAGCCGTCCGCGACGAGGAGCTGGAGAATCTGCTCGCCGACATCGCGTCCGAGCCGACCCCGGAGGGCCGACAGGCGGCCTCCGAAGCCGCGCAGCGGCACCTCATCGAGCAGGCGTACGTCCTTCCCCTCTTCGAGGAGCCGCTCGTCTACGGGCTGAGCGACGAGGTGCGCGGGTTCGGGACGGAGTCGGTGGGGCGTCCGTCGTTCTACGACGTGAGCATCGAGCGATGACGGGAGCGGCCGCCCCGCTCGCTCCGGGAGGGTAGACTGGAGCGCACAGGCGTCGATCCGGCCATCACCGGGGAGCTCGCGGAAGAACGGCCCTCGGGCTCACTAGAACCGCGCGGGGCAGGCCCGTCACAGCCGCGGTGAGAGAGGCGTCGCGCGAGCGGCGCAACGCGGGGTGGTACCGCGGCGGGAGCGCCCGAGGAATCGGGGCGTCGTCGTCCTCGCAGTTCGTCTACGAGCTGCTGGAGTGAGATGACCTACCCGAAGAGCGCGTTCGGCCCCGCCGCCGACGCCGTCACGCCGTCCCCGCGCTTCCCCGACATCGAGCGCGAGATCCTCGAGTTCTGGAAGCAGGACGACACCTTCCGCGCGTCGATCGCGCAGCGCGAGGGCGCCGAGGAGTGGGTGTTCTACGACGGCCCTCCCTTCGCGAACGGACTGCCGCACTACGGGCACCTGCTCACGGGGTACGCGAAGGACCTCTTCCCCCGCTTTCACACGATGCTCGGCCAGAAGGTCGACCGCGTCTTCGGGTGGGACACCCACGGTCTGCCCGCCGAGCTCGAGGCGATGAAGCAGCTCGGCATCACCGAGAAGAGCGAGATCGAGCAGATGGGCATCGACGCCTTCAACGCGAAGGCGCGCGAGTCGGTGCTCGCCTACACGCGCGAGTGGGAGGACTACGTCACCCGCCAGGCGCGCTGGGTCGACTTCGAGCGCGGCTACAAGACGCTGAACCCGACGTTCATGGAGAGCGTGCTGTGGGCCTTCTCGCAGCTGCACGGCAAGGGGCTCGCCTACGAGGGCTACCGCGTGCTGCCCTACTGCTGGCGCGACCAGACGCCGCTCAGCAACCACGAGCTGCGCATGGACGACGACGTCTACAAGGACCGCCAGGATCCGTCGGTCACCGTCACCTTCCCGCTCGCGGGCGCGCAGGCGGAGCGCCTCGGGGTCGCGGGAGCGCGCGCCCTCGCCTGGACGACGACTCCCTGGACCCTGCCCACGAACCTCTCGCTCGCCGTCGGGCCCGAGATCGTCTACGCGGTCGTCCCCGCGGGCCCGAACGGCGCGTCCGAGGGAGCGGAGGGGGAGGAGTTCCTCCTCGCCGAGGAGATGCTGCCCGCGCACGCGAAGGAGCTCGGCTACGACGAGCCCGCCGACGCCGTCGCCGCGATCCGCACCCGCGTGACGGGAGCCGAGCTGGACGGCACGACCTACGAGCCGCTCTTCGACTACTTCGCCGACACGGAGAAGTGGGGCACGCAGAACGCGTGGCGCGTCATCGCCGACGACTACGTCTCGACGGGCGACGGCACGGGCATCGTGCACCAGGCGCCCTACGGCGAGGACGACCACCGCGTGCACGAGGCGAACGGCATCCCGTCGATCGTCTCGCTCGGTCCCGACGGGCGCTTCCTCGACATCGTCCCCGACGTCGCGGGCGAGCTGTGGTCCGACGCGAACACGCCGCTCGTGCGCCTGCTGCGTCAGGAGCACCGCCTGCTGCGCCTGCAGAGCTACGTGCACTCGTACCCGCACTGCTGGCGCTGCCGCAACCCCCTCATCTACATGCCCGTGTCGAGCTGGTTCGTGCGCGTCACCGACGTGAAGGACCGTCTGCTCGAGCTGAACGAGCAGATCACCTGGGCTCCCGAGAACGTCAAGCACGGCCAGTTCGGCAAGTGGCTCGAGGGCGCGCGCGACTGGTCGATCAGCCGGAATCGCTTCTGGGGCACCCCGATCCCCGTGTGGAAGTCGGACGACCCGAACCACCCGCGCGTCGACGTGTACGGATCCCTCGAGGAGCTGGAGCGCGACTTCGGAGCGCTGCCCCGGAACGCCGAGGGCGAGGTCGATCTGCACCGTCCCTACATCGACGAGCTCACCCGGCAGAACCCCGACGACCCGACGGGGAAGAGCACGATGCGGCGCATCGAGGACGTCTTCGACGTGTGGTTCGACTCCGGTTCGATGCCGTTCGCCCAGGTGCACTACCCGTTCGAGAACAAGGCGTGGTTCGACGAGCACTCGCCCGCCGACTTCATCGTCGAGTACATCGGCCAGACGCGCGGCTGGTTCTACGTCATGCACGTGCTCTCCGGAGCGCTGTTCGACCGCCCCGCCTACACGGGCGTCTCGTGTCACGGCATCGTGCTCGGGAACGACGGGCAGAAGATGTCGAAGTCGCTGCGCAACTACCCGGACGTCAACGAGGTGTTCGACCGCGACGGATCCGACGCGATGCGCTGGTTCCTCATGTCGTCGAGCGTGCTGCGCGGCGGCAACCTCGTCGTCACCGAGGAGGGGATCCGCGCCGGCGTGCGGGAGTTCCTCCTGCCCCTGTGGAACTCGTGGTACTTCTTCTCGACGTACGCCAATGCGGCGGGCGGCCAGGGCGGATCCGGCTACGAGGCGACGTGGCGCGCGGACTCGACGGACGTGCTCGACCGGTACATCCTGGCGCTCACGGGCGACCTCGTGCGCGACGTGCGCGCCGATCTCGAGGCGCTCGACTCGACGACCGCCAGCGAGCGGCTGCGCGACTTCGCCGAGGTGCTGACGAACTGGTACATCCGCCGCTCGCGCGACCGGTTCTGGACGGGCGTGACCGACGATCCGGCGTCGCGCGAGGCGTTCGACACGCTCTACACGGTGCTGGAGACGCTCTGCCGCGTCGCCGCACCGATGATCCCGCTCGTCTCGGAGCGCGTGTGGCAGGGACTCACGGGCGGCCGCAGCGTGCACCTGACCGACTGGCCGGACGCGGACGCGTTCCCGGCCGCGGCCGACATCCGCGAGGCGATGGACGCCGTGCGCGAGGCGTCGAGCGTCGCGAACGCGCTGCGCAAGCGCGAGAAGCTGCGCGTGCGCCTGCCGCTCGCGCGCCTCACGGTCGTGACCGCTGGTTCCGACGCGCTCGCCCAGTTCGAAGACATCCTGCGCGACGAGCTCAACGTCAAGGAGGTCGTCACCGACGAGCTGCGCGAGACGACGGCCGCCGACTACGGCATCTCGCACCGCCTGACCGTCAACGCCCGCGCCGCGGGCCCGCGCCTCGGCAAGCAGGTGCAGCAGGCGATCAGGGCGGCGAAGTCGGGAGACTGGTCTGAGCAGGACGGCGTCGTCACGGCGGGCGGCCTCGCGCTGGAGGAGGGAGAGTACGAGCTCGCGCTCGACACGGCCGGGCGCCCGGACGGCGAGGCGATCGCGACGCTGCCCTCCGGCGGGTTCGTCATCCTCGACACCACGATGACGCCCGAGCTCGAGGCCGAGGGTCTCGCGCGCGACGTCATCCGCGCTGTGCAGGACGCCCGTCGCGCGGCCGACTTCGACGTGTCGGATCGGATCGGCCTCTCCATCGTCTTCGACAGCGCGGAGGACGCCTCGGTGTTCCCGCTGCGCGGACCGAGCGAAGCGAAGCCGAACACGGTGATGCTGATGGAGGAGACGCTGACCTCGTTCTTCAGCCCGATCGTCCGCTCTGCGGAGACCGGTCCCGACCAGACGGTCGACGACTGGGAGAGCAGCCATGGATTCCGCCCCGAGCACGTCGCTCTCGTTCCTGCCGGAACCTACGCGAACAAGGGCGCTCTGACGATCGCCGTGAGCCGCCAGCCTCAGGATGACGGGGGAGACGCCCGATGACCGACGCCGAGCGCGCCGACGCCGTCTACTCCGCGCTGCTCGCGCGCGCCGGCGAGGGATGGGTGCAGCCGCGCCTCGACCGCACCGCGCGCCTCCTCGCGATGATGGACGACCCGCAGAAGAGCTACCGGGTCGTGCACCTCACCGGCACGAACGGCAAGACGTCCACGGCTCGGATGATCGAGAGCCTCGTGCGCGCCCACGGGCTGCGCACGGGCCTGTTCACGAGCCCGCACCTCGTGCGGTTCACGGAGCGGATCCTCGTCGACGGCAAGCCGATCGCCGACGACCGCGTGGCCGACGCGTGGGACGAGATCGCGCCCTTCCTGCCGCTGGTCGACGCCGAGCTCGCCGAGGACGGCCAGGAACCCCTCACGTTCTTCGAGCTGCTCACCGCGCTCGCCTTCGTCGCGTTCGCCGACGCGCCCATCGACGTGCTCGTGCTCGAGGTGGGCATGGGCGGATCCTGGGACGCGACCAACACGGCCGACGGAGACGTCGCCGTGTTCGCTCCGATCGACATCGACCACGCGAGCCGGCTCGGCGACACGCGGGAGGAGATCGCGGGCGTCAAGGCCGGCATCATCAAGCGCGGCGCGCAGGTCGTCTCGGCCCGCCAGGCGCCGGGAGTCGAGCGCGTGCTGCGCGAGGCGGCGGAGGCGCAGGGCGCGACGTTCGCGATCGAGGGGCGCGACTTCGCCGTCGCCGACCAGAAGCTCGCGGTCGGCGGTCAGCTCGCGACCTTCCGCGGCCGCGCGGGGGCGTACGGCGAGGAGTACCTGCCGCTGTACGGATCCCACCAGGGACAGAACGCCGCGCTCGCCATCGCCGCCGTGGAATCGCTCATCGGCGGAGCCGAGCGCCCCATCGCGGGCGAGGTGCTCACCGAGGGGCTCGCCAAGGCGACCTCGCCGGGGCGCCTCCAGCTGATCGGCACGGAGCCCACGGTGCTGGTGGACGCCGCGCACAACCCGCACGGCGCCGCGGCGCTCGCGACGGCGCTGCAGGAGGCCTTCGACTTCGACGAATGGGGCGTGGTCTTCGGCGCGATGGCCGACAAGGACATCGCCTCGACGCTCGAGCGCCTCCAGCCGATCGCGACCCACCTGTTCGCGACCGAGGCCGACTCTGACCGCGCGGCATCGGCCGACGAGGTCGCCGACGCCGCCGAGGCGATCGGCATGCGCCCCACCGTGCACAGGGACGTCGAGGAGGCCTGCGAGGCGGCGCGGGCGTGGGCAGGCGAGGGCGAGAAGCGCGCGGTCGTCGTCGCCGGATCCATCATCCTCGGGGGAGAGGCCATCGCGCTCGCGGAGCGCGACGGCTGGAAGGGGAAGCGCTCGTGAGCGAGCAGCAGCCCCAGCCGCGCCCTCGGCGCTACCGCACCCTGCCGGAGAAGGTCGGCAGCGTCGTCCTCGGATTCGAGTCGATCACGGTGTTCCTCGCGGGGCTCGCGATCTTCGGCCTCCGGGCGCTTCCCGAGGGCATCGCGCCCTGGTGGGGCGTCGTCGGAGGATCCGTGATGTTCGTCCTCCTCGTGGCCTTCTCCGGAACGCTGCGCTGGCGCTGGGGTCGCATCGGCGGATGGGTCCTGCAGGGGATCATCGCCCTCGGCGCGCTGCTCGTGCCGGCGATCCTGCTCATCACCATCGTGTTCGGCAGCCTGTGGGCCTACGCGATGATCGGCGGCGGGAAGATCGAGCGGAGGGTCGCCGCCGAGCGCGCCGTGCGCGGCGAGGCCGACACGCCGGACGCCTGAGAGCGCCGGGATAGATTCGTACTAACCACCTCATCGACGAAAGAGGCACTCGCATGACCGCTGAAGAGACCCTCGTCCTCATCAAGCCCGACGGCGTCGCTCGCGGGCTCACCGGACAGATCCTCGCCCGCATCGAGGCGAAGGGGTACGAGCTGAAGGACCTGCGGAAGTTCGCGCCGAGCCGCGAGCTGCTCGCCGAGCACTACGCGGAGCACGAGGGCAAGCCCTTCTACGAGCCGCTCCTCGAGTTCATGCAGTCGGGAGACGTCGTGGCGGCCCGCGTCGCGGGGCACCGCGTCATCGAGGGCTTCCGCGCGCTCGCGGGGACGACCGACCCGACGACGGCCGCGCCCGGAACGATCCGCGGCGACCTGGGCCGCGACTGGGGTCTCAAGGTGCAGCAGAACCTCGTGCACGGGTCCGACAGCCCCGAGTCGGCCGCGCGCGAGCTCGCGCTCTGGTTCTCCTGAGCGCGACGCGCCGACGAGAAGAGCCCGCGACGATCGTCGCGGGCTCTTCTCGTGTGTGTGCGCGGGGCGTCAGAACAGGTTGCCGAGCACGTCGAGGCGCAGCTGCGCCATGACGGCGATCGTCACGAAGGAGATCGTGACGATGAGCGGAAGCCAGGCCATGAGCGCGTCGGCGAGCTTCCGCACGGCCTGCGGCAGGGGGATCGCCCCGATCCGCACGGCGTGCAGCAGCACGGCGAAGAACGACGGGATCGTCACCGACCACGTGACCATGCACCAGGGGCACAGGGTGCCGAGCACGTAGATGCTCTGTCCGATCAGCCAGCAGACGAACCCGAACGCGAACGTCATGCCGACGGCGAAGAGCGCCCAGAACCACTTCGCGAAGCGCGCGCCGGAGAGGATCGCCACGCCGACGACGATCGGCGCCATCCAGCCCACGAGCCCGATGAGCGGGTTGGGGAAGCCGAAGGCCGACCCCTGCGTCGAGTCGAGGTTCGCCGTGCACTGGACGAGGAGGCTGACGTCGCATCCCGCGACGTGATCGGGATCCTCGAGGGCGGCGAACTTCTCCATCGTGAGCGAGAAGGCGGCCCACAGGCCGATGATCCCCGCGAACACGAGCCACACGGCGAGGAGCGCCGGGCGCTTGGTCTGCTGCTGCATGCTGACAGTCTCGCACCCCTGCCGCGGGGCGGCTCTCAGCACCGCGCGGGGCGGCGTGGAGCCGGTTCGCCGTCGAGGTGCGATAATGAACCCGTACGGCCCGGCGCACGCGCGAGGGGCCGACGAGCGACACGAGACTTCGGAGCGACGAATGCTCCGCGCGGCCAGAGCGTTCCACGCCGGTCGCAGACCGTTAACAGGGGTCGGGTCCCGCACGGGGACGACCACGCGATTTTCACGGTCGGCTGGGCCGATCGTGCAGGGAGTTCGCCAGAGATGGCCGAAGACAACGAGAACACAGAGACCGAGACCCAGGCTCCGACGGAGCGGCCGGCGACCGCCGACGGGGCGACCGCTCCGCAGGGCGCGGGCGCCGAGGACGCGCAGCGCGAGGAGTCCCCGGAGCGGGTCGAGAGCCCGTCGGACGAGGCGGAGACGCGCTCGTCGGACGGCGAGCCGCGGGGTGCAGACGAGAAGGGCCGCGCGCGGAGCGACGAGCCGGAGCGCGCCGACGAGACGGCCGAGCCGGAGATCCCCACGGCGGTGAGCCTCGGCCTCCTCGACGCCGACTTCGAATCGCGCGTCTCGACGCGCCTCGCCTTCTACGCCCCGGACCTGTCCCTCTTCCCGGAGCCCCCGGCGGACGACCACGACGACGCGAACGAGGGCGGCAACCGCTCCTCGCGCCGCCGGCGGCGCCGCGGAGGCTCCGACGACGCGCAGGACGGCGGACGCGGGCGCCAGCGGGTGGTCGAGGTCGTCACCGAGCCGCAGCGGATCAAGGGATCCACGCGCCTCGAGGCGAAGAAGCAGCGCCGTCGCGACGGGCGCGAGGCGGGGCGTCGCCGCTCGGTCGTGACCGAGGCGGAGTTCCTCGCGCGCCGCGAGTCGGTCGACCGCCAGATGATCATCCGCACGAAGCAGGGGCGCACGCAGATCGGCGTGCTCGAGGACGACGTGCTCGTCGAGCACTACGTCGCCCGCGCGCAGGACGCGTCGCTCATCGGCAACGTGTACCTCGGGCGCGTGCAGAACGTGCTGCCGAGCATGGAGGCGGCGTTCGTCGACATCGGCCGGGGCCGCAACGCGGTGCTCTACTCGGGCGAGGTCGACTGGGACGCCGTCGAGACGGGCAACCAGCCCCGCCGCATCGAGCTGGCCCTGAAGCCGGGCGACCGGGTGCTCGTGCAGGTCACGAAGGATCCGGTCGGCCACAAGGGCGCGCGCCTCACGAGCCAGATCTCCCTCCCCGGCCGCTACCTCGTGTACGTGCCTGGCGGATCCATGAACGGCATCTCGCGCAAGCTGCCCGACACCGAGCGGGCGCGCCTCAAGAAGATCCTCAAGAAGGTGCTGCCCGAGCAGTCGGGCGTCATCGTGCGCACGGCGGCGGAGGGCGCGACCGAGGAGCAGCTCACGCGCGACGTCAACCGCCTCACGCAGCAGTGGGCGCACATCAACTCGCTCGTCGAGAAGGGGAACGCCCCGACCCTGCTGCACAGCGAGCCCGACCTGCTCGTGAAGATCGTGCGCGACGTCTTCAACGAGGACTTCGCGAAGATGTCGATCCAGGGCGAGGAGTCGCACCGCACGATCTCGAGCTACCTCGAGTCGGTCGCCCCCGACCTGCTCGAGCGGGTCGAGGTCTACGAGGGCGACGGCGACCCGTTCGACGAGTTCCGCATCACGGAGCAGATCGAGAAGGCCCTGGAGCGCAAGGTGTGGCTGCCCTCTGGCGGATCGCTCGTCATCGACCGCACCGAGGCGATGACGGTCATCGACGTCAACACCGGCAAGTTCGTCGGCTCGGGCGGCAACCTCGAGGAGACGGTGACGAAGAACAACCTCGAGGCGGCCGAGGAGATCGTGCGCCAGCTGCGGCTGCGCGACATCGGCGGCATCATCGTCGTCGACTTCATCGACATGGTGCTGGAGTCGAACCGCGATCTCGTGCTGCGGCGCCTCGTCGAGTGCCTGGGCCGCGACCGCACGAAGCACCAGGTGGCGGAGGTCACCTCGCTCGGCCTCGTGCAGATGACCCGCAAGAAGCTCGGCCTGGGGCTCCTCGAGACCTTCAGCGAGGCGTGCGAGGTCTGCGCCGGACGCGGGGTGATCGTGCACCACGATCCGGTGTCCAAGCATCGCTCGAGCGGCGGCTCGCGTCGCTCCCGCGGCGGGAACGGCGGCGGCAAGGGCGGCCGCTCCTCGTCGTCGAACGGCGACGGCGGAGGGGCCTCCTCCTCCGCGCCGAAGGAGGACAAGGCCCCCGTGAACACCGAGGGCGCGAAGTCGGCGCTCGCGAAGATCGCGGCCTCCACCCTCCCTCACGAGGAGCACGCGGCCGACGCGCCGACCTCCTCCGCCGAGCCGGCGTCGCTCGACCAGCTCGCGATCGGCCTCCCCGAGGGGCCGCGCGGGGGAGCGGAGGCCGAGAGCAGGTCGTCGGAGCCCCGCGCGAAGCGCCCGCGCCGCAGCAAGCGCCCGGCGCAGACGTCGCCCGCCGCCCCGGAGACGCCGTCCTCGGCGAAGCCCGAGGCGACGCAGCTGCTCGACTCCGTGCTGAACGCGCTGCCCGAGCCGAAGGCCCCCGGGCAGGGACGCTCGCGCCGCCGCGTCACGACGGCCGCCCTGCAGGGCACGGCCGTCTCGGTGTCGCCGGCCGCGAACGACGAGAAGTGATCAGAAGGGCCGGTCAGCGCTTCGCCGGCCGGTCCTTCGCCCGCACCCGCAGGCCCGATGCGATGAGGGCGCGGGTGAGCTGCGCCGCGGTCACACGCCGCGCCCCGAGCGCGACGAGGCGATCGATCGCCTCCTCGGGGACGTCGTAGTGGTCGAGGTCGAAGCTCACGCGCGGCAGATCCGCCCGCTCCGCGAAGGCGTGCAGCTCGGCGAGCGACGCGTCGCTCACGAGGTGCGCCCAGAGGCGGCCGTGGGCGGGCCAGAGCGGGGTGTCGACGAGGATCGTCATCCCGCCAGCCTAGATCCGCGGGCCGGATGCGCGACGCGCCGCCCGGCCTGATTGCCCTCACAGGAACGGATCGGGTAGAGTTAACCGCTGGTGCGTCACCGTGTCGCGCGCTCTCCCACTGGCGGCGCGACGAGAAAGCCTTGCAGACGCACATGCGCTCCACCCAGCGCGATGCAAGCAGAGTCTTACCGTGAGATGCGATGGCCCCGCGCCATCCCCGATGAAACAGGTATCAACGTGGTCTACGCAGTTGTTCGCGCCGGTGGTCGGCAGGAGAAGGTCGAGGTCGGATCGGTCGTGACCCTCGACCGTGTCCCGGCTGCCGAGGGTGAGACGATCGAGCTGCCCGCCGTCCTCTTCGTCGACGGCGACGCCGTGACGACCGACGCCGACGCGCTGGCGAAGGTCAAGGTCACCGCCGAGGTCCTCGGCGACCTCCGCGGCCCGAAGATCGTCATCCAGAAGTTCAAGAACAAGACCGGTTACAAGAAGCGCCAGGGGCACCGTCAGGAGCTCACGCGCGTCAAGGTCACCGGCATCAAGTAATCCGTCGAGAGAGGCTCGGGAAATGGCATCTAAGAAGGGCGTAAGCTCCACTCGCAACGGTCGCGACTCGAACGCCCAGCGCCTCGGCGTGAAGCGCTTCGCCGGCCAGGACGTCAACGCGGGTGAGATCCTCATCCGTCAGCGCGGCACGAAGTTCCACCCCGGTGCGAACGTCGGCCGCGGCAAGGACGACACGCTGTTCGCCCTCGCGGCGGGCGCCGTGGAGTTCGGCAGCAAGGGCGGCCGCAAGGTCGTCAACGTGGTGGCTGCCGCGGAGTAATCTCCGACCACCACTCATCTGCATTCCGAAAGGGGGCGGGCCAGCTGAGCTCGCCCCCTTTCGAGTTCATCCGGGCTCCGCGCCCGCGCTCCCAGAGAAGAAGGATCGATGGTCACGTTCGTCGACGAGGTCACCCTGCACCTGAAGGCGGGGAGCGGCGGCAACGGGTGCGTGTCCGTCCACCGTGAGAAGTTCAAGCCCCTCGGCGGACCCGACGGCGGAAACGGCGGCGACGGCGGCGACGTCGTGCTCGTCGCCGACATGCAGACGACCACGCTGCTGAGCTACCACCACTCGCCGCACCGCAAGGCCGGCAACGGCGGCTTCGGCATGGGAGACCACCGTTCGGGCGCGCTCGGCGAGACGCTCGAGCTGCCGGTGCCCGTGGGGACGGTCGTGAAGGATCCGTCCGGCGAGGTCCTCGCCGACCTCGTCGAGCCGGGGATGCGCTTCATCGCGGCTCCCGGCGGCCAGGGCGGGCTGGGCAACGCCGCTCTCGCCTCGCGCAAGCGCAAGGCGCCCGGGTTCGCGCTGCTCGGCACGCCGGGATGGGAGGGCGACGTCGTCCTCGAGCTGAAGACGCTCGCCGACGTGGCCCTGGTGGGCTTCCCCTCCGCGGGCAAGTCGAGCCTCATCGCCGCGATCTCGGCCGCGCGGCCGAAGATCGCCGACTACCCCTTCACCACGCTGCACCCCAACCTCGGCGTGGTGCAGGCCGGCGACGTGCGGTACACCGTCGCCGACGTGCCCGGCCTCATCGAGGGCGCGAGCGAGGGGCGCGGCCTCGGCCTCGAGTTCCTCCGCCACGTCGAGCGGTGCACGGCGCTCGTGCACGTGCTCGACTGCGCGACGCTCGACCCGGGGCGCGATCCGGTCTCCGACCTCGAGGCGCTGCGCGCCGAGCTCGCGGCCTACGAGGTGCCCGAGGGGCAGGTGCCCCTGCTCGAGCGCCCGCAGCTCGTGGTGCTGAACAAGATCGACGTCCCCGACGCCGCCGAGCTGGCGGAGTTCGTCCGGCCCGACCTGGAGGCGGCGGGCTACCGCGTCTTCGAGGTGTCGACCGCGGCGCACACGGGGCTGCGCGAGCTGACCTACGCCATCGGCGAGATCGTCGCCGACCATCGCGCGGCGACGCCCGCCGAGGCGCCCGCGGAGCGCGTCATCATCCGCCCGCGAGGCTCCGAGAAGGAGTTCTCGGTGACGGTCGAGGGCGGCTCGTACGGCAACCTCTTCCGGATCCGGGGCGCGAAGCCGGAGCGCTGGGTGCACCAGACCGATTTCCAGAACGACGAGGCGATCGGCTATCTCGCCGATCGGCTCGAGAAGCTCGGCATCGAGAACGAGCTGTTCCGGGCCGGGGCCGTCCCCGGCTCGCCCGTCGTGATCGGCGACGACGACTCGGTCGTGTTCGACTGGGATCCGTCGCTGACGTCCGCCGCCGAGGTCACCCAGGTGCCGCGCGGGCTGGACGCACGACTCGAGAGCGGCGCACGCCGCACGACCGCAGAGCGCCGAGAGGCGTACCGGGCCCGTCAGGACGCGCGCACCATCGAGCGCGCCCTGGAAGAAGAGCGACGACTGGCCCGTGGAGACGACGACATGTCGCTCGAAGGGATGGACGATACGGAGTGACCGCGTACGCGCGCCAGGACATCAGCACCGCCAAGAGAGTCGTCGTCAAGGTCGGCTCGTCATCGATCAGCGGAGACGCCTCGTGGCGGATCGACATGCTCGTCGATGCGCTCATCCGGGCGCGCGGCCGAGGGCAGGAGATCATCCTCGTCTCGTCCGGCGCGATCGCGACGGCGGTGTCGCTCATGGATCTCGACGGCAGGCCCGCGGATCTCGCGACGCAGCAGGCGGCGGCGGCCGTCGGCCAGAACGTGCTCCTGTGGCGATGGCAGTCGAGCCTCGACCGCTTCGGCGTGCTGGCCGGCCAGGTGCTGCTCACGCTGAGCGACCTGCAGGAGGCGACGCCGCGGTCGAACGCCCGACGCGCCATCGAGCGGATGCTCACCCTCGGGGTGATGCCGATCGTCAACGAGAACGACACGGTCGCGACGCACGAGATCCGCTTCGGCGACAACGACCGCCTGTCGGCTCTCGTGGCGCGGCTCCTGCGCGCGGACGCCCTCGTCCTGCTCAGCGACATCGCGTCGCTCTACACGGCGCCGCCTGACCGCCCGGGCTCGCACCCGATCGACGTGATCGGGCCGGACGACGACCTGCGCTCCTACGAGTTCGGCGGCAAGGTGGTCAACAGCGTCGGAACGGGCGGAGCCGCGACCAAGGCGACCGCGGCGCGGCTGGCCCAGCAGGCCGGCGTCGGAGCGCTCGTGACGAGCGCGGACAACGTGCAGGAGGCGCTCGCGGGCCACGATGTGGGAACGTGGTTCGCGCCCGTCGAAGACGGCCACCCGAAGACCGAATCGCTCCCGATCATCCCGCTCGACGAGAACGAAGGCTGAGGACCCCGTGACCAGCGAGACCCCCGAGAGCCGCCTGAGGCTCGCCCAGACCGCCGCCCGCGAGATCGCGCGTCTCACGAGCGGGCAGAAGGCCGCGGCCCTCGAGGCGATCGCGGACGCGCTCGTCGCCGAGGCGCCGCGCATCGTGGAGGCCAACGCGGAGGACCTCTCCCGCGGACGCGAGAGCGGACTCGCCGAGTCGCTGCTCGACCGCCTCGCGCTCGGGGAGGAGCGGATCGCGGCTCTCGCGGAGGCCACGAGGCAGGTGGCGGCTCTGCCGGATCCGGTCGGCGAGGTCGTCCGCGGCCACCGCCTCGCCAACGGCGTGACGCTCGAGCAGGTGCGCGTGCCGTTCGGCGTCGTCGGCGCGATCTACGAGGCGCGCCCCAACGTGACGGTCGACATCGCGGCCCTGGCCCTCCGGTCCGGCAACGCGGTGGCGCTGCGCGGCGGCAGCGCCGCGATCCGCTCCAACATGGTCCTCGTGGACGTGATGCGCGGCGCGCTCGAGGCCGAGGGCATCACGGGCGAGGCGATCCAGACCGTCGACGACTTCGGCCGCGACGGCGCGCGGGCCCTCATGCGCGCCCGCGGCCTCGTCGACGTGCTCATCCCGCGCGGGAGCGCCGGGCTCATCGAGACGGTCGTCACGGAGTCGATCGTGCCGGTCATCGAGACCGGCGCGGGCAACGTGCACGTCGTGCTGGACAGCACCGCTCCGGACGACTGGGCGGTCGACATCGCCGTGAACTCGGCGACCCACAGGGTCAGCGTGTGCAACTCGGCGGAGAGCGTGCTCGTCGTGCGCGACGCGGCCGAGCGCCTCGTGCCGCTCGTGGTGCGCGCGCTGCAGGAGCGCGGCGCGACGGTGCACGGCGACGAGACGGTGCAGGCGCTGGCATCGGACGTCGTCCCGGCCACGGAGGACGACTGGCGCGAGGAGTACCTGAGCCTCGACATCGCGATGCGGGTGGTCGACTCCCTCGACGACGCGATCGACCACATCGCGACCTACAGCACGCACCACACGGAGGCGATCGTCACGCGCGACGTCGTGAACGCCGAGCGGTTCCTCGCGGAGGTCGACTCCGCCGCCGTGTACGTGAACGCCTCGACCCGCTTCACGGACGGGGCCGAGTTCGGCTTCGGCGCGGAGGTGGGCATCTCGACGCAGAAGCTGCACGCGCGCGGCCCCATGGGCCTCCCGGAGCTCACGAGCACCAAGTGGATCGGCCGCGGCACGGGGCAGATCCGCCCCTGACCCGCCGCTGACCGGATCCCTCAGCCCCGCGCGATAAGCTGAGGGGCAACATCGTCTTCCCCCTCTGAACGGAGCAAGGATGCATCTCGCCTCCTCCCTCGAGACCGTCGTCGCGGCCGCCGAGCACCACGGGAACGTGGCGCTCGAGACCCTTCCGTACGGCATCGTCGCGCTCGGCATCTTCGCGGTGCTCGGCATGATCGTCGCGTCCTACCGCAACGTCGCGAACCGCCACGCCGACCGCGGATCGCGTTCGGGCGACCACCAGCACTGAGGCGGCCCCGGTGACCACGGCCTCGCGGGCGCCTCGTGTCGGCGTGATGGGCGGGACGTTCGATCCCATCCATCACGGGCACCTCGTCGCCGCGAGCGAGGCCGCGACCTCGTTCGACCTCGACGAGGTGGTCTTCGTGCCGACCGGCCAGCCGTGGCACAAGAGCGACGTCTCGCCGGCGGAGTCCCGGTACGAGATGACGGTCATCGCCACCGCCTCGAACCCGAGCTTCACGGTCAGTCGGGTGGACATCGATCGCCGCGGGGTCACCTACACGGTCGACACCCTGCGCGACCTGCGGGAGGAGCGGCCAGAGGCCGAGTTCTTCTTCATCACCGGGGCGGACGCCGTGGCGCAGATGCTCAGCTGGCGGGATCATCATGAGCTGTGGGACCTCGCGCACTTCGTCGCGGTCTCGCGCCCCGGGCACGAGCTCGACACGGGCGAGCTGCCGGAGGAGGTCGTGAGCCGGCTGGAGATCCCCGCTCTGGCCATCTCGTCGACCGACTGCCGGGACCGGGTGAGGCGCGGGTTCCCGGTCTGGTACCTCGTCCCCGACGGGGTCGTGCAGTACATCGCGAAGCACCATCTGTATCGGAGCAGGGCATGAGCACTGAGAGCGAGCCGACCAGGCGTCCTCTGACGCGCCGCGAGCTGCGAGAGCTGCGCGCGAAGGGCGTCGATCCCGTCGAGAGCGATGCCGCGTCGCCCGAAGAGGATCCGGAGCAGGAGGCCCCGTCGGCGGAGGCCGGCGTGGCCTCGGAGGCCGCGCCCGTCGCCGACGCGGACGCCGACCCCGTCGAGAGCGCGGAGGATGCGCCGGCGGAGAGCGAGGCGTCTGACGCGGAGCCCGGTGCGGGCGAGGCCGTCGAGGACGAGCCGGAGCGCGCTCCCGAGGGCCCGCGCGCTCCCCACCTGGTCGCGAGCGCCGAGGACGGCGCCGACGGACGTCGCCCCCTCACGCGGCGCGAGCTGCGGCGTCTGCGCACGAACGAGCTGCCCGTCATCGGATCCGAGGGGTCCGAGCGGACGGAAGCCGATGAGGCGGACGCCCCCGAGGAGCTCGTCGCGGAGACGGAGACCACCGGCGCCGAGGCGACGGAGGTCGTCGTCGATGAGCCTGCCGACGCCGAGGAGACGGCGGGCGACGAGCGCCGCCCCATGCCCTGGGAGGCGCCGATCGCGCCGCAGCCGGAGCGTCGCGACACGCGGGATGAGGAGACCGTCGCGCTGACGGTCATCGACCCCTCGGGAGCGCGCACGGATCAGGGCGCGGATGCGGAGGCCCCGCGACCCCCGCTGTTCACGCGTCCGGAGCCGCCGAGGCCCGAGCCGTCGGGAGCCGAGGGCGACGCGCCCTCGCTGGCGCCGACGTTCGGCGCGGGCATCGCGCCGAAGCGGCCGCAGGAGAGCTTCGACGACCTCATCGCCCGAGGCAACGCGACGTCGCCGAGCTCCATCATCATGACCAGCTCGCACCGCCTTCCGGAGGGGCTGGGGTCGACGGGGGCCGCCCGCGGGACCACCGACGGCCGCGAGGTCGACGGCGTGCTGCTCGACAGCGAGCTGCCGCCGGCATCGTCGCCCACCCCGATCGCCGCGTCGTCGGCGATCTCGACGCAGAAGAGCGCGGGAGAGGTCCTGCGCCCGCCGAAGCCCGAGAAGGGGCGCGGCATCGTGCTCGTCCTCGGAATCACGGCGGGCGTCCTCGGCCTCGCCATCATCGGCACCCTCGTGGGTGCATACGCAATGGGAGTCTTCAACTAGTGGTTCACACGCCTGAGTCCGCCGAGATGCTGCAGGCGGCGGTCGTCGCCGCCGACAAGATGGGCGGGGAGGACCTCGTCGCTCTCGACGTGTCCGAGCCGATGCCGATGGCGGACATCTTCCTCATCGTCACGGGACGCTCCGACCGCAACGTCGTCGCCATCTCCGATGAGATCGAGCGCGCCCTGCACGAGAAGGGGCACCGCCTGCTGCGCCGCGAGGGCAAGCAGAGCGGCCGCTGGGTGCTGTGCGACTTCGGCGATCTCGTCGTGCACGTCTTCCACCAGGAGGAGCGCGACTACTACAGCCTCGAGCGGCTGTGGAAGGACTGCCCCGCTGTTCCCTTCGAACTCCCGACACGCCCGCACGACGCAGCCGATTTCGCGTGAACGCGAGGAGCGTTGTAAAGTAATGGAGTTGCCCGCGAGGGAGACATAACAGAATACGGGCCCATGGCGCAGCTGGTAGCGCACCTGCATGGCATGCAGGGGGTCGGGGGTTCGAGTCCCCCTGGGTCCACCAAATGTGAGAAGTTCGAAACTTCTCCCAGATGCACGCCGGTTTCGGCGGCGATCGAGTCTTCGATCGCTGACGAACCGGTGTGTTTTTGTTGTGTCACCGGGGATTTCGCGGCGGCGACCGCGTCGGTCGAAACGTACGAGATGGTTTCGTCCTCGTCGATGACGATTTTCTTGCACACCGCACGCAGCAAAATCTGGCGTGCAGCAGGTTCGCAACGCCGGTACAGAGCCCCCAGATCGGTGATCAGATCAGCGAGCTGATCGAGCCCGTCTCGCGCTTCCCGGTAGGTCGTGGCGAGGCCGTCCAGGCGACGCTTGATCGCATCGAGATTCGCGGTGATGCGGGCCTGCTCGCTCTTGAGCAGGTCGAGCGGGATCGCGTTGGCGTAGCGGGCTTGGACGAGCTTCAACCGTTCGGCTTCGAGCTTCTCAACCTGGGCTATCAGGAGCTTGCGCTCGTCGTCGGTGGAGGCGTCGAGCTGATCGAAGACGCGGCCCAGCACGGCCCGGGTCTGCTCGGCTTCTTCCTTGGTGAGCCCGAGGCTGCCAAAGGTGCGATCGACTTCGCGGTCGATGCGGTCGATCATGATGGCGGACCGGGTGCAGCCGTTCTTCTTCCTGCGGCCGGAGCAGGTGAAGTATTTGTACCGTTCGCGGCTCTTCGCAGATGAGGGTGTAGTCGTGGGGCGGCTGGTTGTCGCCGGGTAGGGGTCGAGGTCTTCCAGGATGGAAGTTCCTACACGACCGTCCGACGGAAGACCTCGACGTTGCCCCACCCTACTTTCACGACCCCGGATCTGACCACGTTCTGCGATCTCGACGAGCTCGGGCTCGTCGTTGTCGGGCAGCACCGCGGCCCGGATCGGACGACGTTGGAGTGTCGCGTCGCCGAGCCCGATCCGTGGTGCCGGCGGTGCGGCGCGGAAGGAGCGCCGCGGGACACTCTGGTCCGCCGGCTGGCGCATGTCCCGTTCGGACACCGTCAGACGACGCTGCTGGTCCGCGTCCGCCGCTACAAGTGCACGGGGTGCGGGCGGGTCTGGCGGCAGGACACCACCGCGGCGGCGGAGCCGGGCGCGAAGCTCTCTCGCGGCGGGATGCGCTGGGCGCTGGAAGCCGTCGTGGTCGATCACCTCACCGTCTCCCGCGCCGCGGCGGGTCTCGGTGTCGGCTGGCACACGGCGAACACCGCGGTGCTCGCGGAGGGCAAGCGGGTGCTGATCGATGATCCGGCCCGGTTCGACGGGGTTCGGGTGATCGGCGTCGACGAGCATGTCTGGCGGCACACGAGGCTGGGTGACAGGTTCGTCACCGTGATCATCGATCTCACTCCGATCCGCGAGAAGACAGGCCCGTCCAGGTTGCTGGACATGGTCGAGGGCCGCTCAAAGCAGGTGTTCAAGACCTGGCTCGCCGGCCGCCCGAACGAGTGGAGGCGAGGCATCGAGGTGGTCGCGATGGACGGGTTCACGGGGTTCAAGACCGCCGCTGCCGAGGAACTGCCCGACGCGATCGCGGTGATGGACCCGTTCCACGTCGTTCGCCTCGCCGGCGACGCCCTGGATGTCTGCCGGCGTCGCGTCCAGCAGTCCCTGCACGGGCGGCGCGGCCGGAAGGACGACCCGCTCTACAAGGCCCGCCGCACCCTCCACACCGGCGCCGGGCTCCTCACCGACCGGCAGCAAGCCCACCTCGAGTCCCTGTTCGCGGTCTCCGAGCACGTCGAGGTCGAGGCAACCTGGGGCATCTACCAGCGCATGATCGCCGCCTACCGGCAACCCGACAAGCAGGTCGGCAAGACGGCGATGAAGGCCGTGATCGACGCGGTCAGCGACGGCGTCCCGACCGCCCTGGTCGAGCTGCGTCGCCTGGGCCGGACGCTGAAGCAGCGCGCCGCGGACATCCTGGCGTTCTTCGACCAGCCCGGCACGTCGAACGGCCCCACAGAGGCGATCAACGGTCGCCTCGAGCACCTCCGCGGCTCCGCCCTCGGCTTCCGCAACCTGACGAACGACATCGCGAGGAGCCTGCTCGAGGCCGGCGGCTTCAGACCCCCCTACACCCCTGATTGCGAAGAGCCCGATATGCTTTGCATACGTGACCGATTGGGAGCGGTGCAGGCAAGGAGCGCAAGTATGAGTGATCTCGATCCACAATCAACTGAGATCGAGCTGATGAAGCGTCTTGGCATTGAGTCGTGGAGGAATCTCTCAAAAGACAAGTTCATGACCTTCGTGTCTGACCTGCCGAAGCTCGACAAGGAAGTTGCACTGAGCATCGTTGCGCAGTTCCCAAACTTCAAAGATCTGGTTTTGGGCACCTTCGAACAGGTGAAGGATGAAGTCACCCAGGCTCGTTCATTCAACTGGAAGAGTCAGAAGAAGGTGCATAAAGCCTTCGCTGAGTACCGCGAGATCCTTAGCCGCGAACTAGAACGAGAAGACCTATCTTCTGAGGATCGGTTCGCAATCCTGGGACTCTTGAAGGATGCGATAGATGCTGAAGCTGCAAAAGATTCAGAGAACAAGAAGTTTCAGACCATCATCACCGGCATGCTTGTGACCGCTGGTCTCGCTGTGGTGGGGACTGCAGTTGCTGCTCTTGGGGGGAAAACTCAGATCGGTGGAGATTCAAGCCCGACAGTCTGAGTCCTCCTTGCGATTTCAGATCACTCGGCATAGCGGCAAAGCCGCCGCGGTGAACGCCTGCGCCTGCTGACCCACGATCAGCCGGGTCTCGCACGATGCCTGGATCGCGGCCTGCTCGATCGCCGCGACAGCCGCGTCGAGATCTTCGGCATTGGACGCTGACACGGAGACGAGGCCGGTGTAGCGGAGGGGACTGCCCCGGGTTTGGTTGACGTCTGAACTTTGAGGATTCGTCCTCTCTGGAAGGATGTCCCAGTGACCGAGCCGTACCCGCAGGAGTTCCGCGACGACGTCGTGGCCGTGGCCCGCCAGGGTCAGGCGCCGTTGGCGCAGATCGCGAAGGACTTCGGCATCTCCGAAGGCTCGCTGACGAACTGGC
>NZ_JAMXWT010000029.1:0-41311 GCF_050958665.1 Microbacterium sp. gxy059 | reverse complement strand
CCGTCCCGCCGCGGCGCTTCGCCGTCGCGTCTCAGTGGAAGAAGTGGCGCTCTCCGGTGAGGTACATCGTGATGCCGTGCTCCTTCGCGAGCGCGATCGTCTCGTCGTCGCGCACGGATCCGCCCGGCTGGATGATGACCTTCACCCCGGCGTTCGCGAGGACCTCGGGACCGTCGGAGAACGGGAAGAACGCGTCGGACGCGGCGATCGCCCCGACGGCGCGGTCGCCGGCGCGCTCGACCGCGAGCCGGCACGAGTCGACGCGGTTGACCTGGCCCATGCCGATGCCGACCGTCGCGGAGTGCTTCGCGAGGACGATCGCGTTCGACTTCACGGCGCGGCAGGCCTTCCACGCGAAGACGAGGTCGGCGAGGGGCAGGTCGGAGGGCTCGCCGGCGACGAGCTCCCAGTTGCTCGCGACCGACTCGAAGTCGTCGGACGGGAAGCGGTCGGCGTCCTGCAGCAGCAGTCCGCCCGACACGAGGCGCACGTCCATGTTCTCCTGCTCCCAGTCGGCGGGCAGCCGCAGCAGGCGCAGGTTCTTCTTCTGGCTGAGCACCTCGAGCGCGGCGGGCTCGAAGTCGGGGGCGACGATGACCTCGGTGAAGATGTCGCGGAGGTTCTCCGCCATCTTGAGGGTCACGGGCCGGTTCGCCGCGATGACCCCGCCGAACGCCGACAGCGGATCGCACTCGTGCGCGCGGATGTGGGCGCTCGCGATGGGGTCGAGGGCCTTCGGGTCCGCCACCGCGATGCCGCACGGGTTGGCGTGCTTCATGATCGCGACCGCGGGCAGGACGAGGTCGTAGGCCGCGCGGAGGGCGGCGTCGGCGTCGACGTAGTTGTTGTACGACATCGGCTTGCCCTGCAGCAGCTCGGCCTGGGCGATGCCGTGACCGCCGATGCGCGAGTAGATCGCGGCGCGCTGGTGGGAGTTCTCGCCGTAGCGCAGATCGGTGATCTTCTCGGCCTGCACGGTGAGGTGGCCGGGCAGGTCGACCTCGCGCGAGATGGTCTCGCCCGCGAACCACTGGGCCACCGCCGTGTCGTAGGACGACGTGTGCGCGAACGCGCGCGCGGCGAGCTCGCGGCGCTCGGCGAGGGAGGTGCCGCCGCGGCCGAGCGCGTCGACCACGCTCGGGTAGGAGGCGGGGTTGACGACGATCGCGACGTTCGCGAAGTTCTTCGCGGAGGCGCGCACCATGGCGGGGCCCCCGATGTCGATCTGCTCGACGACCCGGTCGCCCTCCGCCCCCGCGGCGACGGTCTCGACGAACGGATAGAGGTTCACGACGACGAGCTCGAACGGCGAGATGCCGTACTCGCCGAGCTGCGCCTCGTGGTGCGCGAGGCGCAGGTCGGCGAGGAGGCCGCCGTGCACGTTCGGGTGCAGGGTCTTCACGCGCCCGTCGAGCATCTCGGGGAACCCCGTCACGTCGGCGACGTCGGTCACGTCGAACCCGGCGTCGCGGATCACCTGCGCCGTGGATCCCGTGGAGACGATCTCGACGCCGTTCTCGGCCAGCGCCTGCGCGAGCGGCACGAGGTCGGTCTTGTCGCTGACCGAGACGAGCGCGCGGCGGATCGGCACGACGTCGCGGTGACGGTAGAGCGAGGGGTCGTGACTCGGACCGGCCATGTGGGAACTCCTTGTGATGCGGTGGACGGGAGGATCGGGCGGCTCAGGGCGCGTCGAGATCGATGTCGCCGACGGCGATGCGCCGGACGACGTCGATGAGGAGACGGCGCTCGACGGGCTTGATGCGCGCGTGCAGGGTCTCCTCGGTGTCGCCCGGCTCGATCGGCACGCGCTCCTGCGCGAGGATCGGGCCCGTGTCGACGCCCTCGTCGACCTGGATGACGCTGGCGCCCGTCTGAGCGGCGCCGGCGGCGAGCGCGTCGCGCACGCCGTGCGCGCCGGGGAACTCCGGCAGGTACGCCGGATGGGTGTTGACGATGCGGGGGGCGAACTCGGCCACCACCGCGGCGGGGAGGAGCCGCATGAGGCCGCTCAGCACGATCAGATCGGGCTGCCAGGCCCGCAGCTGCCCGGCGAGCTCCTCGCCCCACTGCTCGCGCGAGTCGTAGGCGCGGAACGGCACCGCGAAGCTCGCCACGCCGAAGTCGGCGGCGTGCGCGAGGCCGGGTGCGTCGCGGTCGGCGCCGACGGAGACCACGCGGGCCGGATAGGTCGGATCGCTCGCGGCCTCGAGCAGCGCGCGGAGATTGGATCCGGTGCCCGAGATCAGGACGGCGACGTTCAGCACCGTCTCAGTCTAGGGGCTCGTCGTCGCCGTCCGCGGCGACCGGCGCCTGCGCCCGGCGGCCGAGCGGCGAGAGGAGCGCGATCGCGGCTCCCGCGAGCGCCTCCAGGCCCAGGGACAGCGCGACGGCGCCCGGATCGGGTCCGACGACCGCCATGCGCCCGGGGCCGAACGCGCCGGATGCGCACGCCGCGATGAGCGCGCCCGCTGCGCCCGCGGCCACGGCGATGCCGCCCGCCGCCGCGACGCGCGGCAGCATCGGCTCGGCCGCCTCCCCCGCGGCGACCGCGGGCTCGATCATCGCTCGCCGCGCGCACCATCCGCCGACCGCGCCGAGCGCGATCGGGACGAGTACGACGGCGAGCATCCACGTCGACGAGCCCTCGGGGACGAGGCCGAGGAGCGGGACGCCGGGCACGACGCCGAGCGTGGTGCCGGCGGCGGAGACGGTCGTGCCCTCCCCCAGCGCGAAGCCCGGGCCGGCGATCCAGGCGACGCCCCAGCCGAGCACGGTCGGCAGGTAGGCGAGGTGCGCGAGGGTGAGGGCGGTCGCGCCCGCCACGTCGACCCGGGCGCGCTCGAAGAGGACGATCATCTCGCCCCCGCGCAGCACGACGAGCAGGGCGAAGAGGAGCCCCGCGACGCCGACGACGCCCACGACGACGATCGAGGCGCCGCGGATCGCCGCCGCCGGCGCCTCCCGCCACGCGGCGGGCAGCCGGTCGACGAGGTCGTGGAACGCGTCGACCGCGCCGCCGTCGCCGTCCTCCCATGCCCCCGCGATGCCGCCCGCGACGAGACCCGCCGCGTAGACGGCGGTGGGGAGGAGGATCGCCTGCCACGCGGCGACCTCCACGAGCGGCGCGGCGCTCGTCGCCTGGACGATCGCCGCGACGGCCGCCGTCGTCGCGGCTCCCGACGCCCACCCGATGAGCGTCGCCCCGCTCCGGGCCGCGCGACGGCCGGAGCGGGCCGCGAACAGCATGCTGAAGGCCGCGAAGGCGAGCGGCGCGAGCCCCACCCAGAACGAGGCGGCGTCAGCGGGGAGCCCGGTCGCGAGGAGCGCGTCGGCGTCGAGGTCGACGTGCAGGGGCACGAGCTGGCCGAGCTGCCAGATGCGCGCCGTCGCGGGCCACAGCGCCCCCCACGACGGGTCGCCGGCGAGCGCCGCCAGCCACACGAGGGTGAGCGGGGCGAGGATCGCGGCGAGCCCGGCGGCCGCGGCGACGAGAGCATCCACGGCGGCGAGCGCCGCGACCAGTACCCGTTGCATAGCGGATGTCACCCTACCCGCGCCGTCTGCGGATCCCCCGGCTCCCACCCCGTGACGCGCGAAGCGCCCCGCCGGACGGATCCGGCGGGGCGCGTGCGAGGTCGCGAGGCTCAGAGACTCTCGATGATCTCCCGCATGAGCTGGGCGGTCTCGGACGGCGTCTTGCCGACCTTCACGCCCGCGGCCTCGAGGGCCTCCTTCTTCGCGGCTGCCGTGCCGGCCGAGCCGGAGACGATGGCGCCGGCGTGGCCCATCGTCTTGCCCTCGGGCGCGGTGAAGCCGGCGACGTAGCCGACGACCGGCTTCGTGACGTTCGCCTTGATGTACTCGGCCGCGCGCTCCTCGGCGTCGCCGCCGATCTCGCCGATCATGACGATCGCCTTCGTGTCGGGGTCGTTCTCGAACGCCTCGAGCGCGTCGATGTGCGTCGTGCCGATGACGGGGTCGCCGCCGATGCCGATGGCGGTCGAGAAGCCGTAGTCGCGCAGCTCGAACATCATCTGGTAGGTGAGCGTGCCCGACTTCGAGACGAGGCCGATCGGGCCCGATCCCGTGATGTTCGCGGGCGTGATGCCGGCGAGCGCCTCGCCCGGCGTGATGATGCCGGGGCAGTTCGGCCCGATGATGCGGGTCTTGGAGCCCTTCTCGATGGCGTACGCCCACGCCTCGGCGGTGTCGCCGACGGGCACGCCCTCGGTGATGACGACGAGCAGCGGGATCTCGGCGTCGATGGCCTCGATCATCGCGTCCTTCGTGAACTTCGGCGGCACGAAGGCCACCGACACGTCGGCTCCGGTCTTCTCGATGGCCTCGGCGACGGAGCCGAAGACGGGCAGCTCGACCTCGCCCTCGTGCGGCTTCTCGTGTGTGACGGTGGTGCCGGCCTTGCGCGCGTTGACGCCGCCGACGATGTTGGTGCCGGCCTTCAGCATCAGCGCGGTGTGCTTGGTGCCCTCGCCGCCCGTGATGCCCTGGACGATGACCTTCGAGTCCTTGTTGAGGTAGATCGACATCTCTTCTGTCCTATCCGATCTGTTCGTCTCAGGCGTTCGCCAGCTCGGCGGCCTTGTCGGCGCCCTCGTCCATGCCTGCGGCGAGGGTGACGAGGGGGTGGTTCGCCTCGGCGAGGATCGCGCGACCCTCCTCGACCTGGTTGCCGTCGAGGCGCACGACGAGCGGCTTGGTCGCCGCGTCGCCGAGGATCTCGAGGGCCTTCACGATGCCCTCGGCCACGGCCACGCAGCTCGTGATGCCGCCGAAGACGTTGACGAAGACGCTCTTGACCTGCGGGTCGCCGAGGATCACGTCGAGGCCGCTGGCCATGACCTGGGCGTTGGCGCCGCCGCCGATGTCGAGGAAGTTGGCGGGCTTCACGCCGCCGTGGTTCTCGCCCGCGTAGGCGGTGACGTCGAGCGTCGACATGACGAGGCCCGCGCCGTTGCCGATGATGCCGACCTCTCCGTCGAGCTTGACGTAGTTGAGGCCGGCGGCCTTGGCCTTCGCCTCGAGCGGGTCGGCGGCGTCCTTGTCCTCGAGCTCCTCGTGCTCGGGGTGGCGCACCTCGGTGCCGTTGTCGTCGAGCGACACCTTGCCGTCGAGCGCGATGACGTCGCCCTCGGCGGTGAGGACGAGCGGGTTGACCTCGACGAGCGTCGCGTCCTCGCCCTTGTAGACCTGGAACAGCTTCACGAAGACGTCGGCGACCTTCTCGACGAGCTCGTCGGGGAAGTTCGCGGCCTTCGCGATCTCGAGGGCCTTGGCCTGGTCGATGCCGGCGAGCGGGTTCACCTCGATGCGGGCGAGCGCCTCGGGCTTCTCGACCGCGAGCTGCTCGATCTCCATGCCGCCCTCGACGCTGCAGAGCGACAGGTAGGAGCGGTTGGCGCGGTCGAGCAGCACCGAGAAGTAGAACTCCTGGGCGATGTTCGCGCCGGCGGCGACCATGACGCGCTTGACGACGTGGCCCTTGATGTCGAGGCCGAGGATCGCCTTCGCCGCCTCGTACGCCTCGTCGGGGCTCTTGGCGACCTTCACGCCGCCCGCCTTTCCGCGACCGCCGGTCTTGACCTGAGCCTTGACCACGACCACGCCGCCGAGCTTCTCCGCCGCTGCCTTCACCTCCTCGGGGGTGTCGGCCACGATGCCGGCGAGCACCGGCACATCGTACTTCTCGAACAGGTCTCGAGCCTGGTACTCGTAGAGATCCACGTTGCTTTTCCTTAGGTGGGCGAACGGGTGCAGAGGCGTGGAAGAACGTCTCGATGTCGAGAGACCTCGACCGCCATCCACCCTACTACCCGCAGGGAAGCGGAACGGATCCGCACACGACGACGCCGCCCGAAGGATCCGAGGATCTTTCGGGCGGCGTCGAGAAGCCGGGATCGCTCCCTAGCGGGGGCTCTTGCGCGTCGCGAACATCGGCAGCGCCATCGCGAGGCAGATGGCGATGATGCCGCCCGCGAAGACGACGCCCTGGAAGGACGTGACCATGAAGGCGACGGCGAACAGCGCCATGCCGCCGAGGAACAGGATCAGCGAGAGGAGGAACATCATGGGATCGGGCCTTCCAGCACAGGGAGAAGTCTGCCGCTCAGCCTACCCGGTGTCGGATGACGATAAGAAACTGGCCACGCGCGCCACGACCTCCTAGCGTTCGGAGCATGGCAGCGGAGCATCTTCCCGGCGAGCGCGTGCGCTCGTACGACATCACCGGTCCCCTCGACACCGACTACTACGGCGTGTTCTCCGATGTGACGGGAGCCGACCGCGACGCGTGGAGCCGCGCGCGGGAGGCCGTCGACGAGGTCGTCGACGATCTCGTCGCCGCGTGGGACACCTCGGACTACCCGACAGACCTGGCGCTGCGGGCGCTCGGCAGCCGCGACCTCATGGCCGACGGCATCGTCCACGACGGCCTCCCCCGCCTGAGCCCGCTCGCGGCCGGCCTCGTGAACATGGAGCTCTCGCGCGGAGACGGCTCCTTCGGCACGGTCCTCGCGGTGCAGGGCGGCCTCGCGCTGCGCACGCTCGCGCTCTACGGCAGCGACGCGCAGAAGGAGAGGTGGCTGCAGTCGCTGAACCGCGGCGA
Source organism: Microbacterium sp. gxy059 (assembly GCF_050958665.1). NCBI lineage: Bacteria > Bacillati > Actinomycetota > Actinomycetes > Micrococcales > Microbacteriaceae > Microbacterium > Microbacterium sp. gxy059. The sequence continues at coordinate 34,686 of NZ_JAMXWT010000029.1, read as the reverse complement.
GGTGCCGGGGTCGTTCGCCCTCACCGAGCCCGATCACGGCAGCGACTCGACGGGCCTGGAGACGCGCGCCCGCCGCGAGGGAGACGCGTGGATCCTCACGGGCGCGAAGAAGTGGATCGGCAACGGCGCCTCGGGCGGCATCACGTTCGTGTGGGCGCGCATCGACGACGAGACGGACGCCGACCACGGACGGGTCGGCTGCTTCCTCGTGCCGCAGGACTCCCCCGGCTACCGGGGCGAGGTCATCCAGGGCAAGATCTCGCTGCGCGCGATCCACCAGGCCCGCATCGCGCTCGACGACGTGCGCCTGCCGCTCGACGCCCGGCTCCCGGGAGCGCACTCGTTCGCCGACACCTCGCGCGTGCTGTATGCGACGCGCTCCGGGGTGGCCTGGTCGGCGCTCGGGCACGCGACCGCCTGCTACGAGGCGGCGCTGCAGTACGCGCAGCAGCGCGTGCAGTTCGGCAAGCCCCTCGCCGCGTTCCAGCTCGTGCAGGAGAAGCTCACCCGCATGCTGTCGCAGCTGACCGGGATGCAGCTGTTCTGCCGTCGCCTCGCCGACCTCGAGCGGGCGGGCGAGCTGCGACCGACGCAGGCGTCGCTCGCGAAGTACTCGAACACGCGCACGGCGCGCGACATCGCCCGCGACGCCCGCGACCTGCTCGGCGGCAACGGCATCCTCCTCGAGAACCGCGTCATGCAGCACCTCGCCGACATCGAGGCGATCCACACCTACGAGGGCACGGAGAGCGTGCAGGCGCTGCTCATCGGCCGCGACATCACGGGCATGGGCGCGTTCGTCTGAGCTCCTGAGCGCGACGACGCGGGCCCCGGATCCTCGAGGATCCGGGGCCCGCGTCGTCCTGCGTCAGGCGGTCGGCTCGGTTCCTGCCGCGTCGTCGCCGTCGGCGAGGGCGATGACGGGCTCGAGCTCCTCGCGCGTGAGCGTCATGAGGGGGCCTGCGGGGTCGATGAGCAGGCCGCCGATGGCGGGGTGGTCGACGAGGACCTTCGCGATCTTCTCGACGCCGAACGGCAGGGCGCGCTCCTCGCGGCCGGTCGCGACGACCTCGAGGGGGTGCGAGAACACCTGGAGGAGACGCGTGCCGTTGGCGAGGCGCGCCTCGGCGATGCCCATCTTCTGGTCGTCGGACGACGAGGTGCCGACCGCGACCCAGAGCGGGGGGCGCTCCGCGAGCAGCGCGGCGACCTTCCCCGGCGTCTCGGTGTCGCGCGGCTGCGCGATGAGGGTCTTCAGGCGCAGCCCCGGATCCGCCTGCGACATCGCCTTCTCGAGCATCTCGCGGGGCAGGACGATGCGCTTCGGGGCGGACGCGTTGTCGACGATGATGCCGTCGAAGCCGTTGTCGACCATGTGCTGCACGATCGTCGCGACGGGCTGCGCCACGGCGGAGGTCTTCTCGTCGCCGTCGGCCTTGACCGCCTCACGCAGCGCGCGACCCGAGCTGAACACCATCATGTAGCTCTTGTCGCCCGTCTTCGCGACACCGAACGTGAGCGTCGCCCTGCCGTCCACGACCTGCTCGCGCACGTCTCCCGCGACGCGGAGGTACACGTGGCCCTGCAGCATCTGGCGGGCCACGCCGAGCAGCTGCTGCGGGGTGGGGGTCTCGGGCAGCGCCTGGAGCGCGTCGCGAAGCAGGGCGTTGTCGCGCAGCCCCTTCACGGTCTCGAGATCCTGGGGCGGGGCGGCCGGGGCGAGGGGCAGCTCGCGCGGCGCGGGCGCCGGGGCGTCCTCCGGGGGCGTCGGGGCGGGGGCGGGCGCGCCGTCGGGGCGACGCGTCGTGCTGTGGGGGCCCGCCGCCGGGTCGGCCTTCTGCGGCGTCGCGGGCCGCTCGCCCGGGGCGTCGACCTCGGGCCCCGACTGCGCTCCGACGCCGCGGAAGGCGGAGAACGAGATGTTCACCTCGGGGGCGTCGTCAGCGGCCGGCTGCGCGGGCGCCTCGGGCGTCGCCTCCGGATCCCCCGTCTCCGCGGCGTCGTCGACGGGCGGCTCCGCCGCTCGCGCCTCATCGCGATCGGACTTCTTCTTCCGAGAGAACAGACCCATGGGGCCAGCCTACGTGCGCGGCGCGCCCTGGCGGACCGGCGCAGACGATCCGACGGGGCTGGGCTAGCCTCGGGGCAGAACGCCATGAACCGATCCGCCGCCCGCGGCTGGCCGCTCGTCGCCGCCAGCCTCGTCTTCCTCGTCGCCCTCAACCTGCGCCCTGCGCTGACGTCCGTGGGGCCGCTGCTGCCCGACATCGCGTCGGCGTTCGCGCTCGACGAGGCGCGGCAGGGCGTGCTGGGGGCGCTCCCCCTCATCGCCTTCGCCGCCGTCTCACCCCTCGTGCCGGGCATCGCGTCGCGGCTCGGCGCCGAGCGCACGATCCTCGCCGCCCTCGGGCTGCTCGCGGCGGGGGTCGTCATCCGCTCGACCCTCGGAGCGGGCGGGCTGTGGGCGGGGACGGCGGTCGTCGGCGGCGCGATCGCGATCGGCAACGTGCTCGTCCCCGTCATCGTGAAGCGCGACTTCCCCCGGCGCATGTCCCTCGCGACGGGCGTCTACTCGGCGTGCATCACGCTGGGCGCGAGCATCGCGTCGGCGGTGGCCGTCCCCCTGGCGGGCCCCTGGACCTGGCGGGGCTCGCTCGCGTTCTGGGCGCTGCCGCCGCTCGTCGCCGCCCTGCTCTGGGCCCTGCGCCTGCGGGTGCCCGCTCCCGAGCCGGACCTCCCCCTCGCTCCGGGAGACGCCCCCGTGTCGGTGTGGAGGCAGCCGACGGCGTGGCTCGTGACGGCGTTCATGGCGCTGCAGTCGACGGCGTACTACATCATGATCACCTGGCTGCCGACGATCGAGGCGGCGCAGGGCGTCTCGCCGGAGCGCGCCGGCGTGCACCTGTTCGTCTACCAGCTCGTCGGCGTGGCCGCCGGCCTCGCGATCCCTCGCCTGCTGCGGCGCCCCGAGGGCCAGGTCGCCGCGACGGTCACCGTGAGCGCGCCCATCCTGATCGGCGCGCTCGGCCTCGCGCTCGCGCCCGACGGCGGACTGGCCTGGATCATCATGATCGGCCTCGGCACCGGGTCGTCGCTCGTCGTGGCGCTGGCTCTCATCGGGATCCGCGGCCGCACGCCCGACGAGACGATGAGCCTGTCTGGCATGGCGCAGTCGATCGGCTACCTGCTCGCCGCCGTCGGCCCCGTGCTGTTCGGCGCGATCGGGCAGGCGACGGGCTCATGGCGCCCATCGCTCTTCGCGCTGGCCGCGATCGCCGCCCTGCAGCTGGCGGTCGCGGTGCCCGCCGGCCGCGTGCGCCGCTGACGGCCGTCAGATCTTCGCGAGGGGCGCGACCTTGATGAGCAGCTTCTTCACGCCGAGGTCGTCGAAGCGGATGTGCGCGATGCGCTTCGCGCCCTGCCCCGTCACGGCGTCGACCGTGCCCTCGCCGAAGTCGTCGTGCCGCACGCGGTCGCCCGGCGCGAGCTCGAGGTCGCCGTTGTCGCGCACCTTGCCCGTGACCCGGTTGGTGAACTCGGCGAGCGACGACGTCTTCGCCTTCGGCTCGAGGGGCGTCACGCCCCAGCGGCTCTCGCGGGGGCGCACGGCGTTGAGGGCTCGTGACTGCGTGCCGCCGCGCCCGTTGACGTCTCCGGGCGACTGACGCCATTCGATGAGGTCGGCGGGGATCTCCTGGAGGAAGCGGCTGGGCATCGCGACCGACACCTCGCCGAACTGGGCGCGCGTCATGGCGAGCGACAGGTACAGCCGCTTGCGGGCGCGCGTGATGCCCACGTAGAACAGGCGCCGCTCCTCCTGCGGGCCGCCAGGCTCTCCCGCCGAGATGCGGTGCGGGATGAGATCCTCCTCGACGCCCGTGAGGAACACGGTGTCGAACTCGAGCCCCTTGGCGGTGTGCAGCGTCATGAGCGAGACGCTGCCCGAGGCGTCGTCGAGGTCATCGCTGTCGGCGACGAGCGCCACCTCGGTCAGGAAGTCGACGATCGTGCCCTCGGGGTTGTTGCGCGCGAACTCGCGTGTCACGGCGATGAGCTCGTCGAGGTTCTCGACGCGCGCCTCGTCCTGCGGATCCTTCGACTGGCGCAGCACGTCGAGGTAGCCCGACTTGTTCAGCAGCACCTGCAGCCCCTCGGTGACGGTGCGCGGCGAGACGGGCTCGTCGCCCTCGGGGATCATGATCCCGGTCGCCTCGCGCAGCACCTCGTCGAGGTGGCCGACGGCCTTCTGCAGCTTCGGCCCCAGGCCGATCTCGGGCGCGTGGGCGAGCGCCTCGCGGAACGTCAGGCCGTTGTCGGCGGCGAACTGCGCGATGTTCGTCTCGGTGACGGCTCCGATGCCGCGCTTCGGCTTGTTGAGGATGCGCCGCACAGCCAGCTCGTCGGCGGGGTTGGCGACCGCGACGAGGTACGCCAGGGCGTCCTTGATCTCGGCGCGGTCGTAGAACTTCGTGCCGCCCATGATGCGGTACGGGACGGCAGCGCGGATGAAGATCTCCTCCAGCGCGCGCGACTGCGAGTTGGTGCGGTAGAAGACGGCCATCTCGCTGTAGTCGACGCCCTGGGCGCGCAGGCGGTCGATCTCGTCGGCGACGAACTGCGCTTCGTCGTGCTGCGAGTAGCCGGTGAAGCCGACGACGCTCTCGCCCTCGCCCTGGTCGGTCCACAGCTTCTTCTCCTTGCGGTCGAAGTTGTTGCGGATGACGGCGTTGGCGGCGTCGAGGATGTTCTGGCTGGAGCGGTAGTTCTGCTCGAGCATCACGACCTTCGCCCCCGCGAAGTCGCGCTCGAACTCGGTGATGTTGCGGATGTCGGCGCCGCGGAAGGCGTAGATGGACTGGTCGGAGTCGCCGACGACGGTGAGCGAGGCCTGCTCGCTCTTCTCCTCCGGCATGAGGGCGATCATGCCGCCGCCGACGTCGAGCCCGTCGTCGCCCTGCACGGGCTTCGTGAGCTCGCGGATCAGCTGGTACTGCGCGTGGTTGGTGTCCTGGTACTCGTCGACGAGGATGTGCCGGAAGCGGCGCCGGTACACGTCGGCGACGTGCGGGAACGCCCGGAACAGGAACACGGTCTGCGCGAGCAGGTCGTCGAAGTCGAACGCGTTGGAGGCGCGCAGGCGGCGCGTGTAATCCTGGAAGATCTCGACGAAGATGCGCTCCGCCGGATCGGACATGTTGGCCTGGCGGGAGTGGGAGTCGGCGTCATGCAGCTCGTTCTTGAGCTTCGAGATGCGGCTCTGCACGGCGGCGGGCGTGAGGCCGTAGGCATCGGCCTCGTGCTCCTTGACGAGGCGCTTCATGAGGGCGCGCACGTCGCCGGAGTCGTAGATGGTGAACGAGCGGGTGAAGCCGAACTGCTCGGCCTCGCGGCGCAGGATGCGCACGCACGCGGAGTGGAACGTCGAGATCCACATGCCCTTCGCCTGCTCGCCGACGAGCTGCTCGACGCGCTCGCGCATCTCGCCCGCGGCCTTGTTGGTGAAGGTGATCGCGAGGATCTGGCTCGGCCACGCCTCGCGGGCGCGCAGCAGCGAGGCGATGCGGTGCGTGAGCACGCGCGTCTTCCCGGATCCCGCCCCCGCGACGATGAGCAGGGCGGGGCCGCGGTATTCGACCGCCTCGCGCTGCTGCGGGTTGAGCCCGTCGAGAAGGGGATCGGCGTCGGTCGGGAGAAGGGGAGCCTCAGGTGCGTCAGACATGTCGCCGTCGAGTCTAGGGAACCCGTCCGACAATCGTCCCCGCCGCTCGCTCGGAGCGTATAGCATTGCGAATCGCGCCATGGCGCCCTTCGTTACCCGACTTGGGCGCTTCGTCCGGATCCCTCAGCGGGAGCACGCATTTCGCACAGCTCCCCCCGAGGTAAGGCGCGCAGAATCACGGTTTCCATAACCGAAAGGAGTCGCCGTGCGCGGACACGACCGAGCAGACCAGGTCGAGGCGCAGCCTCCCCGCCTCGCCGACACCGTGTACGAGCGCCTCGCGGAGGCCATCGTCGACGGCACCCTCGCCCCGGGGCAGCGCGTGCGCGACTCGGAGCTCGCCGCCGACCTCGGGGTCTCGCGCATGCCCGTCCGCGAGGCGCTGCAGCGCCTCGAGCAGCGGGGGCTCATCGAGATGGTCGCCAGCCGGTTCACGCGCGTGACGGAGATCCCCGAGGGAGCCGCCGAGGAGTCGCTCGAGTTCATCGGCTATCAGATCCTCGCCGCCATGCGGCTCGGCTTCCCGCGCCTGACGCCGGCGGACCGGGCCCGCGCCGCGGAGCTCACCCGCGCGATCGGCGAGACGGCGGCCGACGACCCGAGAGCGGGGTACGACCTCTCCCGCGATCTGCTCTACCTGTTCGCGGACGCGAGCGGGAACTCCCTCTTCCAGAATCTGATCCGCGACACCTGGCTCATCCTCCGGCGCAACCTCCACGGGGAGTTCCCGCTGTTCGCGCCCTGGGAGGATCTGACGCGCTTCTTCGAGAAGTTCGCGCGCAACATCGAGACGAACGACCTGGCGGCCGCCGACCGCGAGATCCGCGACTTCTTCCAGCTGCACATCGGGCAGGCGGGTCCCGCCGCCCTGGTCGCTCAGGCGCGCGTCGAGGCGGAGGAGCGGAAGGCGGCGACGCCGAGATCCGCGTGATCGACGAACACGCCGTCCGGCTCGGCGCGCGCGATCTCCCGCCACTCGGCCCGCCAGTCGCCGTGGGCCGCCCGTCCCCCCGATGAGCGGTGCCGGGGCAGGAGGAACGCGTTCTCGGGACGGCAGGTCCAGGTGAACAGCGACAGACCCCGCGCCCGGGCGTCCTCGACGAAGCCCGACGCCGCGCCGAGTCCCTCCGCGTCGAGCAGCAGCCGCTTGTGCACGCTGATGCCGTCGACGCCGTCGGCGAGCGCCGCGAGTCCCTCCGGGGCGAGCTGATCGCGATAGCTCGGCGCGTCGTCGCCCTCTGCGAGGAGCCGGTCGGGCGCCGTCCCCGAGGCCTCGACGAGGTACACGAGCGGGGCGCCCAGCCCCTCGTCGCGGATCCGCGTGAGCGCCGCCTGCTCGAACGACTCGATCACGAGCGGACCGTCGTCCTCGCCCCAGCCGGACGACCGGATCTCGTCGGCGGTCATCGCCGCGAGGTCGAAGCCGAGCGAGGAGAAGAGCGCGTCGTGCTTGATCTCGACGACGACCCCCGCACCGCCCGCGCGCGCGATCGCGAGCACGTCGCGCAGCCGCAGGGGCGGCTCGGCTCCGTCGTGCCTGGCGCTCTCCGGGCGCAGACCGGGGATGCGCTCGCGGCAGCGCAGGGTGCTCAGCTCGTCCCAGGTGAAGTCCTCCGCGAACCAGCCGGTCATCCGGACGCCCGCGAACGACTTCGTCGTGCGCCGGTCGGCGAACTCGGGCCGGGAGGCGACGTCTGTCGTCTCGGAGATCTCGTTCTCGTGCCGCACGACGAGCACGCCGTCCTTCGTCGGGACGACGTCGGGCTCGACGGCGTCGGCGCCCTGCGCGATCGCGAGCTCGTAGGACGCCCGGGTGTGCTCCGGCAGGTACCCGGGGGCGCCGCGGTGGCCGATGACGAGGGGAGCGGATCCGTCCATCGCCCCAGGCTAGGACGCCCGATTCCTCCCTCGGCGAAATCCCGGTGAACACAGCCCAGGCATAGGGGTCGCCGATATCGTAGAGGCACGGCGCCCGCAGGGGCGCACCCAGACCTCAGGAGTGTGACCACAGCTATGGCCAGCCCCGGTTTCAACAATCCGTACTTCACGCAGGAGACGCCGCGCGGCCAGCAGGGCTACGCGACGCCCCTCGACCCGAACCAGGCCGCCCAGGCCCGCCAGGCGGCGCAGGTGCCGCACGTCGCGCAGCAGGCGCAGATGGAGGGCATGTACGCCGCGCCGTCGGCGGGCACCCCCCAGACCGGCCGCATGACCTATGAAGACACGATCGTCAAGACGGCCGTGCTCTTCGGCGTCATGCTCGTCGTGGCCGTGGTCAGCTGGTTCGTCACGCTCGGCGGCACGCTGTCGCCGACGATGGCGACCACGATCAACATGGCGCCCGCGATCATCGGCGCGATCGGCACGCTCGTCATCAGCCTCATCATCGCCTTCTCCCGCAAGGCGGCGACGGGCCTCGTGATCGCGTACGCGGTCGTCGAGGGCCTGTTCGTCGGCGGCATCTCGGCGTTCTTCGAGGTCATGTGGCCCGCCGTCGTCATGCAGGCCGCGCTCGGCACGATCGCGGTGATCGGCGTGACCCTCGCCCTCTTCTCGAGCGGCAAGATCCGCGCCTCGGCGAAGATGACGAAGATCGTGCTCATCGGCATGGTCGGCTACCTCGTCTTCTCGCTGCTCAACGTGGGCCTCATGCTCTTCGGCGTCCTGCCGGAGGGCGCGGCCTTCGGACTGCGCTCGATGACGATCGCCGGCATCCCGATCGGCCTCATCATCGGCATCTTCGCGGTGTTCATGGGCGCCTACATGCTCGTCATGGACTTCGACGCGATCCAGCGCGGCGTGCGCAACGGCGCCCCGGCGAAGCTCGCCTGGCAGGCCGCCTACGGCATCCTCGCCACGGTCGTCTTCATCTACATCGAGATCCTGCGTCTGCTCGCCATCCTGCGCGGCAACGACTGATCTCCGCACCTCACGACGACGCCCCCGCCGGAGAACCGGCGGGGGCGTCGTCGTTCCGCGAGCGGATCAGCGGCGCGGGCCGCCCTCCTCCACCACGCGGTCGATGAGGCGGCGCACGATCCGCGGATCCTGCCGCAGGCCGTCGTGCTCGTACTCGTTCGTGATCCACAGGTGCATATTCGGCACGCGGTCGGCCGTCTCGATCGCGATGTCGACCGGCACGAACATGTCGTCGTGGTACATCGCGGCCGCCACGGGCACCTCGTTGCGGGCGAGGCGGTCGCGGTCGTACAGATCCGGGTGGTCCTCGCGCTCGTGCAGCGCCATCGCGGCGTCGCGGAACGGGCGCAGCGACGCGATCTCGTCGAACTGCCAGGGGAAGAACATCTCGCCCGTGAACGGGAAGGGGCGTCCGGCCGCGACCTCCTCGGCCGCGTCGAAGCCGCCGAGCTCCTCGCGCATGCGGTGCGCCGCCCAGCGGGTCGCTCCCCTCCCGTCGGCGTAGATCTCCTCCTGCAGCACGGCGTAGAGGGGGCCGCCGTAGTACTGGGTGCGCTGGTCGACGGCGTCGAGGAACGCCTCGCTCAGCCGGCCCGAGGGCAGCAGCGCCTCGTCGAGCAGCCAGTGCACGCGCTCCATGCCCGGCCCCATCCCGAAGTCGATGCCGAGGGTCTGCAGGCGACGGGACGTGAGCCGGTCCCCGCTCGGCAGCCGCACGTCCTCGTTCTCGACGAGGTCGACGATCGTCGCGAGCGTCTCGGTGTCCTGCGGGTAGCGGCGGTGGAACTCCGCCGTCTTCCTCCTCACGCGCGCGAGCGTGTTGCGATAGAGGCCGTCGACGTCGGGATCCACGGAGGTGACGCCGCCCGTCACGTAGCTCGCCTCGAGGGCGTCGGGCGCGAAGGAGAGGTAGGTGAGGGTGAGGAACCCGCCGTAGCTCTGGCCGAGCGTCTGCCAGCGCACCCCGCCGAACACCTCGCGGCGGATGTGCTCGGCGTCGGCGACGATCTGCTCGGCGCGGAAGCAGCGGATGTGCTCGGCCGCCTCCTCGGCGCCGAGGCCCGCGATCGTCGACGCCTCGATGCGGGTCGATCGCCCGGTGCCGCGCTGGTCGAGCAGCAGCACGCGGTGCGTCTCGAGCGCCTCGCCGATCCAGCCGCCCGCGGGCTCGGGCCGCGGCCCCTTTCCGCCCGGGCCGCCCTGCAGGAACAGCAGGATCGGCGCGTCCTCGTTACCCGGCCTCGCCACCTCGCGCGCGAAGACCTCGATCGTGCGGCCGCCCTGCGGATCCGCCCAGTCGAGCGGGACGGTGACGGTGTGGTCGCGGAGGCGCAGACCCCGGAAGCTGTACTCGTGCGTCGTCATGGATCCATCCTCTCGCCTCCGGCGCATTTCCCCGGCGCGCCCGACGGGCGTAACGTGAGGATGTTCCCCGACGCTCCGAGAGAGGCTCCGGCGTGCCCGCTGCACCCCCCACCCGAACGACCTTCGCGATCGGGTTCGACGACCCGGTCGCCCCGCATCGCAGCGCCGTCTACGGGCTGCAGCACCTGCTCGCCCTCACCGGGCTCTGGGTGTTCCCCACGAGCCTCGGCGCCGCCGTGGGCCTCGCGACGGAGGACGTCGCGAAGATCATCCAGGGCTGCTTCCTGCTGACCGGGCTCGTCACGATCCTCTCGTCGTCGCGCATCCTGCGTCTGCCGATCGTGCAGGGGCCGACGGCGGCGCTGCTCGTCGCTCTCATCACGACGGGCGGCGCGTACGGCATCGACGTGGCGTTCGGATCCATGGTCGTCGCCGGCGCCCTGTCGCTCATCCTCGCCTTCCCGCTGTTCAAGCTCGGCGTCTACGGCCACGTCGCGAAGTTCATCGCGAACCCGCTCGTGTTCGGGACGATGTTCCTCGTCCTCGGCGCGCAGCTCGCCTCGGTGGGCGTCTCCGGCTGGTTCCAGGCCATGGGCGACCACGGCGTCTGGGCGAGCGTCGTCGTCGCGGTGGTGGCCGCGACGGCCGTGGCGGCCTGCATGATCTTCGGCGGCCGCACGATCGTCAAGCGCATGGCGATCCTCATCGGCGTCGTCGCCGGCACCCTCACCGCCGCCGCTCTCGGGGCGTGGACGCTGCCCGACCTGTCGGCGTTCTCGTTCGTCGGCCTGCCCGAGTTCGCGCCGTTCGGCCTGGGCTTCGCCTGGGGCGCCGTGCCGATCATGATGGTCGGGTTCCTGCAGGCCGCGGGCGAGTCGATGGGCGTGTACGCGCTGCTCGGGAAGTGGTCGGGCCAGCGGATCGACGTGAACCGCGCGAACCGCGGCCTGTTCGTCGAGTTCCTCGGATCCGCGGTGGGCGGCCTGTTCGGCGGCATCGGCTCCACCTCCTATCCGGAGAACTCGGGGATCCTGCGCGTCAGCGGCGTCGCCTCGCGGCGCGTGACGATCGCGGCCGGGATCTTCGCCGTCGTGCTCGCGTTCCTGCCGCAGTTCGCGCTGTTCATCGCGAGCCTGCCCGGTCCGGCGCTCTCCGCCGCCGCGACCATCCTGTTCGGCGTCATCACGTTCGCGGGCGTGCAGCAGCTCGGCAACGTGCGGTGGGACGACCTGAACCTCGTGGTCGCCGCCGTGTGCTTCATCGTGCCGGTGGGTCTGCAGGCCATGCCCGCCGAGATCGTCGCGCAGATGTCGCCGACGATCTCCGGCATCATCACGAGCCCCATGATGATGAGCACGGTGATGCTCATCGTGCTGCACCCGCTCGTCAACCTCGTCATCCGCCCGCTGCTCGGACGCCGTCAGCCCGACGCCGAGCTCGACCTGGAGGAGCCCGCCGCATGACCTTCCCCGCCTCGTACGACGCGCAGATCGGATCGCAGACCGTCGCGCTGCCCGTCATCCCGCTCGGCGATCCGCCCGAGAAGGCCATCTGCCTGCTCATGACGATCGACCACGGCGTCGCGTTCATCGAGACGGCCGGTCGCGAGCTCGCCGACCTGTTCCGCGACGAAGGGATCGAGGCGGTCGCGACGGCGGCGACCCTCGGCATCCCCGTCGCGATCGAGGTGGCCCGCGCGCTCGGCATCGACGACTACCTCGTGCTCCAGAAGTCGAACAAGGTGCATCTCGGCGACGCGCTCGCGGCCGACCTGTCGTCGATCACCAGCCACGGCAGCCAGCGTCTGCTGCTCGATCGCCGCCGGCTCGGCGCCGTCGCGGGCAGGCGCACGCTGTTCATCGACGACGTCATCTCGACGGGCGGATCCGCGCTCGCCTCCCTCCGGCTGCTGCGCGAGGCGGGCGCCGAGATCGTCGGGGCGGGCTTCCTGCTCGAGGAGGAGGGGCCCGGTCGCGCCGCGATCGAGGCGGAGGGCGTCGCCGTGCGCACTCTGGGCAGGATCCCGATCCTCACGGCGTGAGGCACGGGGCTTCTGCCCTCAGCGGAACGGCCTGCGCTCGCGCCGCCCGGCGCATAGCGTGAGGCCATGGCCGAGCTCCTCCCCCTGCCCGCGCGCCCGACGGATCCGCTGTGGCGGCACCTCGTGGGGGTCCGCCTGCGCCGCATGAGGTTCCGCCGCGGCGAGCGCCTCTCGGACGTCGCCCGGCGCGCGGGGATCTCGGTGCAGTACCTGTCCGAGGTCGAGCGGGGCCTCAAGGAGCCGTCGAGCGAGATCCTCGCCGCGGTGCTCGGGGCTCTCGGATCGTCGCTGCTCGAGCTCTCCTCCGGCGTCGCCGACGACCTGCGCGAGGCGGCGCCCGCGGAGGGAGGAGCGCCGGCCTCTCCTCCCCCGGGCGCGCTCATGCTCGCGGCGTGACGCCCTCGCGACCCGCCAGCACCCGATCCGCCAGCCCGAAGGCGACGGCATCGGCCGCGGGCAGCACGCGATCGCGGTCGGTCTCGCGTCTGAGCGTCTCGACGGTCTGCGTCGTGTGCTCCGCGAGCACCCGCTCGAGCTCGCCCCGCACGCGCACGAGCTCGTCGGCCGTCACGATGAGGTCGGGGATCGGGCCCCTGCTCTGCGCGGCGGGCTGATGCAGCACGATCCGCGCGTGCGGCAGCACGCCGCGCTTTCCGCGGGCTCCCGCGGCGAGCAGCATCGCCCCGACGCCGACCGCCTGTCCCACGCACGTCGTCGCGACGTCGGCCCGCACGAAGCGCATCGTGTCGTACACCGCGAGCGCGGCGGCCGGGTCGCCGCCCTCGCAGTTCACGTAGAGCTGGATGTCGCGCTCGGGGCTCTCCGCGTCGAGGTGCAGCAGCTGGCCGATGAGCGCGTTCGCGACGCCCGCGTCGATCGCGGTGCCGACGTACACGACGCGTTCGCTGAGGAGGTGCGAGAAGACGTCGAGGATCCGTTCGCCTCGCGCGTCGCGGGCGATGACGTTCGGGATCGGGTAGCCGCTCATCGCGCCGCCTCCCCGGCGAGGCCCGTGCGGCGCCTGTGCCGCGGCAGGAGCTCGTCGAGGTCTGTGGCGATCGCGTCGATGAAGCCGTAGTCGAGCGCCTCCTCCGCCGTGAACCAGTGGTCGCGCAGCGAGTCCTCGAAGACGCGTTCACGCGGCTGGCCGGTGTCGTCGGCGATGATCCCGAGCACGGTGTCGCGCATGCGACGCAGGTCGTCGGCCTGCATCTCGACGTCGACCGCGGTGCCGCCGATGCCCGACGACCCCTGGTGCAGCAGCACCTTCGCGTGCGGAAGCGCCCGGCGCTTGCCCGCCGCGCCGGCGGAGAGCAGGAACTGCCCGGCGCTGCACGCCATCCCGAGGTCGAGGGTCGCCACGTCGCAGGGGACGAGCCGCATGAGGTCGCGGATCGCGAGCATCGCGGGAACGGATCCGCCCGGCGAGTGGATCCAGAGGGCGATGTCGTCGCGGGGATCGTCCGCGGCGAGCTGGATGAGCTGGGTCATGAGGAGGGCGCCGTTGTCGTCGTCGAGCACGCCGTCGAGCACGAGCGCCCTCTGGTGCAGCAGCTCGCGGCGCGCGCGATCGTCGAAGCGCGGAGGGAGGGCCTGTTCGTCTGTCATGCTCCCAGCGTGCGCCGCGGCCGCGTCGCGGAGGCCGGGATCCGCCCGGGGCGGATCCGCCCAGAACGGAACCGGGGCAGGAAGCAGGAGCGCGAGACGATCGCGAACCGCGGGCCGGGCCACCCGCAGCTGCGCTCGGCGACATGGATCTCTTGCAGCAGAATCTCGCGGTCAGCATCATCGTCACGCTCGCGCTGATCGGCGTGAATCTCCTCATCCTCTGGTTCATCATCTACACCGCGGTGCGCTCCGCGGTGAGAGACGACCGGCTCAAGGCCGCGCGGGAGCGGCACCGCTGATCCTGCAGGCGTCCCGCCGTTAGGCTCGACCGCATGCCCGCCGGCCTCCCCTCCCCCGACACCCCCGTTCCCGCGGCGATGCGGGAGTTCGCGGGCGGGCCCGTGACGCTCGTCTGGCAGAACGAGGTCGGCGGCCTCACGGGGCGCACGGGCGGCCCCGATCCGATGCACGTCAAGTGGGACCCCGCCGGCTCTCCCGAGTCGCTCGCCGACGAATGCGAGCGACTCACCTGGCTCTCCGCCCGCCACCCGGCCCCCGAGGTCGTCGCCCTCCGCAGGGCCGCGGACGGCGATCTGCTCGCGACCCGGTCCCTCCCCGCGCGCTCTGCGGTGGATCCCGTCTGGCGCGCCCGCCCCGCCGAGGCGCTGCGGGCCCTCGGGGCCGGGCTGCGCGCGCTGCACGACCTGCCTGTCCGCGACTGCCCCTGGCGGTGGGACGTGCCGACCCGCGTGGAGGCCGCCGCCCGGGAGGGCATCCGCGTGCCGGACCCGCTGCGGGACGCGCCGGAGATCGACCGCCTCGTCGTCTGCCACGGCGACGCCTGCGCGCCGAACACGCTGATCGACGACGACGGCCGCTTCGCGGGGCACGTCGACGTCGCGCGCCTCGGCGTCGCCGACCGGTGGGCCGATCTCGCGGTCGTGACGCTGTCGCTGGGCTGGAACTACGACGCGTACGACGAGGGCGTCTTCTGGGAGGCCTACGGCGTCGCGCCCGACGCCGAGCGCATCGCCTTCTACCGGGCGCTCTGGGACGCGACCTGACGGATCCGTGCGGCCGCCCCCGCGGGAGCGCACCCGTTCCGATGCCGGCGTCGGAACGGGGCGCTCCCGCGGAGGCAGGGAGCCACGCGGCGTTGATCGCCCCGCGCGGCGCCGGCTGCGCCTCAGGCTCTCCGACGAGCGGCGAGAAGGATCGCCGCTCCGGCAGCCATCAGCAGCACGACCGCGAATCCGAGCATCGGCGTGCCGGCCGTCGGAGCGAGATCTCCGCCCTCGTCATCCGCTGCCTCGCCACCCTGCTCCGCCGCTTCGGCGTCCCCGCTGTCGTCGGGCGCCGGGGGTGGCACGTCCTCTGCGCCGCTCCCGTCCGCGCCGTCCTCTTCCGCCTCCTCTTCTTCCGTCTCCTCGACGGGCACGAGGGAGAGATAGGGAAGGACCACGGGGCCGCGCGTCCAGTCCATCAGCACCCCCTGATCGTACGGTCCGCTGATGATATCGATCGCGTTCGAGTCGGCCGTGTCGGTGTCGACCGCCTCGACGGCGTCCGTCCAGTCCCCTGCTCCGCCCCCGAACCGATAGGCTCCCACGAACTCCGGGCACCCGACGCCGGCCGCGCACTCGGCGCTGTAGACGGGACGGACCCCTCCGACGCCCTCCGACTCCTCCGCTGCGCTGAACATCGACACCTGATAGCCCGCCTCTGCGAGATCGACGCCCGCGAAGACCTCTGCGGACACCGAGGCGACGACGCGCCCCGCCGGTGAGACCTCCAGGTCGACGTCCCCGACGCGCTCGTGATCGGCGTCATACACGCCCGCGCCGAAACGGCCGTCCTGCTGACGCCCGTCCGCGACAACCGCGTGGGTCCACGCGCCGTCCGCGAACGTGTTGGTTCCGGGGAGCAGGGAGACCGGTCCCGAGCTCTCTCCGCCGCCCACGTGGACGCTGACGCGCTGGGTGCTCATCCCGTCGCCTCCCCAGGGGTTGCGGATCTCCCCGTCCGTCGACACGACGAACCTCACGACATCGCCGTCTTCGAAGACCTCGAACCGGGTGAGGTCGAAGCTTCCCGGGTTGAAGGCGCCGTCCGACGGATAGGTGTAGCTCCCCGGGCCGTCGTCGTCGCCGACCGGATCGTCGAGAGAGCCGACGAGCGTACCAAGCGCCGTCAGGCGGAGCCGCTCGACGGTCTTCACCCCGTTCTCTCCGGTGGCCGTGACGACCACGCGGTTCTCGATATCCGGGAGCCTCAGGTCCGCTGCGAAGGATCCGTCGGCAGCGAGCCGGGTCTCGACGCTCTCGCCGCCGACGCGCACCGAGATCGATTCCCCGTCGGTCGTCCCCCGCACCGTGAGATCCCGCGACGGGACGATCCCGCCATCCTCGATCCCGTCGAGCGTCAGCAGCGGGAGCGCGCCGGTCGGCTGTCCCGTGGCGGTGGCGTTCCAGCTCTCCCAAGCCACGGCGTCGAAGCCCAGTCGCCCCGGCTCGTCGTCTGCCCACTGGTCTCCTGCTTTGATGATCGGAACGCCCGACACGGAGTAGTCGTGCAGCAGGATCCCGTCGCCGTCGCTCATCTCGTCTCCGAGCCGGACGCGCTCCCCGTTTCCGTCCTCATGAGCTGTGAGCAGGCTCACCTGCGACGACGGATCGAGGTCGTTCCACTCCTCGATCTCGAACCCGTCGATCTCGATGTTCTCGGTCGCCGAGAGCGCGAAGATCCGCAGCGCGCAGTTGACGGCTCCCTCGACGCGAGTGTCGCGGAAGGTCATGTTCTTCACCGTCATCGACGGATCCGCGCGGTCGACGGCGTCGGGATCCTCCCAGTGCGTCGACGAGTTGAACACGCAGGTGTTCTTCTTGACGTCCTTCCAAGCCATCCGGTTGTGGATGACGTCGGTGTCGCTCACACGCACCCCGTCCACCTCGCGGGGAGTCCACCCCCACTGGAACACGGGGCCGTTCTCGTTCTTCCAGATGACGGTGCCGTCGATCTCGACGTCGCTGTGGTACATCTTCAGGACGTCATCGTTCGCGTGGAAGAACGTGTCGCTCATTCGACCGCCCGGATAGAGCTCGATGCCGTCAGTCTGCCAGTACCAGCTTCCGACCTGCTTGTAGTTCGAGACATCCATGCGGAAGTCCTGCACCGGGATCTCGACATCGTCTTCGTGCGCGTAGACGACGAACGAGTGATAGGGCGGATCGCTGATCGTGATCCCCTCGATGCCGAGGGTCTGCGGCTGGTCCGAGGACTCGAACTGCAGCATCTTCACGCACGTGGTGTGGCAGTTGTCCGTGACGCTGCGCTGGTAGCCGTTGGCCGTGTCGGCCTCGTAGACGTACTGCTCGCCAGAGAGCACGCCGCGTCCCGTCACACGGAAGTCCTCCTGGGTCTCGTGCACGAATCGGAAGGCGCCCTTCACATGCGCGCCCGGGGCGAGATAGACCCAGCGCACGTTCTCGGGGAGCAGCGCGTGATGATCCGATCCCATGTAGTACGCCCCCGGCTCGAAGACGATGATCTCCTCGGACACCTCGTCGAGGTCATCCACCAGCCCCGGCTCCGGACGGTGGATCGACCCGTCGTCCTCCGTCGGGATCAGCTGCGTCGCGGCGTCGCCCTCCAGCGCGGGATTCGCGAAGACCAGCATCGCGTTCTGGGGCTCGGTGTGCACCGCCCGGCCGGCGTCGGGATCGGTCGTGAGCGCCCCGCTCGCGCCGCTCATGTCGTTGTAGGCGGTGATCAGCTGGGGATCGAACTCGACCGAGAACCGGAGCCCCTCCTCGGTGTGCGGAACGCGGATCCGCACGGTCTGCTCGTCGACGAGCTCCTTCTCCAGCGCGAGGTCGGTCGGCCGGATCGTGACGTCGTCGGCGGAGCCGAGGGGCTGATCCGCCAGCAGGGAGACCTCGACCCAGACGTCCTCGGAGTACTCGAAGCTCGACCAGCTCATCGTCAGCTCGGCGTCCGCCGCGTACTCCGCGCCGTCCTCGTCGTCGTATCCGGCCTTGTCCTTCCCCGACCGGGGTGTGCTCATGTAGACGAACGAGCTCTGCGGCTCGCCTCCGTCCGGGCGGACCGACATCTCGTAGAAAGGCGACCGGCGCACCTCATCGTCGGCGACCGCGCCCGTCGTCGCCACGGCGTTCTCGTGATCCCAGGTCGTCGCCGCCTCGGATCCCGGCGCCTCGGATGCCGCGGCTCCCGCACCTCCCGCGAGCAGAGAGCAGGCGAGCGCGAACATGACGGCGAGGCTGCCGCCTCTCCGGGCTGTTCGGTTCATGTCGTGGTTCCTTTCAGGACGTCGTCGTCTCCAGGTGCTCATCCGGCCGCCCCAGCGGGGCCGAACGCAATTATGTTTACATCACACATAATTGAGAGTCAACGCCCCGTTGCTACGCTCCAGATGTCGGAGCGCCGCCGGATCCGTCGTGGAAGGAGCCGAGATGCCCCCTGCTTCCCCTCCCCCCTGGGGGGACGAGACCGGAGCGACGCTTCCGGTCGCCCTCGAGGTCCTCCGCCACGGACCGCTCTCCCGCGCAGACGTCGGTCGAGCCCTCGGTCTCTCGCACGCCTCGCTCAGCAGACTCAGCGCCGCGCTGATCGAACGCGGCATCCTCATCGACGCGGGCGAGCGCAGCGACAAGCGAGTCGGACGACCCACCCGCCTGCTCGACGTCGACGCCTCCGCGCACCGATTCATCGGCATCAAGCTGAGCGAGAGCCGCCTCATCGCGGCGCTCACCGACCTGCGCGGCGACGTCGTCGACGTGCGCGCACGCGCCCTCGACAGCCCCTCGCCCGACGCCGTCGTGCGTCTCATCGCGATGCTCACTGCCGACCTCGCGTCCGACCGGGAGATCACCGCGATCGGCGTGGGCCTGGGCGGAGCCGTCCGCGAACGTCGCCTCGTCTCCTCGGCGAGCTTCCTCGGCTGGCGGGACGTGCCTCTCGCCCGCCTCGTCGAACACGCGACCCAGACCGCCACGCTGGTCGAGAACGACGTCATCGCACTCTGTCGCTACGAGGACTGGTTCGGGTCCGGACGCGACGACGACCGATTCGCCGTCGTCACCCTCGGGGTCGGCACGGGCTTCGGCCTGGTCGTCGACGGCACCCCGATCGTGAGCGAGGAGCACGGGATCGGACTCGTCGGGCACTGGCCGATGGACCCCGCCGGCCCGCTCTGCGATCGAGGTCACCGCGGATGCGCGGCCGCGCTGCTCAACGCCGAGGCCATCTCCCGCCGGCTCGGCGATGCCGCCGGGTCGCCCGTGCCGTTCGAGGAGGCGCTCGATCTCGCCGCCGCCGGCGACCCCCCAGCGCGGGCGATCATCGACGAGGCAGCGCGCGGACTCGGCGTGCTCCTCGCCGCGATCTGCAACCTCACCCTCCCCCGCCGGATCGTCATCGCGGGCGAGGGAGCCCGGATCGCGGAGATCGGCGAGGAGACGATGCGACGCTCCCTGGCCTCCCTGCGCGCGGCCGAGGCGACCACCCCTCCGATCGTGCTCGCCGAAGAGGGCGGCGTCGAGTGGGCGCGCGGCGCCGCCGCCCTCGCGATCCAGGCGTTCGTCCTCGGCGAGATCAAGGCGCCCGTCACGACCTGACGGATCCGCGCGGAAGCGAGCGAGGGCCCGGCCGCGCGATGCGACCGGGCCCTCGTCAGGCGATGCGAGTCACTCCCCCGCGCCCGCTGGCGCGGTCACGGGCCACACAGCACCCTTCGCGAGAGGGAGCTCCTTCGTCACTCCGCCGCGCCCGCTGGCGCGGTCACGGGCCACACAGCACCCTTCGCGAGAGGGAGCTCCTTCGTCACTCCCACTCGATGGTGGCGGGGGGCTTCGAGGTGACGTCGAGAACGACCCTGTTGACCTCCTGCACCTCGTTGGTGATGCGGTTCGAGATGCGGGCGAGCACCTCGTAGGGCAGGCGGGTCCAGTCGGCCGTCATCGCGTCCTCGCTCGAGACGGGTCGCAGCACGATCGGGTGTCCGTAGGTGCGGCCGTCGCCCTGCACGCCCACGCTGCGCACGTCGGCGAGGAGCACGACGGGGCACTGCCAGATCTGCGCGTCGAGCCCCGCGGCGCTGAGCTCCTCGCGGGCGATCGCGTCGGCCTCGCGCAGCACGTCGAGGCGATCGCGCGTCACCTCGCCGATGATGCGGATCCCGAGACCGGGGCCGGGGAACGGCTGGCGGCCGACGATCGCCTCGGGAATGCCGAGCTCGCGGCCGATCTCGCGCACCTCGTCCTTGAACAGGGCGCGCAGCGGCTCGATGAGCTCGAAGTCGAGGTCGTCGGGCAGGCCGCCGACGTTGTGGTGGCTCTTGATGTTCGCGGTGCCGGAGCCGCCGCCCGACTCGACGACGTCGGGGTACAGCGTTCCCTGCACGAGAAAGCGCACCTTCTCGCCCTCGGCCTTCGCCTCCTCGACGAGGTCGCGCTGGACCTTCTCGAACGCGCGGATGAACTCGCGTCCGATGATCTTGCGCTTCTCCTCCGGGTCGGTGACGCCCGCCAGGTGCCCGAGGAACGTGTCGGCCGCGTCGACCGTGATGAGGTTCACGCCCGTCGACTCGACGTAGTCCTTCTCGACCTGCTCGCGCTCGCCCTTGCGGAGCAGCCCGTGATCGACGAACACGGCCGTGAGCTGGTCGCCGATGGCGCGGTGCACCAGGGCCGTCGAGACGGCCGAGTCGACGCCGCCGGACAGCGCCGAGATGACGCGGGCCGAGCCGACCTGCTCGCGGATGCGCGCGACCTGCTCCTCGATGACGGATCCGCTGTTCCAGTCGGCGGGGAGCCCCGCCGCGCGGTGCAGGAAGTTCTCGATGATGCGCTGGCCGTGAGCCGAGTGCTTGACCTCGGGGTGCCACTGCACGCCGTAGAGTCCCGCGTCGGGGTTCGCGAACGCGGCGACGGGCGTCGACGCGGTCGTCGCGAGCACCTCGAAGCCCTCGGGGGCGCGGGAGACCGAGTCTCCGTGGCTCATCCACACGCTCTGCGCGGCGGGCGTGCCCTCGAGCAGCACGTGGTCGGGGCGCGACAGCGTCGTGTCGGTGGCGCCGTACTCGCGCAGCCCGGTGTTGGCGACCTCGCCGCCGAGCGCCTGAGCCATCACCTGGAAGCCGTAGCAGATGCCGAGCGTCGGGACGCCGAGCCGGAAGATCTCGGGGTCGAACGTCGGGGCGCCCTCGGCGTACACCGACGACGGGCCGCCCGACATGATGATCCCGACCGGGTTCTTCTCCTCGATCTCGGCGGCCGTGATGCTGTGCGGCACGAGCTCGCTGTACACGCCGGCCTCGCGCACGCGTCGTGCGATCAGCTGGGCGTACTGCGCGCCGAAGTCGACGACCAGAACCGGTCGCTGGGCGGTGTCGGAGCTCATCGAGCGGCCTCCTGAGTGGGATCGGCGGAAGGGATCTCTGCTGCCTCGGCGGCGGCCTTCGCGGCCCGCTTCTCTGCGGCCCGCCTCTCCCGCTCGGCGAGGTATCGCTTGACGTCGCGCGCCACGAAGTACTCCATGAAGAACGACAGGAACGGGATGACGCCGCCGCCCGCGAGCAGCAGGAAGCGCCAGAACGGCCAGCGCATGAGGCTCCACACGCGGAAGCACGCGAACAGGTACACCACGTAGAACCAGCCGTGCGCGATGAGCACGAACAGCGACAGGTTGAGGCCGTCTCCCGTCGATTCGAGGTGCTCGCCCTGCATCACCACGTCGCGCCACGCGAGGAAGCCCTGCGAGTCGTTCATGAACAGCTCGAGATGGAAGCCGTACTTCAGGATCATCTCGGCGACGAGCAGCAGCAGTCCGACGCCGGTCACGACGCTCGTGACCTGGTACAGACGCAGCGCCCGACGGATCTGGGGGAACGTCGCGATCCGGGGCTGTGGCATGGATCCAGTCTACGGGGCGGATTCTGGGGGATCCGTGCGTCGCGAGCGCGGCTCAGAGCTCGTCGTCGAGGTCGTCCTCGTCCGCGGCGACGCCGTGGAAGGCGTCGACCTCCTTCTCCCACGCGTCGCGCGCGAGGCGGTACCAGAGGTAGAAGGAGAAGCCCGCGAAGATCGCCCACTCGACCGCGTAGAAGAGGTTCAGCCAGTTGATCGTGCCCTCCGACGGCGGAGCCGGCGAGGCGATCGCGTCGAGCCCGGCGTCGGCGATGCCGCCCGTCGGGTCGTCTGAGGTGACGAACTGCCGGTAGACCGGGCCGTCGACGCCCGTCCAGTGGCTGAGGAGCGCCGCCGGGGACATCCGCTCGACGGCGAAGACGTCGTCGCCCTCGGGCGGGCGCGGCCCCTCGTCGGAGATGAGGCGGCCCGTCAGCGGGGTCTCGTCGCCATCCGCGGCCGCGGCGAGATCCGCCATCGCGCGCTCGGCGTCGTCGCGGTCGGCCGTCCAGCCGAGGGCGACCGCGAGCGATGCGCCATCGCCCGTGACGAAGCGCCCCGTCACCCAGAAGCCCTCCGCGCCGTCGTTGTAGCGATCCGTCACGAGCACGAAGTCGTCGGGATCCCAGGATCCCGCCGTCGTGACGCGCTGGCCGACGTACGGACCGTCGAGATAGTCACCCGGCTCGACGACCTCGTCGAGCGGACGCACCTCCTCGGTGACGCCCTCCGGCACCCCGTCGGTGTCGAACGACCGCGACAGCTGCCACTGCAGCAGCACCGAGAAGACGCCGGCGACGACGAGGCAGAGCGCGAGCAGGGCGATCCAGCGCGGTCGCAGCATCACCTCGCGCAGCGTCGGCGGGAACCCCTGCTGCGGCAGGTCGACGTCGGGAGAGGTCATTCGTACGGGGTCACGACCACGTCGACGCGCTGGAACTCCTTGAGGTCGGAGTAGCCGGTGGTCGCCATCGACTTGCGAAGGGCGCCGATGAGGTTGGTCGTGCCGTCGGTCGTCGAGGCGGGGCCGGAGAGGATCTCCTGCATCGTCGCGACCTGGTCGACGTTCACGCGGCGTCCGCGGGGAAGCGTCGGGTGGTGCGCCTCGGCGCCCCAGTGGCAGCCTCGGCCCGGCGCGTCGGTGGCGCGGGCGAGGGAGACGCCGAGCATGACGGCGTCGGCGCCCATGGCGATCGCCTTGACGAGGTCGCCCGAGGTGCCGATGCCCCCGTCGGCGATGACGTGCACGTAGCGGCCGTCCGACTCCTCGAGGTAGGCGCGGCGCGCGCCCGCGACGTCGGCCACGGCGGTCGCCATCGGGGTGTGCACGCCGAGCGCGGCGCGGGTCGTCGAGGCCGCTCCGCCGCCGAAGCCGACGAGCACGCCCGCCGCCCCCGTGCGCATGAGGTGCAGGGCCGCGCGATGCGTGCCGGCGCCGCCCACGATGACGGGCACGTCGAGGTCGTAGATGAACTGCTTGAGGTTGAGCGGCTCGGCCTGGCTCGACACGTGCTCGGCCGAGACGGTGTTGCCGCGGATCACGAAGAGGTCGACGCCCGCGTTCACGACCGTCTCGTAGAACTCCTGGGTGCGCTGCGGAGAGAGCGCGCCGGCCGTGACGACGCCCGCATCGCGGATCTCCGCGATGCGCTGCGTGATGAGCTCCGCCTTGATCGGCTCGGCGTAGAGCGCCTGCATGCGCTGGGTCGCCGACTCGGCGGGCAGCGAGGCGATCTCCTCGAGGATCGGCTCCGGATCCTCGTAGCGGGTCCACAGGCCCTCGAGGTCGAGCACGCCGAGCGCGCCCATCCGCCCGAGGGAGATCGCGGTCGCCGGACTGACGACGGAGTCCATCGGCGCCCCGATCACGGGGGTGTCGAAGGTGAACGCGTCGATCGACCAGGTCGTCGAGACGTCCTCGGCGCTGCGGGTGCGCCGCGTGGGCACCACCGCGATGTCGTCGAACGTGTACGCACGCCGGCCGCGCTTGCCGCTGCCGAGCTCGATCTCCATGCTCACTGCTTCTTCTTCCTCGTCGTCTGGCGGTCGGGCGCGCGTCAGCGCGTGTAGTTCGGCGCCTCGACGACGATCTGCACGTCGTGCGGGTGCGATTCCTTGAGACCCGCGGGCGTGATCCGCACGAACCTGCCGCGCGACTTCAGCTCGTCGATCGTGCGCGCGCCGACGTAGAACATCGACTGGCGCAGGCCGCCCGTCAGCTGGTAGGCGACGGCCGAGACGGGGCCGCGGTAGGGCACCTGGCCCTCGATGCCCTCGGGGATCAGCTTGTCGTCGCTCGGCACGTCGGCCTGGAAGTAGCGGTCCTTCGAGTACGACGTCTGCTTGCCGCGCGTCTGCATCGCGCCGAGCGAGCCCATGCCGCGGTACTGCTTGAACTGCTTGCCGTTCTGGAAGACGAGCTCTCCGGGCGACTCGTCGGTGCCCGCGAGCAGCGAGCCGAGCATCACGGTGTCGGCACCCGCCACGAGCGCCTTCGCGATGTCGCCCGAGTACTGCAGGCCGCCGTCGGCGATGAGGGGGACGCCCGCCGCGCGGCAGACGAGGGAGGCCTCGTAGATCGCCGTGACCTGGGGCACCCCGACGCCCGCCACCACGCGCGTGGTGCAGATGGATCCCGGCCCCACGCCGACCTTGACGGCGTCGACGCCCGCGTCGACGAGCGCCTGCGCGCCCTCGCGGGTCGCGATGTTTCCGCCGACGATGTCGATGTGGTCGAACGACGCGTCGCCCTTGAGGCGGCTCACGATGTCGACGACGCCCTGCGACTGGCCGTTGGCGGTGTCGACGACGATGAGGTCGACGCCCGCGTCGCGCAGCGCCTCCGCGCGCTCCCACGCGTCGCCGAAGAAGCCGATCGCGGCGCCCACGCGCAGCCGACCCTGGTCGTCCTTCGTGGCGAGCGGGTACTGCTCGCTCTTGTCGAAGTCCTTGATGGTGATGAGCCCCTCGAGGCGGCCGTCGTCGCCCACGAGCGGCAGCTTCTCGACGCGGTGCTCCGCGAACAGCTCGATGACCTCGGCGGCGGGGATCCCCGGGTAGCCGGTGACGAGGCCGTCCTTCGTCATCGCGTCGCGCACGAGGGTCGCGGCCTTGTCCTTCTCGGAGATGAAGCGCATGTCGCGGTTCGTGATGATGCCGACGAGGCGCCCGTCCTCGTCGACGACCGGCAGACCGGAGATGCGGTACTCGGCGCACGTCGCGTCGACCTCGGCGAGGGTCGCGTCGGGCGTCGTCGTGATCGGGTCGGTGACCATGCCCGACTCGCTGCGCTTGACGCGGTTGACCGCGGCGGCCTGGTCGGCGATCGGCATGTTGCGGTGCAGGATGCCGACGCCGCCCTGGCGGGCGATCGCGATCGCCATGCGGCTCTCGGTGACCGTGTCCATCGCGGCCGACAGCAGCGGGATGGCGACCCGGATCCGACGGGTCAGCTGAGACGACGTGTCGGCCTCGCTGGGGATGACGTCGGTGTGCCCCGGGAGGAGCAGCACGTCGTCGTAGGTCAGTCCGACGAAGCCGAAGGGGTCGTTCTCGGTCATGAAGGGATCTCCTGCGGGCGCGAGTGGGCGGGGTGGGTGGCCTCCAGTCTATGGCGCGCGCCTGGGTGGGGCGCCCGGGATCGGGCTCCGCGACGCGAGGCGCTCCGTAGCACGACGGGACCCCTCCGGAAACGCCCCCGTCACATCGGCCCCCTACCTTCCTGGGCATGCCCGGTGCCGCCGCGAGCGCCGGCGCCTGACGCCAGATGGAGGATCATGTCCGACCCTGCCGCACTCCCTCGCGGGCTGAGGGGAAGAGGGATCCTCCTCGCCCTCGTCGCGACGTGCCTCGTCGCCCTCGCGGTGCTCTCCGCTCCCCCGGACGCCCGCGCCGCCGAGGGCGACCCCTACACCGTCTCCGGCAACGTGCAGCTCGACGGCGAGCCCCTCGAGGGCGTCGAGCTGTCGATCGACGGGCCGGGCGGCGAGCAGACCGTGGTCACCGACGAGAACGGCCAGTGGCGCGTCTGGGTGCCCGAGCGCGGAGAGACCTACTCCGTCGTCCTCGACGAGGAGACCCTGCCCGAGGGCATCGCGGTCATCGACGACACCGGCGAGGACGAGACGCCCAACGAGGTCGAGGCCGAACTGGGGGCGGGTGGCCGGGTCGCCGTGAACTTCTTCATCGGCGAGGGCGAGCGCAGCACCGTCTCGATGGTCGACCAGATCGTGCAGCGGGTCATCCAGGGCGTCAACTTCGGGCTCATGCTCGGGCTCGCCGCCGTGGGGCTCTCGCTCGTGTACGGCACGACCCGCCTCTCGAACTTCTCGCACGCCGAGATGGTGACCTTCGGCGCGGTCGCGGCCTCCGGCCTCGTCGGGGCGGGCGCCCTCGCCCTCCCGCTGTGGATCGGGATCCCGCTCGCCGTCGCGATCTCCGGGGCGCTGGGCCTGGCCCTCGACGTCGCCCTCTGGCGGCCCCTGCGGCGGCGAGGGGTCGGCGTCGTGCAGCTGATGATCGTCTCGATCGGCCTCTCGCTCGCGATGCGCTACGCGTTCCAGTTCTTCATCGGCGGCGCGACCCTGCAGCTTCCGCCGATGCTGCCGACGACGCGCATCCCTCTGTTCGGCGCCGTGTCGCTCAGCCCGCTCGAGATGGTGTCGATGGCGATCGCCGTGGTCGTCATCGTCGCCTTCGCGCTGTGGCTGAGCTTCAGCCGGCTCGGCAAGGCCACCCGCGCGATCAGCGACAACCCGGCGCTCGCGAGCGCGACGGGCATCGACGTCGACCGCGTCGTGCGGGTCGTGTGGGTCGTCGCCTCGGCGCTCGCGGGCCTCGCGGGCGTGCTGTACGCCTACTACCGCCCGGGCGTGCGGTTCGACATGGGGATGCACATCCTCCTGCTCGTCTTCGCCGCGGTCACGCTCGGCGGACTGGGCACCGCGTACGGCGCCCTCGTCGGGTCGCTGATCGTCGGCGTGCTCGTCGAGGCGTCGAGCCTCTGGATCCCCTCGGATCTGCGCTACGTGCCCGCGCTCGTGCTCCTCATCCTCATCCTCCTGGTCCGGCCGCAGGGCATCCTCGGCCGCCGCGAGCGGATTGGCTAGGTCCTGAACATGAACTGGGGACAGATCGTCGAGCAGTCGCTCGCCTCCCTCCTCTCGCCCGCGACCCTCGCCTACGCGCTCGCCGCGCTCGGCCTGGCGATGCACTTCGGGTTCGCCGGCCTCCTGAACATGGGCGTCGCCGGCTTCATGGCGCTCGGCGCCTACGGATACGCCATCTCGGTGCTCACCTTCGGCCTCCCCTGGTGGACCGGGGCGCTCGTCGGGCTCATCGCGGCGGCGCTGTACGCGCTGCTCCTGGGTGTGCCGACGCTCCGGCTGCGTGGCGACTACCTGGCGATCGCGACGATCGCGGCGGCCGAGATCGTGCGTCTGCTCTTCCTCACGACGGCGTTCGACGACGTGACGGGATCGGCCGACGGCCTGAGCGGGTTCCACTCGTCGTTCCGCGCGGCGAACCCGATCCCGCCTGGCACCTACGGGCTCGGTCCGTGGACGTACAACGAGAACGGCTGGTGGGTGCGGATCGTCGGGATCCTGACCATCGCCGTGGCCGCGATCCTCGTGCTGCTGCTCACGCGCAGCCCGTGGGGTCGCGTGCTCAAGGGGATCCGCGAGGACGAGGACGCGGTGCGCGCGCTCGGCAAGAACGTGTTCGCGTACAAGATGCAGGCACTCGTCGTCGGCGGCGTGATCACCGCGGCCGGAGGCATCCTCTGGGTCATGCCGAGCGCCGTGAACCCGAACTCGTTCATGACCTCGACGACCTTCTTCATCTGGACGGCGCTGCTGCTCGGCGGGGCCGCCACCGTGTTCGGCCCGCTTCTCGGCGCGCTGATCTTCTGGTTCGTCCGCGCGTTCCTCGGCGTCTTCCTCACCGAGCTCGGCCGCGCGGGGGTCCTCCCCTTCCTCAGCAACGCGGAAGCCGCCGCGCTGCGGGACGTGCTCATCGGCGTCGCCCTGGTGCTGATCGTCGTGTTCCGTCCGCAGGGGATCCTCGGCGACAAGAAGGAGCTGACCTTTGCCCAGTGACCGCAGCGCGCCCGCGACCTCGCCGGTCTCGCGCCCGAAGACCACGGGCCTGCACATCGGCGACGCCGCCCCCGGCGCGAAGAAGAAGGATCCGATCCTCGTCGCCCACGGCGTCACCCGCTCGTTCGGCGGCATGACCGCCGTCGACGTCGACCACCTCGAGATCCCGCGCGGCGCCATCACCGCGCTCATCGGGCCGAACGGCGCCGGCAAGACGACGCTGTTCAACCTGCTGACGGGGTTCGACCGGCCCGACAGCGGGACGTGGTCATTCGAGGGCCGCTCCCTTGCGCGGGTGCCGGCGCACAAGGTCGCCCGCCGCGGTCTCGTGCGCACGTTCCAGCTGACGAAGGCCCTCGGCCTCCTCACCGTCATGGACAACATGAAGCTGGGACAGACGGGGCAGAAGGGCGAGCGGTTCTGGGCGAGCCTCGTCCGGCCGCTCTGGCGCGCGCAGGACGCGGACATCGAGGAGCGGGCCGGAGAGATCCTCGCCCGCTTCCGCCTCGACGCGAAGAGGGACGACTTCGCCGCCTCGCTGTCGGGCGGTCAGCGCAAGCTGCTCGAGATGGCGCGTGCGCTCATGACGGATCCGGCCCTCGTGATGCTCGACGAGCCGATGGCGGGCGTCAACCCCGCGCTCACCCAGAGCCTCCTGGAGCACATCCTCGATCTGAAGGACGAGGGCATGACGGTGCTCTTCGTCGAGCACGACATGCACATGGTGCGGCACATCGCCGACTGGGTCGTCGTGATGGCCGAGGGGCGCATCGTCGCGGAGGGACCTCCGGACGACGTCATGAAGGAGAAGGCCGTCGTCGACGCGTATCTGGGCGCGCACCAGGACGTCGACCTGGGATCGGTGACGGGGCGGATCCGCGTCGTCGAGCCGACGGACGCGCCCGAGGCGACGGCCGATGAGCTGGTGGCGGAGGGCCTCGCGGAGGCCGACGAGGAGGATCCCCGATGAGCGCGGACGAGACCAGGCGCACGGTGGTGCGCGTCGACGACATCACGGCGGGCTACCTGCCCGGCGTGAACATCCTCTCCGGCTGCAGCCTCACGGCCGACGAGGGCGAGCTGATCGGCATCATCGGGCCGAACGGCGCGGGCAAGTCGACGCTGCTCAAGGCGATCTTCGGACAGGTGCGGGTGCGTGCCGGGTCGATCTCGCTCGACGGCGAGGACATCACGAACCTCCAGGCCGACCGGCTCGTGGCGCGCGGCGTGGGATTCGTCCCGCAGACGAACAACGTGTTCCCGTCGCTGACGATCGAGGAGAACCTGCAGATGGGCGTCTTCCAGAGGCCGAGGATGTTCGCGGAGCGGGTCGAGTTCGTCACCGGAGTGTTCCCCGATCTCGCCCCGCGCCTGAAGCAGCGGGCAGGCGGGCTGTCGGGCGGCGAGCGCCAGATGGTCGCGATGGGGCGCGCCCTCATGATCGACCCGAAGGTCCTGCTGCTCGACGAGCCCTCCGCCGGCCTCTCCCCCGTGCGTCAGGACGAGGCCTTCATCCGGGTGAGCGAGATCAACCGGGCAGGGGTGACGTGCATCATGGTCGAGCAGAACGCCCGCCGCTGCCTGCAGATCTGCGATCGCGGCTACGTCCTCGACCAGGGGCGCGACGCGTACACGGGGACGGGCAGGGAGCTGCTGCACGACCCGAAGGTGACGGCGCTGTACCTCGGCACGCTCGGGGCGGAGCAGAGCACGAGCTGAGCGACCCGCGTCAGTCGATCCGGTCGGCGAGGATCGCCGCACGGCGCCCCTCGATGCGGGTGACGAACAGCACGGCCGAGTCGGGCCCCTGCAGCTTCAGCTTCCGGCGCAGCGCGGCGGGGTCGATGTCGACGCCCCGCTTCTTGATCTCGAGCGCGCCGATGCCGCGCTCCCGCAGCGCCTTCGCGAGGGGCTTCGGATCCGCGGGGAGGACCTCGCGCACCCGGAAGGACCGCGCGAACGGGCTCGTCGTCTCGGCGTCTCCCGCGAGGTAGGCGATGCCGGGCGCGACCGGCCCCGCGCCGAGGGAGCGCGCGACGTCTCCGACGAGGCGGGCGCGGATCACGGCGCCCTCCGGCTCGTGGAGGAACGCGCCGAGCGCGCGCACGGGCTCGTCCTCGGCGTCGGCCGGGGCCGTGAGCTCGTGCGCCCGGTCGCCGCGGATCACGAGCGCGGAGCGGCGCACCCCCTCCCGTGCGAGCGGCCCGCTCCAGAGCACGAGCTCGACGGTGGATCCGTCGACGCTGATCCACTGCGCCTCCGCGTCGCCGGGGAGCGCATCGCGGTCGTGGGCCGGGCCCAGCTTGATCCCGGTCGGCATCCGCGCGGCGAGCGCGAAGGCCCAGTCGAGGGGCGGCGCGTAGTCGGAGGCGGAGACGCGGCGGGTCTCGCCGTGCCCGCCCGTGCGCCGCGCGGGGTCGAGCCACACCCCGTCGACGCCCGAGAGGTCCGTCTGCTCGGCCCGGCCGTGCCGCACCTCGACGCCGGGCCCCTCGCCGCGGAACGGCGAGAGGTTGTAGGCGACGAGCGCCGCCGTGACCTCGTCGGCGTCGACGGCGAGCACCCCGAGGCCGAGCGAGGCGAAGGCGAGGGCGTCGCCTCCGATGCCGCAGCCGAGGTCGGCGACGCGGCCGATGCCGGCCCGGGCGAACCGCCCCGCGTGATGGGCCGACACGCTCATGCGCGTGGCCTGCTCGAGGCCCGCTCGCGTGAACAGCATGCGCTGCGCGAAGCGACCGAACTTCGCCTCGGCGCGCTGCCGCAGCCTCACCTGGCCGACGACCGCGGAGACGAGGTCGGGGCCGTGCCCCGCCGCCCGCAGGCGGGAGACGGAGCGGGCGACGTCTGCGGCGGTCTCGACGGGGTCGAGCTCGTCGAGCAGCCGCATGGCCTCGGGCGTCAGCAGGGCGTCGAGCTCGGCGTTCTCCATCGTCCCAGCGTAGGCACCGCGCCGGAATTGGCACTCACGTTGCACGAGTGCCAGCTCGGCGCTTAGACTTCCGATTAGCACTCTCACCCCGAGAGTGCGAGAACCTACGTCTTCTGTCAGTCCAGGAAAGCAGAGGTACACCGTGTCGGTTTCCATCAAGCCGCTCGAGGACCGCATCGTCATCAAGCAGGTCGAGGCTGAGCAGACCACTGCCAGCGGTCTCGTCATCCCCGACACCGCCAAGGAGAAGCCCCAGGAGGGCGAGGTCGTGGCCGTGGGCCCCGGCCGCATCGACGACAACGGCAACCGCGTTCCGCTGGACGTCGCGACCGGCGACCGCGTGCTGTACAGCAAGTACGGCGGCACCGAGGTGAAGTTCGGGGCCGACGAGTTCCTCGTGCTCTCGGCCCGCGACGTGCTCGCGGTCGTCGAGCGCTGATCGCTCGTCCCGCTCGCGGAGCCCCCGGTCGCCTCTCGGCGGCCGGGGGTTCCGCATTTCCTCTGAGTGATCGATGACGCAGAGGATTGTCGGGCGCCTTCCCTAGGGTGGGTGCCATGCAGGGACAGATTGACGACGACATCGCCGACATCGCCGACGCCGTCTCCGGCAACGTGTGGACCGCCTGGATCGCGGTGGCGGTCGCCCTCGCGGCGACGCTGCTGCTCGCCCTCGTCGTGTCCTGGGTGTTCAGCCGGGTCATGCGCTCCCTCGGGCGCAGGCACCGCGCGTTCGAGGCGATCTCGCGACGGTTCACGAGGCCGCTGTTCTGGCTCCTCACGGTCATCGGCTGGAAGGCGACGTTCGCGCCGTTCATGCCCGAGGGCTTCGAGGATCTGACCACCTCGGTCGACTACGGCCTCACGCTCGCGCTCATCGCCGTCTTCGGCTGGGTCATCGCGAAGGTGCTGATCTTCTTCGTCGACGCCGCCATGGTGAAGCCCCCGTCTGCGGGAGCCGACGAGTTCGCGCTGCGGCGTCGGCGCACGCAGATCCGCATGATCCGGCGCCTCGTCATCGCGCTCGTCACGGTGCTGACGATCGCCGCGATGCTGCTGACGATCCCCGGCGCCCGCACGTTCGGCGCGTCGCTGCTCGCCTCGGCGGGTGTCGCCTCGATCGTCGCCGGCCTCGCGGCGCAGTCGACCCTCGGCAACCTCATCGCG
Source organism: Microbacterium sp. gxy059 (assembly GCF_050958665.1). Lineage (NCBI taxonomy): Bacteria > Bacillati > Actinomycetota > Actinomycetes > Micrococcales > Microbacteriaceae > Microbacterium > Microbacterium sp. gxy059. The sequence goes on along the minus strand of NZ_JAMXWT010000029.1, from coordinate 2,918 downwards.
GGCCTGCAGCTCGCCTTCTCGAACGCGCTCAAGGTCGGCGACACCGTCGAGGTCTCCGATCAGTTCGGCACCGTCGAGGAGATCACCCTCACCTACGTCGTCGTGCAGATCTGGGACGATCGCCGGCTCGTGCTGCCGTCCACGTACTTCACGACCACGCCCTACATCAACTGGACCCGCAATCAGACCCAGCTCACCGGCACGGTCTATCTCGAGGCCGACTTCACGATCGACGTCGAGGCCGTGCGCCGCGAGCTCGAGACGATCGTCGACGGCTCGCCCGACTGGGATCGCCGCAGCTGGGGCCTCGTCGTGACCGACGCGGTCGGCGGCGTCGCCCAGCTGCGCGCGTCGATGACCGCCGCCGACGGCGACGCGCTCTGGAACCTGCGCTGCGAGGTCCGCGAGAAGCTCATGGCGTTCGTCGCCTCGCAGCGGCCGCACGAGCTCGCACGCCAGCGGGTCGCGGTGGAGCGCCCCGCGGAGTGACGGCGCGCACCGGCGCCCTCCGCCGGTCCTAGGCTGGTGCGGTGAGCACCGCCCCCGCGCCGATCCCCGACGGCGTCGCCCCGCGCACCAGCCCCTCCGGCCTCGCCTTCGGCTTCGGCGCGTATCTGCTGTGGGGATTCCTGCCCCTGTTCTTCGTGGCGCTCGCGCCGAGCGGTCCCTGGGAGACGCTCGCCTGGCGCGTGCTGTTCTCGCTCGCGGTGAGCGCCGTCCTGATCACGGCCATGCGGCTGTGGGGGCGCCTGCGCCAGGTGCTGCGCTCCCGGCGCCTCCTGCTCGGCACCGTGCTCGCGGGGGTGCTCATCTACGTCAACTGGCAGACGTTCCTCGTCGCATCGCAGACGGGCCACGTGCTCGAGGCGAGTCTCGGATACTTCATCAACCCGATCGCGACCGTGCTGCTCGCGGTGCTCGTGCTGCACGAGAAGGTGCGCCCGCTGCAGTGGGCCGCGGTGGGGGTCGCCGGCGCGGCGGTCGTCGTGATCGTCGTGTTCTACGGACGGGTTCCGTGGCTGTCTCTGATCCTCGCCGCGTCGTTCGCCCTGTACGGGCTCGTGAAGAAGCGGATGGGCGGAGACGTCGACGCGGTCAGCGGCCTCGCCCTGGAGACGGTGTGGCTCACGCCCGTCGCGATCGCGCAGCTCGCGATCGTCGCGGCGACGACCGGCCTCACGATGGGACAGCACGGCGGGATCCACGCGATGCTGCTCGTGCTGTCGGGCGTCGCGACGGCGGTGCCGCTGCTGCTGTTCGCCGCCGCGACCCACCGCGTGTCGCTGACGACGGTCGGGCTCATGCAGTTCGTCGCCCCGATCCTGCAGTTCCTCGTCGGCGTCTTCCTGCTGGGCGAGGAGATGCCTCCCGAGCGCTGGGCGGGCTTCTGCATGATCTGGGTCGCCTGCCTGCTGCTCGTGCTCGACATGTCCCTCGGCGCGCGTCGGCGGAGGCGGAGGCGGACGGGCGTCACGCGGTCTTAACGCAGACGTCACCTCCTGTCGCACCGGGCGCCGCGACGGGAACATCCTCGAAACACGGCGGCCGTAGCTTCTCCTCAACCGCGGACCCCACAGCACATCGACCGGCCGCGGCAGGACAGGAGAACATCATGGTTCGGCCCCGCACGCTCCTCGGAACCGCGGCGATCACGAGCGTCGCCCTGCTGGTCCTCTCCGGCTGCTCGAGCGACGGAGGCGGCGAGACGTCGGGCGGAGACGGGGCCTCGGATCCCGTCGACGCCGGCGAACTCGCGCTGACCGTCGGCACCGCGCTGCCGCAGACCGGAGACCTCGCGTTCCTCGGCCCGCCGGAGGAGGCGGGCGTCGCCTATGCACAGGCGCTCATCAACGAGTACGCCGACGAGACGGGGCTCACGCTCGACGTCGAGTGGGGCGATTCGGGTGACCTCACCAACCGCGCGTTCGAGACCGAGATCCCGCGCCTGCTGGGTCTGAACCCGTCCGCGATCATCGGCGCGGCGTCATCCGGCGTCTCGCTGCAGTTCATCGACGAGGTGATCGGGTCCGACACGATCCTGTTCTCCCCCGCCAACACGTCCGACGAGTTCACCACGTACGACGACAACGGGCTCTACTTCCGCACCGCTCCCTCCGACGTGCTGCAGGGCGACGTGCACGGCAACTTCGTCGCCGAGGAGGGGCATCAGACGCTGGGCCTCATCGTGCTGAACGACGCCTACGGCACGGGGCTCGCCAAGTACATCACCGAGGCGTTCGAGGCGGCGGGCGGCGAGGTCGTCGCGGCGCCGACGTTCAATCCCGGAGACACGACGTTCGACGCGCAGATCTCGGAGGTCCTCGCTCAGGACCCGGACGCCATCTCGATCATCGCGTTCGATCAGACGATCACGATCGTCCCGAACCTGCTCGCGGAGGGGTTCCCGGCGGAGAGCCTCTACTTCGTCGACGGCAACCTCGCCGACTACTCGGGCGACCTCGACGCGGGCGCGCTCGAGGGGGCGAAGGGCACCTACCCTGGCCCCACCCCCGACCAGGTGCAGGAGTGGGTCGACGCCCTCGACGAGTTCGTCGCCGAGGAGGGCGACGACCCGCTGCGCGACTACACGTACGGCCCCGAGTCGTTCGACGCCGTCAATCTCGTCGCGCTGGCCGCCCTCCAGACCCAGTCGACCGACGCCCACGACATCGCGGGAGCCCTGCAGGAGGTGTCCGGCGGATCCGGCGAGGGCGAGAAGTGCACGACGTTCGCGGACTGCGCCGACATCATCCTGGCGGGCGGGACGGCCGACTACGACGGCGTGTCCAGCCCGGTCACGTTCGATGAGGTGGGCGATCCGACAGAAGGCATGATCAACATCTACGAGTACGCGGACGACAACACATACCACCCCTACGAGGGCTGACCGCCCCGACTCTGAGGGTGGGCCGCGCCGC
>NZ_JAMXWT010000028.1:0-42423 GCF_050958665.1 Microbacterium sp. gxy059 | reverse complement strand
GGGGGGGCCCCCCCCCCCCCCCCCCCCCCCCCTCTCCCGGGGAATCCGGGCGGCTACTCGCCGGCCTCCGCGAGGGCGCCGTCCTGATCCATCTGCCAGACCGTGCCGGTCTCGGCCGATGTGGCCTCGACGACGAACTCGCCGTCGGCGACCTGGATCGTCGAGATGTACTTCTCGACGGCGTCCGAGGGGTGGTAGGGCATGACCCACATGCCGTACTTCTGCGTCGGCTGGTCGACATCCGACGCGAGCATGATCTGGGTCAGGTCGGGCTGCTCCGCGAGCTGGTCGTTGACGATCTGCACGCCCTCCTCGAGGTCGGCGACGAACTCGGCGCTCTCCTCGCCCGCGTCCTGCTCGGTCGCCGCGCCTCCGTCGCCGCCTCCGGCGGGCTCCTCGGCGTCGCTCGCGCAGCCCGCGAGCCCGATGACGCCGGCGGCGAGCAGGGCCGCGACGATGCCGGTGCGCTTGAGTGTGTCGTTCATGTCTGTTTCCTCTTCCTGTGATGACGAGCGGCCGGGGCCGCGGGATCCCTCCGCGCGGCCCCGGCGGGTTCTCATTCGATGGGCGAGCCGACCGAGGCGAGCCCGAAGCCGAACTCGTACGAGCTGCCCTCCGAGTCGACGTAGGGCGTCGTGTCCGCGACGTCCTCGAGGCTGGCCTCGACGGAGTCCATGTCCTTCGGCACCGTGATCGGCAGCCGTCCCCGCGGCTCGCTCAGGCCGAGTGCGATGTCGAGGAAGGCCTGATCGCTCACGCCGCTTCCGAGGAGGATCGCGTCGGCGTCCGCCTCGAACTCCGACGGGATGACGAGGCCGGCCGACACCGAGACGAGCGCGACGACCGGGATGTCGCCTCCCGCCTCCTCGACGGCCGCGACCGCGCGCTCGAAGGCGTCGAGGTCGGCCTCGTTCGAGATCTGCGACGTGTTGCCGAGATACGAGCGGTTCTCCTTCTCGCCGTCCGCGAGCTCGTCGCCGCTGATCGACGTCTCGCGCACGCCGTCGCCGTCAGCCGTGTAGGGGCGGTACTGCAGCGAGAGCGGGTAGTACTCCTCGGTCTCCGCGTCCCAGCCGGCCTCGTCGAAGTTCGTGCCGTTGTTCGGGTTGTCCATGCCGACGAGCACGAGGTCCACGTCGCTGAGGTCGGGGGCCGTGTACGAGACGACCTCGTCGTTCTCGTCGAGCTCGACCTCGTCCGTCAGGACCGTGCCGAAGTACTGCTCGGCCGTCTCGACGTCGACCGTCTCCCCCTCGGTGTAGACCGCGGGCCCGAAGGCGCCGTCGTGGCCCGTGTCGAAGGAGCGGGGGATGTAGACCGTCAGGTCGGAGAAGTCCTCGGCGGAGGCCTCCGCCGGCACCGTGCCGTCGAGGTTCTTCAGGAGCACCACCGAGTCGCGCTGCGCCTGCAGCCCGGCCTCCACGAAGTCGTCAGCTCCGACGACCTCCTCCGAGACCTCGAGGTCCTGGTAGACGTCCTCGTAGAGCCCCACGCGGAACAGGTTGGTGAGCACGCGGCGCCCCGTGTCCGCCCAGCGGTCCTCGGCGCTCGTCTCGAGCTCGCCCGCGGCGTGCGCCTCCTCCCACATCTCGAACGCCTCCTGCACCGGCGCGATGTCGTTGTTGCCGCCGAACTGGTCGATGCCCGTCTTCAGGATCTCGAAGTGCCGCTCGGCGACCGAGAGGTCCTCGGCTCCCCACGAGGTGGCGACGAGCGCATCGGGATCCGTGTCGCCGCCCGCCGTCACGCCCCAGTCGGTGACGATGACGCCGTCGTAGTCGTTGTCGGCGCGCAGGATGTCGACGCGCTCCTGGTCGTAGGCGCTGCCGGCCGCCGCGCCGAACGCGGGCTCACCGTCGCCGTCGAGGACGATCGAGTACGAGGTCATGACCCCGCCTGAGTCGAGTGCGGCGAGGAAGGGCTCGAGGTGCTCGTCGAGGTTGCCGCCGGGCAGGACGCCGTACTTGCCGGGATCCGTGTGCGACTCGCGTCCGCCCTCGCCGATGCCGTCGCCCGGGAAGTGCTTGATGACGGTCGAGACCGACTCCTCGCCCCAGCCCTGGTTCTCGCCGTCGACGAAGGTCCCCTGGAAGCCGTCGACGTACGCCGCGGCCATCTCGCTCGCCAGCTCGACGTCCTCGCCGAACGTGCCGTTGATCCGCAGCCAGCGCGGATCCGTCGCGAGATCGATCTGCGGGCTGAGGGCGTTCGCGAGGCCGAGGGCGCGGTACTCGGTCGACGCGATGCGGCCGAAGTCGCGCACGACCTCGGGGTCGAACGTCGCGGCCATGCCCAGCGAGGAGGGCCAGCCGGAGAGGCCGCCCGCGGCGCCGGCGTAGCTGTCCGCGGCGTCGTTGCGGGGATCCGAGCTGAAGTTGATCGGGATGTAGGGCTCGTCTCCCGAGACGAGCGTCTCGGCGTAGGCCTGCATCTGGTTCGTCCAGAGGACGACCGGCTCGATCTCGTTGCCGCCCGCGTAGAGGACGTTGCGCAGATAGGAGCTCTCGAGGTACTCCTTCTGGGCGTCGGTGAGGCCGTCGCCCGGCGCCCGCTCGTGCCCGCTGAAGAGCATGAGGCCCGAGACCTGGTCGGGGCTGAGCTGGGGAGCGAGGTCCGCCGCGCGCTCCTCGGGCGAGAGGCGCCAGTCCTCCCAGTCGTCGAGCTCGCCGTCGCCGTCCATGTCCTTGAACGCGTACGTCGAGCCGCCGTCCTCGACCTCGATGAGCTCGAAGCCGGCGTCCGCGCTCATCGAGAGAGTCTTCCCGTCACCGGGGTTCTCGACCACCGTGAAGGAGGTCGTCCCGTCGGTCACCTCCTTCGTGGAGTAGGTGCTCTCGTCGCCGCCCGAAGCGGTGCACCCGCTGAGCACCACGGCGAGGCCCGCCGTGGCCGCGAGACCGGTCGTGATCGCTGACTTCCTCATCAAAATCCCCGTATCGTCTTCGGCACGCCGCCGCCATGGCGACGCGAGGGAGCGAAGCCGGTCGTCCCTGCCACCGTTCGCATGCGAGGTGGCCGGATCGGTCGTTCAGCTGTGAGGACCGACGCGCGGCTCGCGCTGTCGACGTTACGATCCGGCCGTCCGACCCGACCGGGCGGATGCACGATCGGACGTTCTCGGCGCATGATCCGCATCTCTCCCCGTCCGCGGACGCGGCGCGGCGCCCGGGACCTGTCCGGTCCCGGGCGCCGCGCCGTCACTCCGTCACTCCCCGACGGCGTCGCCCTCGGCAGCGGGGCGGCTGCGTCGCACACGGCGGATCACGAGGATCGCGCCCCCGACGACGAACAGGCCGAGGAGGACCGTCACGGCGATCTGCCCGTACCACCACATCGGCGGCGCGTACGACACCGTCGCCCCCGGCGCAAAGCCGTTCATCGCGTTGGAGTTCGCCACCGCGTACAGGATGTTGTGGCTGGCCCGGCGGATGTCCTGCTGCGCCGCGGGGGACGACGTGTCGTCGAACGACTTCGACGGCGCGAAGGTGAGCGTCAGGTCGGTGCCCGCCGCGATCGACTGGTTCGGGTTCATGTACCGGTAGAGGTTGAAGTCCGAGATGGCGAAGCCCTCGAACCCCCACTCGTCGCGCAGGACCGTGTCCATGAGCGCCTCGCTGCTGCCCGCCCACGTGGCGCCGATGCGATTGAAGGAGCTCATCACGGCGGTCGCCCCGACCGTGCCCTCCTCGACCGCGCCGCTGTCGTCCGCGATGTGCGGAACGGGCATCTCGAGATCCTTCACGATCATCTCGAACGGCTTCAGGTAGACCTCGCGGATCGTCTGCTCGTTCGCCCAGACGGCGATGCCGTTGTTGACGCGCTGCGCCTCCTGGTCGTTGAGGGCGAAGTGCTTGAGCGTCGTGTAGAGGCCCTTCGACGCGGCTCCCTCGGAAGATGCGAGACCCATCGCGCCCGACAGCAGCGGATCCTCCGAGTAGTACTCGAAGTTGCGCCCCGCGAACGGAGAGCGGTGCAGGTTCACCGCCGGCGCGTACCAGCCGCTGACCTCCTTGAAGAGCGACTCGTTGCCCACCATCTCGCCCATGGCGCGGGACATCTCCGTGTTCCACGTCTGCGCGATGAGGTACTCCGACGGATAGGCGACGCCGTTGACGGAGGCGTTGATGAACGACGAGAACCCGGCGGGGCCGTCGAGCTCGGTCGTCATCGGCTTCGCGATCCCGAGCAGCGCCTCGGTCTGATAGGCGCCGTTGAGCAGCATCGTCGTCATCTCGTCGATCGTGAGCGAGTCGAGGAGCTCCTCCCACTTCTCGTCGTCCTTCGGGAGACCGCGCAGATCGACGAGCGTGAGGTCGGTGCTCGCGCCGGTCGTGGGCGCCTCCGCATCGGACGCCTCGGCGACCGCGTCGGCATCGTAGGGGGCGAACCCGTCGATGATCGCCTCGTCGGCGACGAGCAGGTCGTCCGCGGGCGCCGTCGGGAACGTCCCCGCGAAGTCGGCGCGCGACATGTTGAGGATCCGGCCCTCCTCCGGCTCGTCGCTGAAGCGCTCGGAGACGTCGTCGAACTGGTTGGTGACCTCGGCGAGGTCGCTCGACCGCGCCGCGTTCCCCGCGTAGACGACGGTCTCGTCGACCGCGTAGACGATCGGCTCGACGCCGTCTGCCGGCGTGTGCGAATCGGTGCGGAGCGAGAGGGCGTAGTCGCCCGCCTCCAGCACGTACGCGCGCTCGTCCTCGTAGTCGTAGGAGGCCATGTCCTCGACGGCGAGCGACAGCGTCACCGTCTCCGACTGGCCGGGCTCGAGCGTCCCGGTCTTCGCGAAGTCGCCGAGGACGACCTCGGACTTCTCGATGCCGCCGGGCGTGTAGGGGGCGGAGAAGAAGAGCTCCACGACGTCCTTGCCGGGCGCCGTCCCCTCGTTGGTCACCTCGACGTCGATCTCGATCTCGCCGTCCGCCTCGCCGAGGCGCTCCTCCGCGAGGCTCCACGAGAAGTCGGTGTAGCTCAGCCCGTAGCCGAACGGGTAGACGACGGCCTCGTCGTAGTCGATGAAGCCCTCGGCGGCCGCCGTCTCGTAGTAGCGGTAGCCGACGTAGATCCCCTCCTGATAGTTGACGAAGGGCGCGTCGTTCGTCACGGTCGCGTTCGAGGCGACGGTCTCGAGCGCGGACGAGGGGTACTCGACGTCGATGCCCTCGTAGAAGAAATCGCCGAAGTTGACGAAGCTCGGGTCGGCCGTGAAGTCGGCGGCCCAGGTGTCGACGGTGCGCCCGGAGGGGTTCGTCTCGCCCGCCAGCACGTCGCCCAGCGCGTTGAACCCGGTCGCTCCGGGCGAGCCGATGAGCAGCACCGCATCGACATCGGGATCCGCCTGCACGTCGCCCATCTCGAGCGTCGTCGACGCGTTCACGAGGACGACGACCGTCTCGAAGCGCTCCTTCGCGAGGGAGATGAGATCGCGCTCGTCGGCGTTCAGCTCGAGCTGGTGCTGTCCGTCCTCGTAGTTGTCGTCCCACCCCTCCATGTCGGTGGTGAGATCGCCGCCCTCGCCGCCCGGGCGGCCGAGGAAGACGAGGGCGGCGTCGCCGTACTCGTCGAACGAGTCGGAGACGGCCTCGTAGCCGCTGACCGGCATCTCGCCGATGCTGTAGCTCGACTCGTCGGGGAGGTCCATCTCAATGTGCCCACGGGGGTGCTCGGCCGCGTGCTCTTCGATCGCCGTCAGCGCGGCCTCGTTCACCTGGAAGCCCGCCTGCTCGAGCCCCTCGCGCGGCGTCACGGCGGAGGAGGTGTCGACCGATCCGGATCCCGCGCCGCCGTAGACGGGGTCGACCGCCGAGCGTCCGAGCATCGTGACCGAGCCGCCCGCCAGGGGGAGGGCGGCGCTGTCGTTCTTCGCGAGCACGATGCCCTCCGCGGCGATGTCGGCGACGACGCCCTTCGCGGCCTCGTCCACCTCGTCGATCGACGCGAAGTCGGGCGTGTAGTACTCGGTGTCCCAGTCGGCGGCGGCCTCGGGGGTCTCGACCGTGTAGGTGCCGGACCCCAGCTGCGAGGCGACCCACTTCGATCCGATGTTCAGCGCCACGTTGAGGAGGACGGCGACCACGGCGACGAACGCGAGGATCGGGATCCAGATGAGCAGGAATCTCCTGTTCGACATCCGTGCTCGGGGGCTGCTCGCTGTCGCGTCGTTCACGCTCGGACTCCTTCGTTTCTTCGGCCGCGCATCGTCGGCGATCGCGCAGGGCGTCCGACCACGACGGCGGACTCCCGGCCTCGACAGATCACGCTAGGCGCGCCCGTGTCGCGACCCCCGGCCGGGTTCACGATCGGTCGGATTTCGCGCACGAGCGGTGCGGGACCGGCTCAGCTGAAGCCCACGACGCGACGCGCGACGTGGTAGGCGAGCGAGGTGACGCGTCTCCCGGCGCGGCCGGGGAGGTTGCTGCTCGTGGCGATGAAGCTGCGGCGCAGCCGCGCGTACAGGAGGGGGTGGGTCGCGCTGATCTCGCGCCAGAACGTCTCCCGGACCGCCAGGTGCTCCTGCTCCCCGCGGGCGAGCGTCGCCGACGTCACGGCGCAGACCCCCTCGACGTAGTGCAGGAGCGCCTCGCAGAGCGGCGCAGGCACCTCTCCGCTCTCGACCGCGCTCGCGGACGGCAGCGCGGCGACCGCGAGGCGGTTGACGCGCAGCTGCTGATCGACGCGGCGCAGCATCACGTCGGCCTCCACCGACTGCCCCTGCCTGCCGATGAAGTAGTGGTAGAGGCTGACCGGCAGGTAGATCATGCGTCGGACGTGCGCGAGCGGCACCACCACGTAGAGGTTGTCGACGTAGAAGGTGTGCTCGGGGAGGGCCATCCCCGATGCGCGCACGACGCTCGTGCGGTACACGATCGCGTGCATCATCAGGTACTGGCGCGTGCGGAACCGGTCCGTGTCCTCCCATCCGAACACCCGTCCCGTGGGGAACACCGATCCGAAGCGCGTCGTGCGATTGCTCTTGCCCACCCGGTCGTGCACGTAGTCCGTGAAGAGGGCGTCGACTCCTCCGAGGCGCTCCGCGGAGTCCAGCGCGTCGAGCACGGCGTCGAGCGCGCGCATGTCGAGCCAGTCGTCGGCGTCGAGCACCTTCAGGTAGGTGCCCCGCGCGAGGGCGAGCCCGGCGTTGATCGCGCCGCCGTGGCCCGCGTTCGCCTGGTGCACGACGCGGAACACGTCGGGGCGCGCCTCCGCGTACCCGTCGGCGCGGGCGCCCGTGCCGTCGGTGGATCCGTCGTCGACGACGATCACCTCGAGGCGGCCGCCCTCGGGCAGCGTCAGGAAGGGGTCGAGCGCGCGATGAAGATAGCCATCGGCGTTGTAGGCGGGGACGACGAGCGTCAGGAGAGGCACCTTCTCATCCTGCCTGGTCGACGGCGGCCGGCGTCTCCTCCGTCTCGGGGCGGCGGCTGAAGATGACCTTGAAGATCGGGTAGAAGACCCAGAACGAGATCGCCGAGTTGATGATCATGGTGATGACGTCGGCCGTCACCTCCCCGGTCTGGCCCCAGCCCCAGATGTTCATCAGCAGGTCGTAGATGGGCGCCTTGTAGAACCCCTGGGCGGCCGCGGCGACGAACGTGATGATCACGTAGGCGAACGCGTACCAGCCGGCCGCCACCCACGCGGAGGTGTTCGATCGGAACGTCACGTTGCGCTGCAGGAAGAAGTTGATGACCTGCGCGATGAGCATGGTGATCTGCACGGAGAGGAAGTAGGCGAGTCCGCCGCCGCCCGCGGGCATCGCTCCCGCGGCGTAGTCGAACATGAAGTACTGTCCGCCGCCCACGTCACTCCCCACGGGCAGCACCTGGAAGTCGACGTCGACGAGATCCGTGAACCGCTCGAACCCCCACCGGAACAGCGGCATGAGCGCGAGCTGGAGCAGGGTCACGCCGTTGGAGAAGACGAAGAACATGAGGAACTTCGCCATCTCCGGGTGCGAGGTGCGGAAGTCCGCCCATCTCTTCTGCATGGCGCTGAGCATCAGGCGCTCCTCTTCTCGTCGGATGCGGCGCCCGTCGAGGCGGCGCGGAAGGCCGAGGCCGTGCGCTTCTCCTCGCGGCGGCCCTGGAAGAAGGCCCGGACGACGCGTCCGAGGCCGCGGATGGACTGCCCGTTGACCAGCGTGAGAAGCGCCGCGACGAGGCGACTCGTCGCGAGGCCTCCGCTCATCTTCGAGATGATGCGGAAGGGGCCGTTGAACAGGAAGAGGATGTTGAGGTCGGGTTCGCCCCTGTCCTCGGCTCGGCGGCGTCGGCCGTCGAGGATCCGGAAGGCGGCGCGGGCGATCGGGCTGCGCGCCTCGCCGAGCCGGTCCATGGGGTCGTCGGCGCCGAGCGGACCCGCTCCCCAGCCGGATTCCGGAACGGGACGCCCGAGGAGCGCCGAGAAGGCGTCGTCGTCGACGTCGCGCACGTCCCCTGCCGCGTAGGCGGCGAGGGCGGCGGGCAGCGCGTCCGCCGCGACTCCGTCGAGGACGACGGTCTCGACGAGCGGCAGGTCCTCGAGGTGCGAGCCGACGGCGATCTCGTAGGCGCCGGCTTCCACGCGCCACGCCCCCTGGTCGACGTCGAAGAAGCGGAAGGCGCGCTCGCCGAGCCGGATGACGGCCTCCTGAGTCTCCCCCGGCTCGAGGCGGACCTTCTGGAAGCCCTTGAGCTCGCGCACGGGGCGCGGGACCCGGCTGTCTCCGCGTCGGCCGACGTAGACCTGCACGACGTGGCTGCCCGCGACGTCCCCCGTGTTGGTGACGGCGACGGTCGCCACGACGTCGTCGCCGTCGCGGGACACGCGGAGCCCGTCGAGGACGAAGGAGGTGTAGCTGAGGCCGAAACCGAAGGGGAACGCCGGCGCGACTCCCGCGGTCTCGGCGTACCGGTATCCGACGAACGGCCCCTCGCGGTACTCGGCCGTGCGCAGCGTGCTCGGGAAGCGAGCGGCTGCGACGGTGTCCGCGAGGCGCACCGGGAAGGTCTCGGCGAGACGTCCGCCGGGGTCGGTCGCGCCGGTGAGGACGTCCAGGATCCCCTCGGCGCCGGCCTGACCGCCGAGGTAGCCGTGCACGAGCGCGGCCGCGTCGTCGATCCAGGGGGTCTCGACGGCCCCGCCTGCGCTGAGCACGACCACCGTGCGCGGGTTCGCCCTGGCCACGGCCGCGAGGAGCTCGATCTGCGCGGCGGGCAGGCCGAGGCCGGAGCGGTCGAGGCCTTCCGATTCCGCGATCTCGGGGAGTCCGAGGGCGAGCACGGCGACGTCGGCGGATGCCGCGGCGTCGACGGCCTCGGCGACGAGATCGGGCGCGGCGGCGCCGTCGCGCCGGTACCCCTGCGCCGATGCGGCGAGCACGAGATCGGTCTGGCCGATGGCTCCGCGCAGGGTGCTGAGGCGGGTGGGGTTGACGGCGGACGATCCGCTGCCCTGATAGCGGGGCGCGTCGGCGAAGTCGCCGACGAGGGCGACGCGAGTGCCGGCGGAGAGGGGCAGGAGGCCGTCGTTGCGCAGCAGCACCGCGGACTCGGCCGCGGCTCGGCGGGCGAGCGCGTGGTGCGCCTCGGCATCCGGCTGCTCCGCGACGGCGGGCCTCTTCGAGACGCGCTGCACGAGCCCGAGCACGGCCGCGACCCGGCGGTCGAGGTCGCTCTCGTCGAGCTGGCCGCTCTCCACCGCGCGCACGATCTGCCGCACCGAGTCGAATCCGGGCGACGGCATCTCGAGGTCTCCGCCGGCTCGCACGGCGGCGACCGGGTCGTTCCCGCCGCCCCAGTCGGAGACGACCGCGCCGTCGAATCCCCACTCGTCGCGCAGGATGTCGGTGAGCAGGTGCGGGTTCTCGTGGGCGTATGTGCCGTTGACGAGGTTGTACGACGACATGATCGCCCAGGGCTCCGCTTCGCGGACGACGATCTCGAAGGCGGTCAGATAGATCTCGCGGAGGGTGCGCTCGTCGACGATCGAGTCGCTCACCATGCGCCGCAGCTCCTGGCTGTTCACGGCGAAGTGCTTGGGCGTCGCGGCGACTCCCCGGGATTGGATCCCGCGGACGTAGGCGGCCGCGAGGCGCCCCGAGAGCTCGGGGTCCTCGGAGAAGTACTCGAAGCTGCGCCCGCCGAGCGGGCTGCGCTTGATGTTGAGGCCCGGGCCGAGGAGCACGTCTACGCCCTGCGCCGCGGCCTCATCGCCGAGGGCGGCGCCGATCTCGACCGCGAGGTCCTCGTCCCAGCTGTTCGCGACGGTCGCCGCGGTCGGGAAGCAGGTCGCGGGCTGCGAGGCGTTGAGGCCGAGATGATCGGCGGATCCGACCTGCTTGCGCACCCCGTGGGGGCCGTCGGACATCCAGATCGCGCGGATGCCGAGGCGGTCGACCGCGCGGGTCTGCCAGGTGTTCTCGCCGCTGAGCAGGGCCGCCTTCTCCAGAAGGGTCAGCTGGGCGATGAGCTCGGTCGTGTCGACCACGTTGTGCGCCTCCCGGTTCGTCCGGCCCGAACTGCAGGGCGGGATCCTCTGCGTTCATTTCACCGGACGGCCGCCCGGCGGACGCGGACGATCGCACAAGCTGTCGTTTTGGGCGCACGTTCTGCGGAGGAGACGGAGAGTGGCCGCCCCGAGTCGGGAACGGCCCCTCCTTCTGCGGCGCTCAGCGCCACCAGGTGTCGTCGGGAGCGACGGGGAGGTTCCGCTTGTGCCGCGTCGCGAGGTACTTCGCCTCGATGCGACCGGCCGCGTCGGGCGAGATCGCCTCGCCCTCGAGGTAGGCGTCGATCTCGGCGTAGGACACGCCGAGCTCGTCCTCGTCGGCGCGGCCGGGGGTGCCGTCGAGGAGGTCGGCGGTCGGGGTCTTGGTCGCGAGATGGTCGGGGGCGTCGAGCGCGTGCAGGAGGGCGCGCCCCTGGCGCTTGGTGAGGCCCGACAGCGGCAGGATGTCGGCCGCGCCGTCGCCGAACTTCGTGAAGAACCCGGTGACGGCTTCGGCGGCGTGGTCGGTGCCGATGACGAGCAGGCCGGCGTCGCCGGCGAGCGCGTACTGGGCGACCATGCGCAGCCTCGCCTTGATGTTGCCGCGGTTGAAGTCGGACACGTCGGCGCCGGCGGCGCGCTCGACGTCTTCATCGAGGCGGTCGACGCTGCCGCGGATGTCGACCTCGACCGCCCGGTCGGGGGCGATGAAGGCGAGAGCCTTCTCGGCGTCGTCGGCGTCGTGCTGGACGCCGTAGGGCAACCGGACCGCGAGGAACGTCGCCTCTCCGCCCTCCTCCCGCACGCGCTCGACCGCGAGCTGCGCGATCCGTCCGGCGAGCGTGGAGTCCTGCCCGCCCGAGATGCCGAGCACGAAGCCCTTCGCGCCGGTGGCGGCGAGGTAGTCGACGAGGAACCGCACGCGACGGTCGATCTCGGCGCGCGGGTCGATCTCGGCGCGCACGCCGAGCGCGCTGCGGATCTCCTGCTGCAGGGTCATGGCTTCTCCGCTTCTTCGGTGATGAGGCATGTCGCGCCGAGCGGCGCGGCGTCAGTCGCGGCTCCGGTCTCGGAACACGGCGCGCAGCACGAGGAACACGACGAGCGCCACGATGGCGACGGCGAGGACCTTCACGGCGAACCACATGACCGAGAACAGCACCTGCACGATCCAGATCGCGATGACGACGGCGACGATCACGCCGAGCGCGGTCCAGAGGGTGTTCTTGTTCATGTCTCCCAGAGTAGGCGCCCGCGGGGCGGGAGCGCCCGGCTATTCGGGCTGCGAGACCCGGTCGATCTCGGCGATCTCCTCGGGGGCGAGGTCGAGCCGGCCAGCGGCGAGGAGGTCGGGGATCTGCTCGGGGCGCGAGGCGCTCGCGATCGGAGCGACGACGCCGGGCTGCGCGCGGAGCCACGCGAGCGCGATCGTGGCGATCGATGCGCCTCGGGCGCGTGCGACGCGTTCGAGGGCGTCGACGGTCGCGAGTCCCTGGGATGTCGCGTACTTCGCGGCACCGCCGGCGCGCGGGGAGCTGTCGTCGACGGATCCCGCCCGGTACTTGCCCGTGAGGAATCCGGAGGCGAGGGCGTAGTAGGGAAGGATCCCGAGACCGTGGGCGCGGGCTTCGGGAAGCACGTCGGCCTCCGCGTCGCGCTCGACGAGGTTGTAGTGGGGCTGCAGCGCGACGGGTTCGGGGACGCCGAGGCGGCGGGCGGTGTCGATCCATTCGCGGATCCGCTCGGCGGAGTAGTTCGACAGAGCGGTGTGGCGCACGATCCCGTCGTCGACGAGGGCTCCGAAGGCGGCGACGGTCTCGTCGAGGGGCGTGTCGGGGTCGTCGCGGTGCGCGTAGAGGAGGTCGATCGTCGTCGTGCCGAGGCGTTCGAGCGATGCCTCGACGGCGGCGCGCACGGTGTCGGGGGCGAGCCCGGCGTGGTCGGGGTGCTGGCCGACCTTGGTGGCGACGACGACGCCCTCGGGCGCGCGGGTGGAGAGCCAGTCGCCGATGATGCGCTCGCTCTCGCCGCCGCTGTTGCCGGGTGCCCATGCGCTGTAGACGTCGGCGGTGTCGATGAAGTCGCCTCCCCCGTCGACGAAGGCGTCGAGGATCCGGAAGGACGCGTCGCGGTCGGCTGTCCAGCCGAACACGTTGCCTCCGAGGTTCAGGGGGAAGACGTCGAGGTCGCTCGTTCCGATGCGCGTCATGGGGTCTCCTGCCGGTCGGGTGCGGGTGCGGGTGCGGGTGCGGGTGCGGGTGCGGGTGCGGGTGCGGGTGCGGGTGCGGGTGCGGGTGCGGGTGCGGGTGCGGCCAGCCTAGGTTCGGCGGGGGCGGGCGGGTCCGCGGGGTGCGGATCCGTCGTCACGCGGCGTCATGCGGGGCCGCTCGTCTGCTGGTCGACGATGCTCCATCCCTCCGGGGTCTGCCGGACGCGGAGCTGGGCGGGGATCTGCTCCTGCATCGCCTCGACGTGGCTGATGATCCCGATCGTGCGACCCCCCTGGCGCAGTTCGTCGAGGGTGCGCATGGCGACCTCGAGCGTCTCGGCGTCGAGGGATCCGAAGCCTTCGTCGATGAAGAGCGTGTCGAGCCGGATGCCGCCGGCGCGGTTCGTGACGACCTCGGCGAGGCCGAGGGCGAGGGCGAGGGAGGCGAGGAACGTCTCGCCGCCTGAGAGGGAGTGGGGCGGGCGGGCGCGGCCGGTGAAGCGGTCCATGATCTCGATGCCGAGCCCGGAGGCGGCGTTCCGGCGGGCGAGGGCGTCGGTGTGCTGGAGGGCGTAGCGCTGCCCGGACATCTCGGCGAGGCGCAGGTTGGCGGCGTCGACGATCTCCTCGAGTTCGGCGGCGAGCACGTAGGTCTCGAGGTCCATGCGCTTGGTGTTGGGCGCGCGCCCTGAGACGCTGTCGGCGAGGCGGGTGATGACGGCGGCGCGGGCGAGGAGCTCGGCGACGGCCGTGTGGATCTCGCGGGCCCGGTGGGTGTGCGAGGCGAGCGCGTCGGCGAGGCGGCGGGCGGCGCCGCGGCGCTCGAGGGCGTCTTCCGCGGCGCGGCGCGCGGCGGCGAGGGCGTCCCCGGCGCCGGCGATGTCGACGGGTTCGGCGGGGAGGTCGGCGTCCGCGAGCTCGGCGAGGGTCTGCTCGGCGCTGCGGCGTCGCGCGTCGACGTCGAGGATCTCCTGTTCGAGGGCCGCGAACTCGTGGTCGGCGAGGAGCGCCGCGCGGGCGGCCGCGACGTCGGGGAATCCGGCCTCGGAGAGCGCGGCGTCGCGCGCTTCGGCGGACTCGCGGGCGGATTCCTCGGCGCGGTCGCGGGCGCGGTGCGCATCAGCGAGGGCTCCGGCGAGGGAGGCGAGGCGCTGCGATCGGCCGATGCGCTGGGCGACGGAGTCGAAGGATCCGCGGGCGGCGTCGACGTCGCGGCGGTCGCGCGCGAGGTCGGCGGCCGCGGCGTCGATGCGGGCGGCGAGCGCGCTGCGGTCGCTCTGGTCGCGGGTCTCGGCGGCGGCGAGGTCTTCCTGTGCTCGGCGGAGGTCGTCGAGGCGCTTCTGGTAGTCGGCTTTCTCGCGGGCCGCGTCTTCCGCGGCGGCGAGCTGGGTGCGGGCGGCGAGCATGTCGCCGCTGACCTCGGTCTCGGTGCGGCCGTCGGCGCGCTGCTCGGCGTCGCGCAGGGCGAGCTGGGCCTCCTGCCTGCGCACGGCGGCGGTCTCGGCGGCGGAGGCGGCCTCCTGCCGGGCGGCCTCGGCGGCGTCGATGTCGTCGGCGGTGACGGGTTCGTCGGCGCGTTCGGCGGGCTGGGGGTGTTCGGCGGATCCGCACACGGGGCAGGGCTCGTCGTCGCGGAGGTCGGCGGCGAGCTCGCCGGCGATGTTGCGCAGGCGGCGGGCGTGGAGCGCGTCGAGCCGAGCCTCTGCGGCATTCCTCTGCTCGCGGGCGGCACGGTCGGCGGCATCTGCCTGCGTGTGCTTCTGCGCGAGGTCGCCGACTTCCTGGGCGGCCTCGAACTGCTTCTGGAGGTCGCGGAGGTGGGCGTCGACGGCCTCGCGACGCTGGGCGCGCTCGCGGGCGCCCTCGAGGGACTCCTCGGTGCGCTGGATGCGTTCGGGCAGCACGGCGCGCTGCGCCCGGGTCTTCTCGATGCGCACGTCGAGGGCGGCGAGGTCGACGCGCTGGGCCTCGAGGCGGTCGGCCTGCTGCGCGAGCTGGGTCTCGCGCTCGCGGAGGGGCTGCCAGGATCCGATGCGCTGCTGGGTCTCGTCGACGAACGCGTCGAGGGCGGCGGGTTCCGCGTCAGCGGAGGGTCCGTCGACGCTGCCGCTGCTCTCGTCGGCCCAGCTCGCGCGGGAGCGGTCGAGGGCGGTGGTCGCGGTGGTGACGGCATCGGCGGCGCGGTCGGCGGCGTCGAGGGCTCCGCGGGCCGAGGCGGCGCGCCGGGCGGAGGCGAGGGCGGCGCGGCGGCGTTCGGTCTCCTCCCCCGCGGCGTCGAGGGACGCGAGGGCGGCGCGGGCCGCGTCTCGGCGGTGCTGGCCGTCGGCGGCTCGGCGGAGTGCGTCGCGGGTGCTCTCGGCGGCGTCACGAACCGCGCGTGCGACTTCCGCGTCGGCATCGCGGGCATCGGCGAGCTCGGCGGCACGCGCCGCGGCGGCCGCGAGCCGTGCGATCTCCTGCGTCCAGGGGTCGGTCTCGGCGCCCGCGAGCGCGGACGTGCCGCTGTCTGCGGGGGATCCGGTCGTCTCCGCGTCCGGTGCCAGCTCATCGACGATCGCGGTGTCTCCGGTCGCGACGTCGCCACCCGATCCGTTCCCTTCCTCCGGATCGTTCCCCGCAGTGTCTGCCGTGGACGCATCGGCGGGTGCGACGTGCCCGATCGCCGCGCCCGGCTCTCTCCCCGCTTCGGAAGCGCGCTCTTCCGCAGCCACGTCGGCCGCGAGGAACGGCGTCCCGTCGCGCCGTGCATCGGAGACGTCCGTCCTCTCCTGCAGCGCCTCGTCGAGGGCCGCGATGTCGCTGTCGGCCTGGTCGAGGACGGCGCGGAGGCTCTGCTCCTGCTGTTCGGCCTCGGCGGAGGCCTGCTTTCGACGCTCGTCGAGCGCCTGTTCGTAGCTCTGGAAGCGGCGGGTGCCGAAGAGGGTGCGCAGCAGCTGGCGGCGTTCGTCGTTCTTCGCGAGGAGGAAGCGGGCGAAGCGGCCCTGGGCGAGGAGGATGACCTGCAGGAACTGCTGGTGGGTGAGGCCGATGACCTCGGTGACGAGCTGCGCGACGTCGACGGCGCGGGCGGCGCGGCCGATCCATTCGCCGTCGACGCGTTCGAACATCTCGGCGCGCGGGGGTTCGGTGGTCATGCCGGTGCCGCGCAGCTTGGGGCGCTCGTATTCGGGGCTGCGTTCGATGCGCCAGGTGGTGCCGTCGAGCGAGAACTCGACGGCGACCCGGGTGGCCTCTCCGGGGTCGGCGTGGTCGCTGCGTAGCCGCTTCTCGCCGTCGTCGGATCGGGGCGTGGTGCCGTAGAGGGCGAAGCAGACGGCGTCGAGGATGCTGGACTTGCCGGCCCCGGTGCGGCCGGCGATGAGGAAGATGCCGTCGGCCGCGTAGGCGTCGAGGTCGATCTGCTCGCGGCGCCGGAAGGGCCCGAAGCCCTCGATCTCGATGCGGTGGATCCTCATGCGCTCTCCTCCGCTCGGTGCGCGCTGACGACGTCGGCCACGAGGCCGCGTTCGGCGTCGCTCGCGCCGTCGCCCGCACGGACGAAGGCGAGGAAGTCGTCGACGACCTGCGGGTCGGGGCGTCCGCGGCCGACGCGGTCGCGGTAGCTGCGCTCGGGCCCGGTGTCGACCTGCTCGGGGTCGGACTGGATGGTGGCGCAGTGCGGGAAGCGCTTCTGCAGGCGGCGCATGGGCTCGGGCTGCGGCACGGCGTCGGTGAGCACGGCGCACACCCAGTCGTCCGTGTGCTCGTCGAAGCGCGGGTCGCTGAGGAGCTCGTCGAGCGTGCCCCGGAGCACGGCGAGGCGGCGCGGGACGGGCAGGTCGGTCCACTCGACGCTCGCGATTCCGTCGGCGTCGAGGTCGAGGATCCACGCGCCGCGCGGCTTGTCGGCTTCGCCGAAGCTGTAGTGCAGGGGCGCGCCGGAGTAGCGGATGCCGTCGGCGAGCGTCGCGCGCCCGTGGATGTGTCCGAGGGCGACGTAGTCGTGCCCGGCGAGGTCGCCGAGGGGCACGACGTCGAGGGACCCCTGGCGGAGATCCTGTCGGATCTCGCGTTCGACGCCCTGGGTGGGCTCGACGCCTGCGGCGAAGCAGTGGGCCATGACGATGCTGCGCCCGCCGCGCTCGGCCCTGTCGGCGGAGATGAGGGACATCGCGTGCCGCATCGCCTGCTCCTGCGTGCGGATCTCGGCCTCTGGCCAGAGGTGGCGGACGAGAGCGGGCTCGAGGTAGGGCACGGGATAGACGTGCACGGGCCCGTGGGCGTCGTGGAACGTGAGCGGCTCACCCACGGTGAGCGGGTCGGTGATGACGTGCACACCGGCCGCGCCGAGGAACCGCGACTGGAACCCGAGCCGCGCCGCGGAGTCGTGGTTGCCGCTCGTGACGACGACCTGCGCGCCCGCCTCGCGGATGCCGTGCAGCACGTCGGTGAGCAGCGTGTACGCGCCCGCGGCGGGCGTCGCGGAGTCGAACACGTCGCCCGAGACGACCACGAGGTCGACGCCGTTCTGCTCGACCTGACGCACGAGATCTCGGAGCACCTCGCGCAGCGCGTCGAGCGTCGAGTGCCCGTGGAACGACCGGCCGATGTGCCAGTCGGAGGTGTGCAGGATTCGCATGCCCACCACGCTACGGGGAGGGTCCGACAAACGAACGGAGGGCGTCGGCGGAACGACGGTCGGCGCGCACGATAGCGTTCGATTGTCAGTGGTGTGCACGACGCTGACCGTGTTCCTGTCGACCGTCAGTCTGGAGTCCCTCGGTGAAGAAGCAGATCCATGTTGTTGGCGCGGTGATCGTCGACGCAGGCAACATCCTCTGCGCACGACGCGGACGCGGCAGCCTCGCTGGGCTGTGGGAGTTTCCCGGAGGGAAGATCGAGCAGGGAGAAACGGCGCGAGAGGCGCTCCAGCGCGAGATCACGGAAGAACTCGAATGCGTCGTCGAGGTGGGTGACGAGGTCGCCACCACCGCGCACGAATACGACTTCGGCGTCGTGCATCTCACGACTTTCCTCTGCCGTCTCGTCGAAGGGACGCCCCACCTCACGGAGCACACCGAGGTCACGTGGCTCCGTCCAGCGGATCTCGCGACGTTGACCTGGGCTCCCGCCGATGTTCCGGCCGTCGACCTCCTCCGGGAGCGATCGTTCGCATGACCCACGTCGACTTCGCGTGGGACTCGTCTCTCGCCCTCGACGTGAACTTCGGGTACGTCGAGGCCACGGCTTCCGCACCCCGCCGGTTCAACCCTCGGGTCGTTCTCAACACGGACGACACGTCGGTTTTGCGGGCGCTGCGGGAAGAGCTCCGCAACTGTGAGACGTTCACGTTCTCCGTCGCGTTCGTCTCGGCCCGCGCCCTCGCGCTCCTCAAGCAGGAACTCGTCGAGCTCCGGGACTCCGGGCGCACCGGCACCATCATCACGTCGGATTACCTGACGTTCAATGCACCGAGGGCCTTCGACGAGCTCCTCCACCTCAAAGAACAGTTCGGCATCGACGTACGGATCCACCGCGCCGCCGCGTTCCATCCCAAGGGGTACGTGTTCGAATCCGCCCACACGGTCACGGTGCTCATGGGAAGCTCCAACCTCACCGAAGCCGCGATCAGTTCCAATCACGAATGGAACCTCCAGGTATCGGCGGCGCACGGTAGCGACCTCGCCGACCAGCTCAGCTCCCTCGTCGCTCGCCAGGCGGACGAATCCGCACCTCTCACGCAGGAATGGCTCGACGATTACCGCGCGCGATACGTCCCGCCCCTCCCGCGTCCACGCCGTCAGGACGCCGGCAACACCCCGGTGTCCGCAGACGAATCGACAATCGTCCCCAACCGCATGCAGCAGGAGGCGATGGAGGCGATCGCGCGCGTCCGCGAGCAGGGTGGGCGCCGCGCACTCGTCGTGTCAGCGACGGGTACGGGGAAGACCATCCTGTCGGCCCTGGACGCGCGATCCTGCGCACCGCGGCGGCTTCTCTTCGTCGTCCATCGAGAGCAGATCCTCGACCGCAGCATCGAGGAATACCATCGCGTGCTCGGCGGCCCCCTCTCGGACTACGGGAAGCTCACGGGAGGGATCAAGCAGCATGACCGCCGCTACGTCTTCTCCACCGTGCAGACACTCTCGCGCCACCTCGACACGTTCGCCCCCGATGCCTTCGACTACGTCGTCATCGACGAGGCACATCGTGCCGGCGCCGAGGGACACCGCCGTGTCTTGACCTACTTCGAGCCCACTTTCCTCCTCGGTATGACCGCCACCCCTGAGCGGACCGATGAGTTCAACGTGTTCGAGCTGTTCGACTACAACGTGCCGTACGAGATCCGGCTTCAGCATGCCCTCGAAGAGGACATGCTGACCCCGTTCCACTACTACGGGATCACCGACGTGTCGTATGCCAACGGCACCTCTCCCGAGACCGATCCGTCCCTCCTCATCACCCCGGAGCGCGTCGATCACCTCGTGACGGCGCTCGACCTCTACGGGCAGGCCGGCGTCGCCCCACGAGGTCTCATATTCTGCAGCCGGAAGGACGAAGCGCGACGACTCTCGGAGGCGCTCAACGCGCGCACACTGAGGGGCGTTCCGCTCCGCACGCTCGCGCTCGCGGGTGACGACTCCCTCCCCAATCGTGAGGCTGCCGTCGAGCGGCTCGAATCGGGCGACCTGCACTATCTCCTCACGGTCGACATCTTCAACGAGGGCGTGGATATCCCGTCGGTCAACCAGGTCATCATGCTGCGGGAAACGCAATCGTCGATCGTCTTCGTGCAACAGCTGGGCCGGGGCCTCCGCAAAGCACGCGACAAGGAATATCTGGTTGTCATTGATGTTATCGGCAACTACACAAACAACTACATGATCCCGATCGCCCTCTTCGGGAATGAGTCGCTCAACAAAGAGTCGCTCCGCAAATCACTGATCACCGCGGAAGAGCGCGGAGTTTTGCCCGGGCTGTCCAGCGTGCGGTTCGATCGGATTGCGCAAGAGCGAGTTCTCAGCGCCATCAGTAACGCGAAACTCGACTCCGCCCGCAACCTCCGCCGCGCCGTGCTCTCTATGGAGAAGCGCCTAGGGCGCCCCCCCACGCCTCATGGACTTCTGGGCGTTCGAATCCACGGATCCTGTGGTACTCGCCACCCACCGCGATCACTTCCCTGCGCTCGTCGCGTCTGCTCTGCGCGAGCCCGAATCCCTCTCGCCGCGTGAGAGCGACGCGCTCAAATTCATGACGCGCGAGTTCCTCACGGCAAAGCGCGGGCACGAGATCACGATCCTCCGCGAGCTCCTCCAGCACCCGCTCACCCGACGGGACATCGCGGATCTCCTCGCGGCACGTGGGTGGGAGGACACGGACACCATTGTGACCGGGCTGATCCGCATCTTCACGATGGAGTTTCACACCGGCCAGGAGGTAAATCAGACGTACGGTAGCCCCATCGCGCTGCGTCTGGATGACGGGTTACGCCTCGCCTCAGACGTTGCGGAGTCTTACGGGGAGGGCGGTGGGTTCACCGAGGCGGTCGATGACCTGATCGCGACAGGGTCCGCCCTCATCGACGCGCGCTACGACTCGGCGCGCCCTCTGACACCCGGGGTGCAGTACACACGAAAAGACGCGTGCAAGCTTCTTGGGTGGGAGAACAACGAGCAGGGCGTGATCTACGGCTATAAACTGCACCAAGGCACTCACACCTGCCCAATTTTCGTCACCCTCCACAAATCGGATGACATTGCCGCCAGCACCCGCTACGAGGACACCCTCGTGGATCGGTCCACGATGCGCTGGTTCACCCGCCCCAACAAGACACGACAAACACCGGAAGTCCGAAGCATTGTTGCCGGCGACTACGCGCTTCACGTCTTTGTGAAGAAGGATGATGCGGAGGGTAGTGACTTCTACTATCTCGGCGAAGCGACCGCGAAAGATCCACAGCAGACAACGATTATCAACGATCATGGCCAGGAGCAGCCCATCGTCATGATGACGCTGGATCTCTCGGCGCCGATGGAAGCCGGTCTCTACGACTACTTCCACCCCGTGCTGACGACCTAATCCCTCTCCGTTCCTTCTCCCGTGCGCAGCAGCCGGTAGTCGCGCTTCCGCAGCGCGCGCAGGACCAGGCGGGCGGGCATCGGGAAGGCCGCGAGGCCGTGGTCCGCCGCGCAGGGTTCGACGGCGACCACCGCATACCACCGCCCGCGATGGAGCACGCGTCCGCCCGCCTGCTCGAGGTTGCGCAGCCAATTGACCTCCGGCCCGTACGTGAGCTCGGCGACGAAGCCCTCGCCGACCGGGGCGAGGATGAGCGGGGCCTCGTAGGTCGCGCCGCTGCGGCGTCCGATGTGCTCCACGAGGGAGAACGGCCCGCGCCCGGACCGCGCGATCCGCAGCGTCAGCGGGTTGAGAGTGCGATTCAGCACATCGAGGAACCGGCGGGTGCGGCGCTTCATGCCGCGAGGGCACTCCGCCCCGCGGACCCCGTGTACACTCGCTCCAGGTTCACGAGTTGCGGCTGTCGGTACCTGGCCGGCCGCACGGCAACCCCCTCCATCGAGCGGGGTGCCCCAGGGGAAGAACCGGCCCGGCGCGGTCGCGTGCGGGCAAGTCGATGGAAGCCCGCGAGAGCGGTGCGCCCCTGCGGGCTTCCGGGAAGGATCCCGATCATCATGAGCACCACCATCCCCGGAGACGTTCCGGAGCAGCCCGATCCCGACGCCAGCTGGGGCGACGTGCCCGAAGCCGACCGTCCGCTCTGGTCGCGCTACCTGCTCGACCACCTGCCGCGGCGGAACGGCCCGCTGATCCTCTCGTACATCGCGCGGGGCATCGTGGGCGGCGGCACCAACGCCCCCGATTCGTGGCGACAGGCCGCGCGGGATCTGCACGCGGTCGGCTTCACGCCGCTCGAGTACTACCTGCTCTGCGAGATCCTGCGCTCCACGCGGCTGCGCCGCGAGCTGCATCCGCGCGACCACGCGCACCTCTTCGAGCTGTGGCCCGTGGACGAGCCGAACCGCCTCCCCGCGTACCGGCTGAATGCCGAGGCCTGGCGTCCGTGGCTCGAGAAGGTGCGCGCCGGCGCGTCCCCGAAGCGAGCCGCGCTGCGGATCCTGCACGGCGACGCGCTCCCGCCGCTCGGCGGCGTCGTGTCGCTGCGCACGGGCGACACGACCCTCCTCGACGACTGAGCGCCGCCCCGGCGCGCCCGCGCGGCGCGCCGGGGCGCCGGGGCGCCCCGATGCGGGACACGTCGTCCCGGAGCGCGTCGGCACCCGTCCGGCGCGCCGGGTTTCGTCCTCTGTCGGAGGCCCCGCGTAGCGTGGACCGCATGACCTCCGAAGCGACTCCCGCGCCCGTGCAGAACACCCGCGTCCAGGAGGCCCTGGCGACGTGGGCCGAGCGGAAGGATCCCCAGACGCACAGCGAGGTGCTGCGCACCGCGTTCGCCGGCCAGCTGCTGCTCGACATCACGGGCTCCGAGATCGCCGACCCGCAGCACCCGCTGCAGGAGGGCGATCGCCTCGTGGTGACGTCGGTGAGCGACGGCGAGGAGAAGGACCTGCTGCTCGCGTTCACCGACAACGCCCGCCTCGCCGCATACTCGCAGCACGAGGATCCGCTGTCGCTCGCTCAGCCGGCCGCCGGCGCGCTCACGCAGTCGAGGGAGCACCACGACGGCATCGCGATCGACGCGGGCACCCCCGGCGCGTTCGTGGCCTACGCCGACGAGATCCAGCGCGCGGCGGGCGACGATCCGGCCAGCGCGGCGCGCATCGCGACGGCCCTGGTCGACGGAGGCGTGCAGATCGACGAGTTCGTGCGCATCCTGCGCGAGGGCGTCGTCTACGTGGGCGGGCAGCCCGTGACCGACGACGACGGAGACACGATCGGCTACAGCGTGCTGACCGCCACGCGCCCCGACGGCGCGCGCCTGCACGCGCTGTTCTCCTGCCCGGCCGAGGTGTGGGCGCTCGCCCCCGACGCGGTCGCGCAGCCCGCGACGCTCGACCGCGTCATCGACTCGGCCGCGGAAGGCGAGATGTCGGGCATCGTCGTCAACCCCGCCGGCCCCGCGGCGGAGCTCCCGCTCGACTGGTTCGAGCGCGGCGACGGCTGAGCTCAGGCCAGCAGGTCGGCGCGCTCGGGGTGCGCGTCGAACCAGACGCCCACGTACGAGCACACCGGCTGGATCCGCAGACCCCCGCGGCGGGCGATCTCGTCGACCGCGCGCTCGGTGATGACCGCGGCGAGCCCCTGGCCGCGCTGCGGCGGGGGTGTGAAGGCGCGGGTCAGGGCGATCTCGCCGTCCTTGATGCGGTAGTCGAGCACGCTCACGAGCTCGTCGCCGCGCCGCAGCTCGAAGCGCGACGCGTCCGGCGCGTCGCGGAAGGTCAGGTCGTCGTCGCTCATGCCCCCAATCTACGGCCGCGGGGCTGCCCTCGGGGCCGTTCGGCGCACCCGAGCGCCCCGCGCGCCGCACCCCGCCGATCGTCGCCTCCCGGCGTCGGCGGCGTCATGTGACGCCGCCGTTTGACACATTGCGAGACGGAGCGCAATAATCCTCGACATGACCAATGACACGCAGCTTCTGTCCGCCCAGGAGGCGAACGGAGTCACCGGGATGATGATGCCCGGTCGCGATGTCATGTGCTGTCGAATGTGCCGCTGACGTCAGACGCAGTCCGCACACCCGCACGATCCGCCCCGATGACCGCGCGCAGAGCCACATGAGCCCCGCGACATCGGCAGGATCGGCTCTCTCCCCCGTCTTCCGGGGAGGGATCCCGCGCACCCCGACTCGGGGAGCGCCGACCGACAGCACCCGCCGGATCCCCGCATCCGCGCACCCTTTCGAAGGACCCTCATCATCATGGCCGCTCTCGCCCCTCGCACCCCCGTCCGCCCGACCCGCCCGACCCACCTGCGCGCGGTTCCGCCGCTCTCCGATGCCCGCCCCGCACCCTCGTCGAACGGCCGCCCCGTGAACGATCTCTCCTCCGCCCAGACCTCCTCGCCGCTGCCCGCCGGATCGGAGCCGCGCGGCTTCGCCCTCTACGTCGGCCTCGACGAGGCCTCGGCCGCCGCCGACGGCGTCAGCCTCAACGTGCTCGTCGACGCCCTCCGCCGCACGATCGCCGACCTCTCGCCCCGGGCGCAGACCTATGCGGCGGTGGCCCTCGCCCCCCAGCAGGCCGGCGGGCGCGACATCGACGTCGTGCGCCTCGCCCTGAAGGAGCCCGGCGCGGTCGCCCGGACGAAGCAGGAGGCCCCGAAGCCCGACGTCGACGCGGGCGTCACCGTGGACATCTCGCGCAAGCGCGTCACGATCGACGGGGAGTCCGCCGCCCTCACGTACAAGGAGTTCGAGCTGCTGCAGTACCTCGTCCTGCGCGAGGGCAGCACGATCGAGCGCGGCGAGCTGGTC
The DNA here is from genome assembly GCF_050958665.1 of Microbacterium sp. gxy059. Lineage (NCBI taxonomy): Bacteria > Bacillati > Actinomycetota > Actinomycetes > Micrococcales > Microbacteriaceae > Microbacterium > Microbacterium sp. gxy059. Next base: position 18,319 of record NZ_JAMXWT010000028.1, on the reverse strand, counting down.
GACGCGATCTGGCAGACCGACGACGAGAGCGCCCCCGGGGAGCGCACGATCGATGTGCACGTCCGCCGTCTGCGCGCCAAGCTCGGCCGCTACGAGGACATCGTGCGCACCGTGCGCGGCGTCGGCTACCGCTTCGACCGCCACGCCGACGTCACGATCCGCTACGGCGCCGGGACCCCCTCGCCCGACCGCTTCTGAGACCCGCGAGCGGGCGCGGCGGATCCGCGACACAATGGACGCATGTCACGCCGCGCCCGCTCGATCCTCATCGCCGTCGGCCTGCTCGCCCTGGCCTGCCTGGTGGGATCCGTGCTCGGCAGCCCGTGGCTCGGCCTCGCGCTCGGCGTCCTCATCGGCATCGGCGTCCTGATCGCCGGCGAGTCCCGACGAGGCGGCAACCAGGGCATCTACGACCGCGACGACGACGGCGCGGAGCTCTGATCCGCCCCTCTCACCGCTCTCGCAGGAGACTCTGAGAACCCGCTCGTTACCGTTCCGTTACCAACGGTTCGAATCCGTCGCGATCCGCATCCTGACACGGATGCCGCGGGACCGGCGCCGTTCTCAGGTTCGGGCCGGTCCGTCCCGTCTCGACGCCGAGTCTGAGTGCCGGAGGCCGCGGGCACCCAGGATCGCCTCGCATTCTCGGGGTCCGGCGCTCCTCCCTCCCGGAGGGCGCTCACCCCCATCGCGCACGTCGATGCGCCCCGAGACAGTGAGATCGATTCCCCGGATGACCCCTGACGAGACCCGCCTCGCCCTCCCCTCCTTCCCCCGCCCGAACCACGTGCGCCTGCTCCGACAGGAGCGCGAGAGGCGCCGCCGCCGCATCGCGGTGATCGCCGCGTCGGCGGCGGGCGTCGTCGCGATCGGCGCCGGCACGACCGCCTTCACCCTCGCGCCCGACGCCGGCTCGCGCGCCGTCGCCGCCGAGGCGCTCGTCTCCGCCGAGACGTCGCCGGACGTCGACGAGGCGCTCACGACGGCCCACAAGGTCATGGAGCGCGCCGAGGGCAAGGTCGACACGACCCGCCTCGAGGGGTTCGTGACCTCGCTCGAGGACGACGAGGGGATCCCCGCCCCCGCGGCCGTCAAGCTCAGCAGCGCCGCCGTGACCGAGGCGGAGGAGCTCGCAGACCAGGTCTCCGCCGCCGAGGAGGAGGAGAGGCGCGCGGCCGAGGAGCGGAAGCGCCAGGAGGAGCAGCGGAAGGCGGAGGTCGCCGCCGCGGAGGCCGAGGAGGCCGCCGCGCAGCTCGCGGAGGCCAACACCGTGGAGGGCGCCCAGGCGACCGCGCAGAAGATGATGGCCGACGAGTACGGCTGGGGATCCGACCAGTTCGGGTGCCTCGATCAGCTGTGGACCAAGGAGTCGGGCTGGGACTACCAGGCGACGAACGCCTCCAGCGGCGCGTACGGCATCCCCCAGTCGCTGCCCGGCAGCAAGATGGCCGGCCACGGAGACGACTGGCAGTCGAACGCCGCGACGCAGATCAGCTGGGGACTCGAGTACATCTCGTCCGTCTACGGTACCCCGTGCGCGGCATGGGGCCACTCGCAGGCGACCGACTGGTACTGATCCGGATCAGTAGTAGACGGCGAGCGGCCCGGTCGGGCCGGGTACGACCTGCACCGGGGTGTCGAACACCCCGCTCAGCACCTCGTCGGTCATGATCTCCTCCGGCGTCCCGAACTGCACGACCCGCCCGTTCTTGACCGCGCAGATCCGGTCGGCGTAGTGCCCGGCGAAGTTGATGTCGTGCAGCACGATGACGATCGTGCGGCCCAGCTCGTCGGCGGCGCGCTGGAGCTGCTGCATCATCTGCACCGAGTGGCGCATGTCGAGGTTGTTCAGCGGCTCGTCCAGCAGCACGTAGTCGGTCTCCTGGCACAGCACCATCGCGACGTACGCGCGCTGCCGCTGTCCGCCCGAGAGCTGGTCGAGGTACCGGCCCTCCAGCTCGCTGAGATCGAGGAAGTCGATCGCGCGGCTGATGATGTCCTCGTCGCTCTCCGTGAGGCGCCCCTTCGAATAGGGGAACCGGCCGAACGACACCAGCTGCCGGACGGTGAGGCGGGTGATGAAGTGGTTCTCCTGACGCAGGATCGACACGATCCTCGCGAGGTCCTTCGACGAGGTGCTGCCCACGTCGTAGCCGGCGATCTCGATGGTGCCCTCGTCGATGCCCAGCAGCCGCCCGATCATGGTCAGCAGCGTCGACTTGCCCGCCCCGTTCGGCCCGACCAGCGCCGTGATCCCTCCCCCGGGGATCTCGACGTCGACCGGCCCGATGGCGACCTCGGTGCTGTACTGCTTGCGGACTCCGGTGAGGGTGATCACAGCCTGCCCTTTCTGAGGATGACGAACAGGAACACCGATCCGCCCACCAGCTCGATGATGATGGAGACCACGCCCTGCGCGTAGAAGATGTTCTTCATCACGAAGTACGACCCGGCCAGGATGACGAATCCGGTGAGCGCGGCGACGGGGAAGATGTGGCGGTGGTCGTACGTGTCGGCGAACTGGTAGGCGAGGGTCGCCACGAGGAACCCCAGGAACGTCATCGGCCCCACCAGCGCCGTCGAGACCGCCATCAGCAGCGACACCAGCAGCAGCATCCGCATCACCTCGGCCCGGTGGTTCAGCCCGAGGCTCGTCGCGGCCTCCCGGCCGAGCGCGATGAGGTTCAGACGGCGCCCGTTCCACCAGATCAGCGCCGTCGCGACCGCCATGATCGGGATCGCGTACGGCAGATACGACGCGTCGGCGTTGGCGATGCTGCCGAACAGACGCGCGGAGAGCACGTCGAACTCGCTCGGCGTGAGGAGGCGCTGCATGAACGTGGACACGGATCCGAGGCCGGCGCCGATGATGATGCCGATCAGCAGCATGATCTGGATGTTGCCGTACCTCCCCGACAGCAGCCATCCGTACAGCAGCAGGGAGAAGCCGACCATCAGCACCACCTGCAGCAGGAACTGCGGCACGCCCTGCAGCGCCACGACTCCCGCGACGCCGAGGAAATAGACCGACGAGGTCTGCACGGCCGTGTAGAGCGACTCGAACCCCATGATCGACGGGGTGATGATGCGGTTGTTCGTGACGGTCTGGAAGGTGACCGTCGCCACCGCCTGGCACACCGCGACGACGGCGATGACGGTGACGTTCTCGGCCCGCAGCTTCGCGATCCGCCAGAACCCGTCGGAGCCGACCGGCATGGGGTTCTCCCACGCCAGCAGGCCGAACGCGGACGCGGCGGCGAGCACCAGGAGGATCCCGACGACCAGCGCGTACCGGTACCGGGCGCGGCGGGTCGGCAGGGGGCGGGCGCTGCGCACGACGGCTCTCCCCTCAGCCACGGCGACGCTGCCTGAGCAGGAGGAGGATGAAGACCACCGCGCCCACGATCCCGAGGATCAGCGAGACGGGCACCTCGAACGGCATGATGATCGTGCGGCCGACCAGGTCGCACACCGTCACGATCGCGATGCCCGTCAGGCACACCCACGGCAGGTTGCTGCGCAGGTCGTCTCCGCGGATCATCGAGACGATGTTCGGCACGATCAGTCCGAGGAACGGCAGGTTCCCGACCACGACGGTCACCACGCCGGTCGCCACCGCGATCAGGCCCGTGCCGAGCAGGATCACGCGGTTGTAGTCGAGCCCCACGTTGGTGGCGATCTCCTTGCCGAGACCGGCCACGGTGAACCGGTCGGCGGCGATGAACACCACCACCGCGACGGCCAGCACGATCCACAGCGGCTCGTACTGTCCGCGGAACACCGAGGTGAAGCTCCCCGCGAACCAGACCCCGAGGTTCTGCAGCATGTCGGTCTGCAGCGCCACGAAGGTGGACACCGACCCCACGACCGCGCCCAGCATGATCCCCACGATCGGCACGATCAGGGACGACCGCAGCGAGATCCGCCGGAGGAACAGGAAGAACACCATCGTGCCGATGAACGCCGCGATCGTCGCGCCGCCCATCCGCGCGAGGATCGACGCCCCCGGGAACAGCACCATCACCGTCAGCAGCCCGAGCCCCGCCCACTCGGTGGTGCCCGTGGTGGTCGGCTCGACGAACCGGTTCTGCGTGAGCAGCTGCATCACGAGCCCCGACATCGCCATCGCCCCGCCCGCGAGCACCAGGGCGATCGTGCGCGGGATCCGCGTGATCGCGAACATCTCGGCGCCGTCGTCGGCGCCGAACACGTCGTAGACGCCGGTGAAGAGGGACACGGCGAGGAGGGCGAGGACGACCACGACGCCGATGAGGAGCTTCGCGTCGAACAGCCTCCCCCGGGTGCGCGCGGGGGCGTCTCGTGTCGCGGGGGTCATGATGCGGGGTCGTCCTCTCTCACACGGCGGCGGTGGCCGCGGGATCAGTTCGCCGCCTCGAGGGCGTCGGCGAGCTCCGAGAAGAACTCGGTGTAGGTCTGGATGCCCTCGTTCGTGTACGTGTCGGCGGGCATGTAGACGATCTGGCTCTCCTTGACCGCGGTGACGCCGGCGAGCGCCTCCGAGTCCTCGAGGACCTCGGCCGCGGGGCTGTACTCGGGGTCGTCCGAGGCGACGGCCGCGTCGCGGTCCATCACGAGGATCCAGTCGGGGTTCGAGTCGGCGATCGCCTCGACCGAGATGTCGTCACCCTGGTGATCGTCGCTCGACTCGTCGACCTCGAGCGACGGCGTCAGGCCGAGGATGTCGAAGACGGGCCCGAAGGTGCGGCCGTTGCCGGGAGCCGAGTAGCCGATCTCGCCACCCGAGGTGATGACGGCCATGACGGTCTCACCCGAGTCGTAGGCGGCCTTCACGCGCTCGATCGAGTCGTCGAGGTCGGCGCCGAGCTGAGCGGCCTCGTCCTGCTTGCCGAAGACCTCGCCGAGCACCTCCACCTGGCGCTTGAGCTCGGCGTCGAAGGGCTCGCCCTCGCGCGGGTCGAGCTCGAGGATCGTCGCGTCGGGGGCCAGGTCGGCGAACTGGTCGTGGTACTGACTGAAGCGCTGGCCGTTGACGATGAGGTCGGGCTCGACGGCGACGACCGCTTCGAGGTCGGGCTCGCGGTGGCTGCCGAGGTCGACGATCGAGTCGTCGTCCACGTAGTCGATCGTGTCGGGCATGAGCGACACGGCGCCGGCGGTGAGCTCGACGCCCCAGTCGGAGAGGGTCTCGAACGTGCGGTTGTCGGTCGCGACGACCGAGTTGGGCGGCACCGTCACGGTCTGCGCGCCGTTGTTGTCCTCGACCTCGATGGTCGATGCGCTCTCGTCGCCCGCGGGAGCGTCGGCCTCGGCGTCGCCCCCGTCCGAGGAGCAGCCGGCGAGGACGAGGGCCGATGCGGCGACGAGCGACAGCATCGTGACGGGGCGGGACATGCGCATGCGAGAGGTTCTCCAGCTTCGTTCGAGGGCGCGCCGTCAGGCGCGTACTCACGGGGTGGGGACGGTCGGGGAGCCCGGGCCTCCCACCCCTCAGGGAAGGTAAGGCGAGCCTCACCCGACTCAGGTCAGGTTAGCCTAAGTCCCATGACCGCGTCCACTTCGCCGTTCTCCCTCGTCCGCGAGCCCCTCGACCTCGTCGTCCGCTTCGTCACACTCGCCGCCCGCGAGCGGATCACTCCGGGATACGCGAAGGTGCGCCTCGTGGGCGACGAGCTGCGGGGCTTCGGCGCGGAGGGCCACGACGACCACATCCGCATCTTCTTCCCGGACGGCCGCGTCGACACCGTGGACGAGATGCGCGCGGCCCCGAGCCGCGAGTTCACGCCCGTGGCGTGGGGCGAGGACCCGGACGGCACGCCGTTCCTCGACCTCGAGTTCGCGCTGCACGGCGACGAGGGCGTGGCCGGCGTCTGGGCGGACACCGCTCAGATCGGCTCGATCGTCGGCATCGGCGGGCCGCGCGGCACGCTGCGGATCGACGGCTCCCCCACCGGATGGCTCCTCGCGGGCGACGAGACGGCGGTGGCGCAGATCCGGCGCTACGCCGCGCTCATCCCGGACGGGGCGCCGGCGCGGATCCTCGTCGAGGTCCCGGACGCCACGCACGAGGTGCCCGTCGAGACCGCCGCGGAGGTGACCTACGTGCACCGCGGCGACGCCTTCCCCGGCACGGCCCTCGCGGCCGCGCTCGACCGGCTCACGGCGGAGGACCGCCCCGGCGAGGACCCCTTCGTGTTCGTCGCGGCCGAGCAGGCGATCGTGAAGACCGCCCGCGCCCTCGCCTGCGAGCGCTGGGGCGTCGCCCCCGAGCGCATCGTCGCGAAGGGCTACTGGAAGCGCGACGACACCGGCGACACGTACCACGCGGCGCACTGACGCCGCGCCGGGCGCCGGCGTCGCCTCGCGGGCGGCGCGGATGCGCGCGAGCGGCGCGGATCCTCCGCCGGATATCTGCGCCGCTCGCGGATTCCTGCTCGCCTACTGGGTGCTGAACGCCGCGTCGAACGCGGCGGTCGGGAGCGGCCAGAGCAGGTCGCGGATCCGACCGACGGCCTCGGCCGCGCCGTGCTCGCGGTCCATCCCGGCGTCCTCCCACTCGATCGAGATCGGCCCTTCGTAGCCGATCGCCGCGAGCGCGCGGAAGGCGTCCTCCCAGGGGATGTCGCCGTGGCCCGTCGAGACGAAGTCCCACCCGCGGCGCGGGTCGCCCCAGGGCAGATGGGAGCCGAGGATCCCCTGGCGTCCCGTCGCGGGGCGCACGCGCGTGTCCTTGCAGTCGACGTGATAGATCCGGTCGGCGAAGTCGCCGATGAATCCGACCGTGTCGACGCCCTGCCACGCCATATGCGAGGGATCCCAGTTGAGGCCGAAGGCCGGGCGCCGGTCGATCGCCTCGAGGGCGCGCACCGTCGTCCAGTAGTCGTAGGCGATCTCCGAGGGGTGCACCTCGTGGGCGAACCGCACCCCCTCGCCATCGAACACGTCGAGGATGGGGTTCCACCGCCGGGCGAAGTCCTCGTATCCCTCGTCGATCACGTCCTGCGAGACGGGCGGGAACATCGCGACGTACTTCCAGATGCTGGATCCCGTGAACCCGACCACCGTGTCGATGCCGAGCCTGCGCGCCACCCGCGCGGCGCGCTTCATGTCCTCGGCGGCGCGCTGGCGCACGCCCTCGGGGTCGCCGTCTCCCCAGACCTCGTCGCGGAGGATCGCCTGATGCCGGAAGTCGATCGGGTCGTCGCAGACGGCCTGCCCGCCGAGGTGATGCGAGATCGCCCACGCCTTCAGGCCGTACCGGTCGAGGATGTCGAGGCGCTCGCGTACGTAGGCGTCGTCCTCGTCGGCGCGGCGGAGGTCGAGGTGATCGCCCGACGCGGCGATCTCGAGTCCGTCGTAGCCCCACTCGGAGGCCTTGCGGGCGAGCTCCTCGAACGGCATGTCGGCCCATTGGCCGGTGAACAGGGTCACGGGAAGACGTGCGGATTCGGTCATGTCATCTCCTTCGATGCGGGCGTCGGTCATTCTGCCGTGTCGATCCAGTCGCCCGTCGCCGCGGAGGCGAGGACGGCCTCGGTCAGGCGCGCGGCGCGCAGCCCGTCGGCGAAGGTCGGCAGACCTTCGGGGGTCTCGCCGCGGATCGCCGCATAGGCGTCGCGGACGAACGCGTTGAACGCGTCCTGGTATCCCATGGGGTGTCCCGAGGGCACGAGGCACAGCCGGGCCGCGTCGGGGGCGAGCAGGTCGGCCTGCCGCTCGAGGATCGTCGTGCCCTCGCGCCGCCCGATCCGGAGCGTCTCGGGGGCCTCCTGCTCGAAGAGGTACGACTCGCGGGATCCGTGCACCTCGATCGCGAGACCGTTCTTGCGTCCGGCGGCGACCTGCGAGACGAGCGCCGTGCCCGGCGCGCCGCCGGACAGCACGAACAGCACGGCCGCGAGGTCCTCGGTGTCGACGGGGCATCCGCCGCGCTCGTCGTGGATGCGGCGCGTCACGGCCTGGAGCCGCGCGACCCGCTGCCCCGTCACGAACTCGATGGCGTCGAAGAGATGCGATCCGATGTCGGCGAAGGCGCGGGAGGGTCCGCCGGCGTCGCTCGCCGTGCGCCAGTTCTCGTCGTCCTCCGAGAGCATCCAGTCCTGCAGGTAGCGCGCGTCGACGGAGAGCACGGTCTGCTCGCCCGCGGCGATCCGCGCGCGGGCCTCCCGCATCATCGGGTGGTAGCGGTAGACGAACGGCACGGCGCCGACGACTCCGGCATCGCGCGCGGCGGCGACGAGCGCCTCCGCGTCGCCGACGGCGGTGGCAAGCGGCTTCTCGCAGATCACGTGTCGTCCGGCGGCGATCGCCGCCTCGGCCTGCGGCCGGTGCAGCGCGTTCGGGCTGCAGACGTGGACGACGTCGATGTCGTCCCGCGCGACGATCTCGTCGATCCCGGGCTCGGCGCAGGCGACGCCGAGCTCCGCCGCGGCCTCCTCCGCGCGGCTCCGGCGGGACGAGGAGATCGCCACGAGGTCGGCTCGGGCCGCTCGCGCCGCCGTGGTGTGGGCGCGGCCCATCATGCCCGCGCCCACGAAGGCGGCGCGGAGGGGGGTGTCGGGGGTGGTCATCGGTCCTCCTGCAGGGGGCGCGGAGCGGGGGCGGTCGGGGCGGATCGGCTGGTCGGCGGCGCGTCGCGTGCGCGGCACGCGGACCGCCGCGAGGACGCGCTCATGTCGCGGCCTCCGCGAGCGATCGGGACGTCAGCCCGTGGGCGGCGAGCACGAGGTCGCGCACCGCCGCGGCATCCACCGTCTCGGCGTCGATCAGATCCGGGTCGGACACGATGATCAGCGGGGCGTCCTCGGGACGATCGGGAAGGCGGCCGTGCGTGCCCCGCACGTGCGAGGCGTCGAGCGGCACCGTGCTCATCGCGTATCGGAGGCCGAGCTTCTTCCTGACGAGGTTCAGTCCGGCCTTGGCCTTGGCGAGCGGGTCCGCGGGGTCGAAGAACAGCTCGGCGGGGTCGTACCCGGGCTTGCGATGGATGTCCACGCCCCGCGCGTACTCCGGAGCACGCGCGTCGTCGAGCCAGAAGTAGTAGGTGAACCATGCGCCCGGCTTCGCCACGATCACGAGATCCCCCGCGCGGGGGTGGTCGATGCCGTGGGAGGCCTGCGCCTCCCTGTCGAGCACGAGGTCCACACCGGGGAGGTCTCGGATGGCCTCCGCGGTGCGCTCGAGATCGGCGGGGTCCTTCACGTAGACGTGGGCGACCTGATGATCCGAGACGGCGAACGCCCGAGAGGTCCAGGGGTCGAGCTGCTCTCGCCCCTGCTGCACGTACACCTCGAGGAGACCGGCGCGGCGCAGCGCGCGGTTGATGTGCACCGGCTGCTCGGCCTCGGTGATGCCGTACTCCGCGAGGACGATGATCGTCATGCCGAGCGCCTCCGCGTCCGCGAGCAGCGGCGCCAGCGTGCGATCGAGCTCCGCCGCCGCCTCCCGCGATTCCGGCGCGCTCGGCCCGTGCTTCTGATGCGCGTAGTCGAGATGGGGCACGTAGAGCAGCGTCAGGTCGGCGTCGTCGTCGTTCCAGCGCCCCTGCAGGAGGCCGCGCGCCGCGTCGATGAGCCATCTGCTCGACACGATCGACGCCGTCGGCCCCCAGTACTGGAACAGCGGGAACTCCCCCAGGGAGCGGACCAGCTCGTCGTGGAGCCACGCGGGACGCACGTAGGCGTCGGGGCTCTTGCGCCCGTCGGCGTGGTAGATGGGCCGAGGCGTCACGACCACGTCGGTCTCCGCCCCCATCGCGTACCACCATCCGACGTTCGCGACGCGATAGTCGGGGTGGGTCCGCCGCACCTCGTCCCAGACCTTCTCGCCCTCGACGAGGACGTTGTGCTGCCGCCAGAGCAGCACGTCGCCGAGACCCCGGAAGTACCACCCGTTGCCGACGATCCCGTGCTCGCGCGGCGGGCGCCCCGTCAGGATCGTCGACTGCACGCTGCAGGTGACGGCGGGGAGGATCGTGTTGAGCCGCGCCGTGCGCCCTCGGTCGGCGAGACGCCGCAGGGTCGGCATGTGCTCGAGCGCCTGGGCGGTGAGCCCCACGACGTCGATCAGAAGCACCTTCTTCATCGTGTCCTCCTTCATGAGCGGGCAACGGATCCGGTCGGGGTCGTCGCATGGTCCAGCTCCCGCACCGCCCAGCGGACCTCGCTCGCGATTCCCGCGACGAGGCTCGTCGGCTGCAGTGACGCGGGCAGCACGGACCAGGTGTACGTCTCGATGTCCAGGTGCGCGTCGCGTCCGCCGGGGGCGCGCAGGACGGCGTCGACGGCCTCCCGCAGGACGTCCTGCGTCGACGAGAGCGGCGCCTCGGGCGTGACGTGGAGCGGGATGTGGACGTGCACGCGCCAGGGCCGATCCACGGGCCAGGCGGACGCGGAGAGCGCCTCGCCGAGGTCGTCGGCCGCGCGCACGGCGCCCGCGGGGTCCGGAGCCGCGCGCACCTGGTGCAGGTACCGGTCCTCCGCGAAGGCCGCGAGCGCCGCGCGCGATTCGGCGCTCGACGGATCCGGGACCTCGAGCGCGGCGGACGCCTGCACCTTCACGATCCGGATCCCGGCGTCCGCGATGCGCGCGACCGCCCTCTGCGGGTCGGCGAAGGAGACCGCGAGGTGGCATGCATCGAGGCACACCCCGATGCGTCCGTCCGCGATCAGACGCGGTCGCGCGGAGAGCCACGAGACGACGTCCTCGACGTCGTCGAGAATGCACCCGGGCTCCGGCTCGATCGCGATGCGCACCGTCCTCCCCGTCGTGCGCTCGAGCTCGACGAGGTGCTCGATGAGCTCGAGCATCGCGCGTTCGGCGGCTTCGTCGTCCGCGTCGGACCACCCGTGGCGCCATCCGAGGGGAAGGGTCGAGATGCTTCCCTCCTCCCCCGCGGGGAGGAGGTGGGCGAGCGCCGTCGCGCAGTCCTTCGTGAACTCCAGCCTCTCGCTCCGCGTCCAGTCGGGCTGGTAGACGCGCAGCTTCACGACCTCGTCGTGGAACCCCCGGTAGGGGAAGCCGTTGACCGTGCGCAGCTCGAGGCCCTCCTCGTCGAGCGCCGCCGCGAGCCGCGCCCTCGCCGCGGGGTCGCGCGCGAGGAGTGCGGCCGCTCCGACGGGCAGCCAGAGGCCGACGCCGAGGCGGTCGAGCCCCGCCTCGCGTCGGACGGGGCCACTGTGCGCGCGCAGCTGGGCGATGATCCCGTCGAGGTCCTCGGCGGGATGGACGTTGGTGCAGTAGGAGAGGCGCACGTCAGACCGCCCTCGCCGAGGGCGCACCGCGCAGGACGGAGTTCCCGGAGAACGTGTCGGACGAGGGTGCCGCGATGTCGAAGCCGGGGATCGGGTCGATGTTCAGGCGTCCGCTCTGCCCGTAGAACTCCACGGGGTTGCGCCACAGCACGCGGTCGATGTCGTCGGACGAGAAGCCCGCCCGGCGCATCGCCTCCCCGGTCTTCGCCGTCTTCAGCGGATCCGAGCGCCCCCAGTCCGCCGCCGAGTTCACGAGAACCCGGTCGAGGCCGATGCGCTGGAGGATCGCGACCATGCGCTGCTCGTCCATCTTCGTGTCGGGGTAGATCGAGAACCCCATCCAGGCGCCGCTGTCCCGCACCGCGTCGACCGTCATCTCGTTGAGGTGGTCGACGAGGACCGCGGACGAGGGCACGCCCGACTCGGCGATGACGTCGAGCGTGCGGCGCGTGCCGCGCTCCTTGTCGCGGTGCGGGGTGTGCACCAGAACCGGAAGCTGGAACTCGAGCGACAGCGACAGGTGCTGGGCGAGGACCTCGTCCTCCTCCGGCGTCATGGAGTCGTATCCGGTCTCCCCGATCGCGACGACGCCGTCCTTGCGGAGGTAGTGGGGCAGCTCGACGAGCACCTCCCGGCAGCGCGGGTCGTTCGCCTCCTTGGGGTTCAGGGCGATCGTGCAGTGGTGCCGGATGCCGAACTGCTCCGCGCGGAAGCGCTCCCAGCCGATGAGGGAGTCGAAGTAGTCGAGGAAGCTCGCCGCGGACGTGCGCGGCTGCCCCAGCCAGAAGGCGGGCTCGACGACCGCGCGCACGCCGGCGGCGTGCATCGCCTCGTAGTCGTCCGTCGTGCGGGCGGACATGTGGATGTGGGGATCGAAGATGCGCATGGCGCTCACCTCGCCGTCCTGACCCCGCGGATCAGCGCGAGGTCCTCGGGGATCGTGCGACCGGCCGCCCTCCGCTCCTGGGCGAAGTGGTCGGCCATGTCGGCCAGTTCGTCGTCGCGCCGTCGCTCCAGGCCGGCGACCTGCGCCAGCGGCTCGCCCATGAAGACGAGCTTGAGGACGCCCTGGCGCCAGGAGGCGGCGTCGAGGTGCCGCTCGGCGAACGCGCCCATCGCGGCGGCGACGATGCGGGGGTCGTTGGCGCGGAGCGCGTCCGCGACGATCTCCCTTCCCGTGCGGATCCAGGCGTCGGCGGGGTCGGGGAGGACGCCGAGCGCGCGCAGCACGGCGATGCGCTCGTCGGCGTCGCCGCGCTGATAGAGGCGCCGCGCCGCATCGGCGCCGCTCCCGTCCGGGGGCAGCGCTCCGAGAAGGGCGACGCGGGCGCGCATCGCAGGAGCGCCCCGCCCCACCGCTCGCGTCGCCTCCGCCACGAGCTCGGGGATCCGCTCGGGCTCGCGGGAGACCGTTCGGATCGCGTCGCGCGTCCAGGCGTCCACACCGGCGGCGAGATCGCGCATGATCCGCAGGCTCTCGCGGGCGACCCTCGGAGCATCGCCGGAGTGGCGCGGCAGCTCCAGCGCGGCGACGCCGGCGTAGCCGATCTCGTCGAGAGCGGCGAACGCGGCGGCGAGATCGAGGTCGCCGTCGCCGAGCGCGCGATGGTCGTGGACGCCCGTCGGCATGTCGTCGACCTGCACGTTGAAGAGACGGTCTCCCGCGGCGCGGATGGCGCCGGCGACGCCGCCCGGCTCGTCGACGACGATGCAGTGCCCGAGGTCGACCGTGATCCCCACGCCGGCGGGGGCGCCGGCGAGCTCGATCCAGCGACGCGCCTGCGCCACCGTCTCGACGATCATCCCCGGCTCGGGCTCGATCGACAGGCGCACGCCGGCCCGCTCCGCCTGATCGGCGAGCGCTCGGAGCCGCTCGCCGATCAGCCGCCACCCCTCCTCCGCGTCGGCGCCGTCCGGGAGCTCTCCGCTCCAGAGCGAGACGCACTCCGCTCGGAGGATGCGTCCGATCTCGATCGCCCGCTCGAGCAGGGCGACGCGGGAGATCGCGTCGCGGTCCGCGAGCGAGGGCCGGAAGGGCCGGAAGGCGTCGAGCGCGTACGGCGCGCCGGTCTCGACGACCACGCGGAGTCCGCGCCGTGCGAGATCGTCGGCGAGCGCCTCGGCGCGCGTGCGCCAGTCGGACGCGAAGGGGTCGAAGTGCGCGGGGCCCAGGGTGAGGGCGACGGCCTCGTATCCCGTCGTCTGGATGACGTCGAGGCAGTCGTCGAGGGCGTGCTCGGCGAATCCGTTGGTTCCGTATCCGGGCGCCCACGTCATCGTGTTCGATTCGGTCATGTCACGTCTCCTTGTCTTCTCTTCGCGGCGAGCAGGCGGCCGATCGCGTCGACCGCCGCGAGGATCATCGCGCCCCTCCCGGATCCGCCCGCGGCGGCGAACGCCGCCTGGAGCGGCACCATCCCGCGGATCCCCTGTCGGGTCGCGTCCCGCGCGTGACGAGCGCTCGGATCGCGCGCCGCGCGCACGAATCCGGGGAGCACCGTCGCGAGGAACGCGGCGGCGCCGATCGCCGCGCCTGCGCGTCGCCCGCGGTGCTCGCGAGCCGCGGCGATCGCGGCTCCCGATGCGGCGACGGAGAGCGCGGCCGCGGCCACGGAGGCGGCGCGGGAGGTCCCGTGCACCTCTCCGCGAGACACCTGCGTCACCGCCATCGTGTGCGCGGCGATCGCGCCCGCGGGAAGGAGCGCAGCCCGCGGGGAGGACGCCGCTCCCATCAGGACGTCGAGGCCGCGGCAGGCGGCCATCGCGACGGGGCCGAGGCGTCCCCGCTTGGCGACGAGGTCGTAGAGCCAGACGCATCCGGCGAGCGGCAGCGCGATGCGCCGCGCGCGGGGGCCCGCGGATCCGGCGACCGCGACTCCCGCGGCCGTGAGGCCCGTCGCGATCCCGAGGGCCCGTCCGCGCGAGATCCGGCCGGAGGGGATCGGTCGCTCGGGGCGCTCGACGGCGTCCAGGTCGGCGTCGACCACGTCGTTGAGGGCCATCCCCGCGGCGTAGAGGGCGGCCGACGCGGTGGAGGCGGCGGCGGTGCGCGCCGAAAGCGGTCCCGCGGATGCCGCTCCGGCGATGCCGTCGCCGATCACGGTGAGGATCGCGGGCGCCCGGACGAGTTCGAGCACGTCTCTCAGAGCCATCTGTCGCTCCCTTCCGAGGGCAGGCTCGTCAGCGCCGACGCCGCCGGCGCTGACGAGCCCGGGTGTCAGGACTCGAAGGCGAGTCCGATGTAGTCCTCGACGTTGTCGACCGTCACGACCGGGGCGTCGAGCACGATGCGGTACGGCACGCTCGGCGTGACGAGGTCGCTCATCGTCTTGCCCTGGGCGAGCAGGCGGGCGAGGGCGATGCCGTCGGCCGCCTGGGTCGACGGGTAGACGATCGTGGCCTTGATCACGCTGTCGTCGGCCTCGATGCGATCCATCATGTTGACGCTTCCGCCGCCGCCGACGAGGAAGAACTCGCTGCGGCCCGACGACTCGATGGCGGCGAGGACGCCGACGCCCTGGTCGTCGTCGTGGTTCCAGATGGCGTCGATCTCGGGGTTCGCCGAGAGCAGCTGAGAGGCGGCCGTCTCGCCGCCGGCCACCGTGAAGTCGGCCGCGACGCGCGGCCCGACCTCGAGCCCGCACTCGGCGAGGGCGTCGTTGAATCCCTGCGTGCGGTCCTGCGTGAGGGGCAGCGAGTCGATGCCGGCGATCTCGCCGATCACGGGGTCGTCGGCGTCGGCGAGCTGCTCGCACATGTAGTGGCCCGCGCTGACGCCCATGCCGTAGTTGTCGCCGAGCACGGTGATCCGCGAGGCGGCGGAGTCGGAGAACTCGCGGTCGACGTTGATGACCGGGATGCCCGCCTCCATCGCCTTCATCGCGACCTCCGTGAGCGCGGCGCCGTCGGTCGGCAGCAGGACGATCGCGTCGACGTCCTGGTTGATGAACTGCTCGACCGCCGCGATCTGCTGGTTCGCGTCGTTCGTGCCCTCGGCCTGCCGCAGCTCGACGTCGTCGAAGCCCGCGGCGGCGTCGAGCGCGCCCGAGTTGATGGCGCCGAGCCAGCCGTGATCGGCCTCGGGACCCGACCAGCCGATCGTGACGGCGTCGCCCGAGGCCTGGTTCTCCTCCGCGGTCGTGCCCTGCTCGCCGGCGCCCGCGGCGCCCTCCGAGCCGTCGCTGGTGCATCCCGCCAGCAGCCCGAGGGCGGCGAGGGCGGCGAAGCCGGTGACGAGCGGGCGCGTCCGCATGCTGCGCTGTGTCTGCATGTTTCCTCCTTGAACCTGATGCAGATGGATCGACGTGGCACGTCGGCGCCCGTGCGGGGCCGTCCTCATCGACGAGGCAGACGCTAGCAGAAGTGAACCTCGGATGCACAGCTTTTGCGCATTACTTGTCAAAAGTGGGAGGCGGCGCCCGTGCGCCCACGCGTTCGAGGGGGGGCGCCCGGCGTCGAGCCCCGGGAGGAGAAAGTTCCGCTCCCCCCTGTTGCGCCGAGTCACCGTCATGTTATGTTCGCTGAGTGATCAAAGATGACCACCCATCGTCATTACTCTCCATCCGCGGCATCACGAAGCGGTTCGGAGCGGTGAAAGCCCTGCGCGGCGTCGACCTCGACGTCGTGCCCGGCGAAGTCCACTGCCTTCTCGGGCAGAACGGCGCCGGCAAGTCGACCCTGATCAAGACCCTCGCGGGCGTGCATCAGCCCGACAGCGGCGAGATCTCCTGGCAGGGCGAGAGCGTGGAGATCCCGACGCCCCAGGCGGCGATCGAGCTCGGCATCGCCACGATGCACCAGGAGCTCGACGTCGTCGACGGCCTCACGATCGCCGAGAACGTCTTCCTCGGCCACGAGCTGTCCCGCGGCGGCGTCACCCGCCGCGCCGAGCAGGCGACCGAGACGACGCGCCTGCTCCAGCGTCTCGGCCACGGAGAGCTCTCGCCGCACACCGAGGTCGGATCGCTGAGCGCCGCCGAGAAGCAGATCGTGAGCATGGCCAGGGCCCTCTCCCACGACATCCGCCTCATCGTCATGGACGAGCCCTCCGCCGTGCTCGACGCCGAGGAGGTCGAGAACCTCTTCCGCGTCGTCGGCGAGCTCACCGCACAGGGCATCGCGGTGATCTACATCACCCATCGCCTCGAGGAGATCCGCACGATCGGCGACCGCATCACCGTGCTCAAGGACGGCGCCTCGATGGCGAGCAATCTCGACGTGGCCGATACACCCACGCACGAGCTCATCCGCCACATGACCGGACGCGCGGTGGAGAACGTCTTCCCCGCGTCGCCTGGCGTCCCGGACGACGCCGCCGTCCTTCTCGACGTGACGGATCTCGCGCTCGAGGAGCTCTTCGAGGACGTGAGCTTCTCCGTCCGCGCGGGCGAGATCGTCGGCCTGGCCGGCCTCGTCGGATCGGGGCGCTCCGAGATCCTCGAGACCGTCTACGGCGCCCGCCGCGCGACGAGCGGCTCCGTCCGCGTCGACGGCCGGCCGCTCCCCCGCGGATCCGTCGTGGCCGCGGTCGAGGCGGGCATGGGCCTCAGCCCCGAGGAGCGCAAGTCGCAGGGACTGCTGCTCGGCGAGCCCATCTACCGCAACGTGACGCTCCCCACCTTCGCGCGGATGGCTCGCGCCGGCCTCCTCGACGAGGGGGCGGAGCGCCGCGCCGCGGACGCGCAGATCGACGCGCTCGAGCTGCGTCCCGCCGATTCCACGCGCCCCGCCGGCACCCTGTCCGGCGGCAATCAGCAGAAGATCCTCCTCGCCCGCTGGCTCGTGCACGGCAGCAGGATCCTCCTGCTCGACGAGCCGACGCGCGGCGTCGACGTCGGCGCGCGCGCCGAGATCTACGCCCTCATCCGCCGCCTCGCCGACGCCGGCAACGCGGTCGTCGTGATCTCCAGCGAGATCGAGGAGGTCCTCGGCCTCGCCGACACCGTGCTCGTCATCGGGGACGGTCGCGTCCTCGCCACCCTTCCCTCTTCCGAGATCACGGAGCACGGCGTGCTCGATCTCGTCATGAAAGGAGCCGCAGCGTGAGCGCTCAGGCCTCTGACACCACCACGACCGCCTCCCCGCCCTCGCTGCTGCGACGCATCTTCTCGGGGTCGGTCGGACGCAACCTCGGGCTCGTCCTGGCGCTCGTGCTCATCCTCGTCGTCGGCGCGGTGACCGCCCCGAACACGTTCACGACCGTGGACAACATGCTCGTGATCCTGCGGCAGGCATCCATCATCGGCGTCATCAGCGTCGGGATGACCTTCGTGATCCTGTCGGGAGGGATCGACCTGTCTGTCGGCTCCGTGATGGGCCTCGCATCGGTGGCCGCGACGCTCGCAGCCGTGCAGGACCTCGCCGACAGCGTCCACTGGAGCGTCATGGTGCTCATCGCGCTCGCGACGGGGCTCGTCGCGGGGCTCATCAACGGCATCGTCGTCGCCTACGGCAAGGTCGCGGCCTTCATGGCGACCCTCGCGATGATGGTCGGCGCCCGCGGGCTCGCGGAGATCATGGCGCAGAACCGCACGCTCGTCATCTCCGACCGGGGCTTCGTCCGCGCGATGAACGTCGACCTCCTGGGCGTCGACGTGCTCATCTGGATCTTCGCGGTCGTCGCGATCGCCGGCTGGTTCCTCCTCAACCGCACCACCTTCGGACGCCGCACGATCGCGATCGGCGGCAACCCCGAGGCCGCGCGCCTCGCGGGGATCAAGGTGAAGCGGCACACGATGTGGCTCTACGCGATCTCCGGCCTCACCGCGGGCATCGCGGCGGTCATGATCCTCGGACGCACGACCGCGGGCACGTCGACGCACGGCATGCTGTACGAGCTCGACGCGATCGCCGCCGTGGTGGTCGGCGGCACGCTGCTCGCGGGAGGGAAGGGCACGATGACCGGCACCGTCTTCGGCGTGCTCATCTTCGCGACGCTGTCGAACGTGTTCGTGCAGAACAACCTCTCCTCCTCGGTCCAGGCGCTCGCCAAGGGCGTGATCATCGTCGTGGCGGTGCTGCTCCAGCAGCGGTTCGCGTCGCGTCCCGGGGCCGCGGACTCGGCCGCGGCTCGGCGGGCGAGCGCGTGG
>NZ_JAMXWT010000027.1:0-42435 GCF_050958665.1 Microbacterium sp. gxy059 | reverse complement strand
CCGCGCTTCCCCCGCAGGCGTAGGGCGCGAGATGTCGAGCTCGCTCGCCCCGGCCCGGTCGGTCAGCTGAGCGCCGTCAGCGTGATCGTGGCGTTGTACGTGCCGAGCGGGGTGTCCAGCGGAAGCTGGAGATCCAGTCCGGCGCCCGTGAGCGAGTCGCCCCTGGCGTGACCCTCGTTGGCCTGCACGAGGGTGCGGGAGACCGACAGGCCGTCTCCGCCGGAGAATCCCGAGGAGACCGCGGCGCCGGCGACGGCGTCGCCGGCGTTCTCGATCAGCTCGGGGCTCCACCCGAGGAAGCGGCTGGAGATCGTCTCCCCGCCCGCGACGAAGTCAGACACCTGAGCCGTGAGCGACCACGCGGGGCTGCCCGGTCGCGTGTCGAGCACGCGGATCGGCACGATCTCGCCCTCGGCGGAGAAGCGGTCGCCGTCCTCCTCCGCGACGCCGAGGTCGACGAGGGACGACGTGCCCTCGAGCGACCAGATGAGCTCGCCCGCGCGCTGCTCGGGCACGGTCACCGCGATCGACTGGTCGCCCTCCGGCAGGGCACCGGGGGCCTCTCCCTCGTGCTCTCCGTCGACCGACCCCGCGGCGTTGCCCTCTCCGAGGACGGCCGCGGGGTCGTTGCCCGACGTGCGGATGGCGCCGTGCACCTGCGTGCCCGCCACCCGGAGGGGGCCGGTGTTGTCGGTCAGGACGAGGTCGCCGCCGATCGTGTTCCCCCAGGCCTCGGGGGACCCGTCGGCGGTCGCGCCGATGAGGATCTCGCGCGACGATCCCGTGACCGTCAGGGATCCGGCCGCGATCGCGCCGCTGACGACGGCGCCGTACGGGGAGCCGACGAGATCGATGTCGGCTCCCACGGAGGTCCGCAGGAGGGTGACGTAGCTGGCCTGCTGCGTGAGGAGGCCCCCGCCGATGGACGAGTCGGACACCTCCACGTCGATGCCGCCCGCCGCGACGGATCCCCCGACCTCGAGATCCTGCAGGTAGAGGAAGCCGCTGCGGGTGCCCTCCGAATAGGCGCTCACATCGCCGCCGACGCGGGTGCCGTCGACGAGCACGCCGTACGCGTCGTCGGCGACGAGGTCGCCGCCCACGACCGCGGACGTGGCATCGAGCCAGCCGCCCGGCTCGACGATGACGCTCCCGGAGACCTCCGCTCCGCCGAGCACGCAGGTCGCGCCGGCGGGGACGACGAGGTCTCCCTCGACGACGCGGTCGCCGAGATCCTCCGCGCATTCGACCCCCGCGGCGTACGCGGCGGGCGCGACGACCAGCGATCCTCCGGCGAGCAGCACCGCGGCCGTCGGGGCGATCCACTTCTTCGTGTTCTTCATGACCTTCTCCTCAGCCGCGCAGCGCGGCGATCTGTGCGTAGCTCCGGCGCGCGTTGCCGAGCGAGTTCGCCGGGTGGGGCGGCTCGGCGACGTTCGACGCGTTGTCCTGCTCGTAGAGCCCGAACCGCTGACCGCGGTCGCGCTTCAGCTGCGCGAGGAAGCTCTGGTAGGGGATGTCCCCCGCCCCGAACTCGATGATGTCGAGCCCGTTGTCGCTGTCGGGGTTGAGCCGGCCGTCCTTGAGGTGAAGCATCGGGAAGCGCCTCGGATCGGCCGTCACGTAGTCGATCGGCTCGAAGCCGCCGTGCAGATGCTGTCCGACGTACGCCCAGTACACGTCGAGCTCGAAGACGACGAGCGAGGGGTCGAGCTCGTTCCAGAGGACGTCGTAGATCCGCGTCTTCGGGTCGTCGGAGGCGTAGGCGAACTCGCCCGCGTGGTTGTGGATGTAGAGGGTGAGGCCGGCGGCCTTCGCCTTCTGCCCCATCTCGTTCCACGTCTGCGCGGCGCGCTGCCAGTCGGCTTTCGCCGTGCCCTGCGCGATCGGCCCTCCCTGGCCGAGGAACGGCATCCCCAGCGCCGTCGCGTCCGCGATCTGGGCGTCGATGTTGTCGGGGGTGAGCGTGACGTGCGATCCGACGGCGCGCAGCCCGTTGTCGTCGAGCAGCCCCCTCAGCTCCGGCACGGTGATCGGTCCGACGTCGCCCTGCGTGTATCCGGCGAACTCGATCTCCGAGTAGCCGATGTCCGCGAGCTCCTCGAGCACGGCTCGGAAGCCCTCCGATGCGACCTTGTCGCGCACCGTGAACATCTGGATGCCGACCCGGTTGGTGGGCACGAGCCGGGTGCCGGCGGTGAGCGGCGACGGGGTAGCCGGCGCTGCGGCGGCTGCGGCCGCCGCGGCGCCGGTGTGCGCCAGCAGCGCCCCCGCGCCGACCGCGACAGATGAGGCGGCGATGGTCTTCAGCAGATTCCGGCGGCTCATCGGCTTCGCCGAGACCGTCGGGTGGTGATGGTGTGTCATGTCTCTCCTTCGAGAACGAGACCGGGCCGGAGCCCTCGTGATGTGGGTGGAGGGGGCTCCGGGGCGGCGGAGGATCCGCCGCCCCGGAGCCGGCGTCAGTGGCGCACCTGCAGCGTGAGAGTCGCGTTCGACTTCCTCACGCCGTCGGAGCCGCCGTAGGCGATCGTCACCTGATACGTGCCGACGTCGAGCTTCGGCAGGACGATCACGGCGTCTCCGCCGTCGAGGTCGGCGGGAACGGTCGCCACGACGGCGTTGTTCCTGCGAACCGTGGCGGTCACCCCGCCGGGCGCCGTGATCCCCGAGGCCGTCGTCACCGCGACGTCGACCTTGGCGGCGACCGCGGGCTTGACGGGGTTCGAGACGAGCGCGGCGTCGACGCTCGACGCCGTCTGCGCGACCACGATCCTCACCGAGTCGTCGGAGGCGAGGAACTCCTCGTCGCCCGTGTAGGCGACGCGCAGGCTGTGCGACCCGACTCCGAGGTCGGACGGCAGATCCACCGTCGCCTCCCCGTTCCCGTCAAGGGTCGCGCGCGCGATCTCCTCGTCGCGCTCGGTGACGACGACGTCGCCGGAGGGGACGCCGCCGTCTCCTTCGACCGTCACCGCGACGGATCCGGGAGCGCCGTAGACGACGCGAGCGGATTCCGCCGAAGCCGACGTCGTGCTCGGAGCCGGCTCCGTCGGCTCCGTGTCCGGAGCCTCCGCGATGCCCGCGCCCTCCATCGTGATGGCGTCGACGGAGACGTCGTCGGTCGAGGTCACATAGAGCTCGCCCGTGCCCGACGGCGCGTCCGCGAGATCCACGGCGATGTCCTGCCAGCCGTCGCCCCCGTCGAGCGTCGCCGTCGCGAACGGCTCGGCCTCGGGCTCGCCCCAGCGCAGCTGAACGTCGCCGGCGCCCGACGCGCGGACGACCGCGCTGTCGATGCCGACGAAGTTGACCGGGTCGAACCTCAGGAAGCCGTCGGCTCCGAGGCCGCGCACCGCGTTCCCTCCGGACGCCTCCGCGTCGGAGAAGACCTCGACGCCGACCTTCTCGATGGCGTGCTCGGCCTCCTGCGTCTTCGGGTTGATGCGCACGGTCGCCTCTCCGCGGGCGGGAGGCAGTCCGTTGGCGCCCGCGTCCTCGTAGTGCACGACGACCGCGCCGTAGAGGAGCGCGCCGACACCGTGCTCGGGGGAGTTGGGATCCGTGCGGAACGCTCCCTCGCAGCCGGTTCCCGACGACTCGGGGTGGGCGTGCTCGTCGTGGCCGAGACCGTAGGTCCACGTCACGCGCTCGCAGACCGTGTCCGCGCCGTCCTCGGCGTCCTCGGTCGAGATGAGGAACGGGATCTCGTCGCCCCAGTCGAAGAAGCCGCCCTGCGCCGGGTAGTCGACGCGGACCTCCGGCGCCTGGTTGCCGACCGAGATCACCGTGCTCGTCGCCGCAGACCGGCCGTTCTCGTCGGTGACGCGCAGTCGCGCCGAGAACGCGCCGATCTCCTCGTAGGTGTGCGAGGCGGTGACCCCCTCGGCGTCGAACTCGCCGTCGCCGTCGAAGTCCCACTCATACGAGAGCGCGTCGCCGTCGGGATCCACGGAGGCGGACGCGTCGAACTCGACGTCGAGCGGCGCCTCCGACGAGGAGCCCGGGGTCGCGGAGAACGCCGCCTGGGGCGTCTTGTTGTCCGGAGCCCAGTCGATGCGGTACAGCCCCGCGTCGGGGTTGGCGCGGAAGAACCCGTCGCCGTAGTCGAGCATGTAGAGCGCCCCGTCGGGACCGATCTCCATGTCCATGGGGTTGTCGTGCGGGTGCTGGCCCGCCGCGATGAGCGCGTCGTTCGGGAGGAAGTTCTCGATGTCGGTGACGGAGAAGGACTCCCAGTCGACGGTGAACGCGGCGACGTAGTCCTGAGAGAACTCGCCCATGAACACCTTGCCGTCCCAGTGCTCGGGCAGCTTCGTGTCGGACGGGTTGTCCGGGTCGAAGTGGTACGTGGGACCGCCCATCGGGCCCTGTCCCGACGACGTCCCGAACTCGACGAGCTCGTCCCAGGGCTGGTCCCCCGGGTTGTCTCCGTACCAGACGGTGGCGGCTCTCGCCTCGGGGATCTCCGTCAGGCCGGTGTTCCACCGCGACTCGTTGACGAGGTTCTCCGGGTCGAAGAAGTCCCGGGGCTCGCTGTTCTCGAAGTCCCAGTCGTTGTAGGCGAAGTTGTCGCCGTGCACGTAGGGCCAGCCGGCGTTGTGCGGGTCGTCGAGGCTCGCGACGTTCCATTCGACGTACCCCATGGGGCCGCGCACGCCGTCGGCCGCCTGCTCTCGCGTCGCGTCCGGCCCGTAGTCGCCCCAAGAGATCGAGTTGGTCTCCGCGTCGACGTCGAAACGGAACGGGTTGCGCACGCCCATGATGAAGATCTCGGGCCGGGTCCCCTCGGTGCCCGGTTCGAACAGGTTGCCCTCGGGGATCGTGTAGGAGCCGTCCTCTTCGACCTGGATCCGCAGGATCTTGCCGCGGAGGTCGGCGGTGCTGCCGGCGCCGCGGCGCGCGTCGAACCCGGGGTTCATGCCGGGGGCGTCGTTCGTCGGCGCGAAGCCGTTCGCGCCGGGCGTGCTGGCCGGGGTGTTGTCGCCGGTCGTCAGGTAGAGGTTGCCGTCGCCGTCGAAGTCGATGTCGGCCCCCACGTGGCAGCACTGTCCGCGCTGCACCTCGATGTCGAGGATCACCTGCTCGCTCGCCATGTCCAGCCCATCGCCGGTCCACTGGAATCGGGAGAGCCTGTTGACGCCCTTCCAGACGTCCCAGTAGCTCTCGTCCTCGCCTTCCGGCAGGGTCTCCGGGGCGTTGCCCTGCGGCGTGTCCGGCTCGCCGTCTCCGTCCGCATCGCGCGGCGCGTAGGAGAAGTACACCCAGCCGTTCTCCTCGAAGTCGGGATCGAGCGCGAGGCCCTGCAGCCCGTCCTCGGAGTTGGCGTAGACGTCGAACTCGGCGACGATCTCGGTCGTGCCGAGCGAGGGATCGGTCAGGCGCACCTCGCCGTTGCGCGCGGTGTGCAGCACCCGCGCGTCGGGCAGGACCGCGAGCCCGATCGGCTCGCCGACATCGCGGGTGAGCAGGTTGCGTTCGTAGTTGGTCCAGTCGAGAGCGGGTTCGGTCGCCTCGTTCGGCGGCGGATCTCCGTGCTCTCCGTCGTGGGCGCCCGCCGGGGCGGCGACGGCCGCCGTTCCGACGGCGAGCGCGGCGACGGCGACGATCGCGCCCGATCGCCGCCTTCCGCGTTGAAGGATACGATTCATCGTGACAACTCCCGGGAGTCTGAGTCCTGTCAGGGATGTGTTGTGAGGTCGGGTCACCTTCAGCCGCGGCAACGGCTCGCGAGGTGGCCCGATCATGCTGTCCGGCGTGCTCCGCCGGTGTCGTGCGCACCTCCGCTCATCATCGAGGGCCGGTCGAGTCCGCGGCGACGTCGCCGCGGGGGCCGGCGCTCTGCGCTCGCGCTCAGCGTCCGCCCAGCTGCCATCATAGGGATGTTCTGACGGCAGTCAATCAAAAGTTGCGCATCGAGCATCCCCTATTGATCGCGGCAAGGCAGGTATCGGCTCCTCCGGACCGCGTTCGGCCGGGAGCACGCACTGGGCCCCGACGTGCTCGCCGCGAGCTTCGCCGCCTGCGCCTGAGCGGGCGGTGCGACTCCCGGGCCGACGTCGCTCGCGAGTGGCGCAGATGTTCGCGAGCGGCGCAGATCTTGGCCGGGATATCTGCGCCGCTCGCGAGTTCCTGCGCCACTCGCGGGCCGGGCGGATCCGCCGAGAAGACAGACGGATCCGCCCGGCAGCTCGCGGAACCAGGCGGGGTCAGCGCGCCGCGCGCACCGCGAGGATCCGGCGCACGAGCGCCTCGGCGGTCTCGCGCTTGGCGCCCTCCGCCTCCTCGACCACCCGGTCGCGGGCGTCGACGACGACGAGATGGTTCTCGCCGCCCTCGAACCCGCGGTCCCACCCGACCTCGTTGGCCGCCAGGAGGTCGGCGCCCTTGCGGCGGCGCTTCGCGATCGCGCGCTCCACGAGCGTCTCCCCCGGACCCGGGGTCTCGGCGGCGAAGCCCACGACGAGCTGCCCCGGCTGTCGACGCGCCGCGAGCCCCGCGAGGATGTCGGGGGTCTGGGCGAGCTCGAGGCGCAGCGGCGCGTCGGCCCCGTCCTTCGTGATCTTCGCGTCGGAGACCTCCGCCGCGCGGTAGTCGGCGACGGCCGCCGCCATGACCACCACGTCCGCGGACGGCGCGTGCTCACCGGCGACGCGCTCCAGGTCGTCGGCCGTGCTCACCCGGACGATGCGGATCCGCGGATCCCGCTCGGCGGCGTCCAGCACCCCGTGCGCGACGTGTCCGGCGGCCAGCACCACCTCGGCTCCGCACCGGGCCGCGGCGAGCGCGACCTCGACGCCCTGCCTGCCGCTCGAGCGGTTGCCGAGGAAGCGCACGGGATCGAGCGGCTCGTGCGTGCCGCCCGCCGACACGAACCACGCCTGCCCCGCGGCCTCGCCGGATCCGTGCCGCAGCTCGCGGTCGACGACCTCGTGGATGCGCTCCGGCTCGGCCATCCGCCCCTGCCCCTCGTCGCCTCCCGTGAGGGCGCCCGAGACGGGGCCGATCATCCGCACGCCGCGCGAGGTGAGCACGTCGACGTTGGCCTGCGTGGCCGGATGCGCCCACATCTCGGTGTGCATCGCGGGGGCGATGAGCACCGGGGCACGCGTGGCGAGGAAGGTCGTGCCGAGCAGGTCGTCGGCGAGGCCCGCCGCCATCTTCGCCATCGTGTTCGCGGTGGCGGGGGCGACGACGACGAGATCGGCCCGCTGGCCGAGGGCCACGTGCCGCACCTGGGCGACGTCGTCGTGCACCGACGTCGTGACGGGGTTCCGGCTGATCGCCTCCCACGTGGGCGTGCCGACGAAGCGCAGGGCGTCGTCCGTCGGCACGACGTGCACGTCGTGGCCGTCCTTCACAAGCAGACGCACGAGGCTGACGGCCTTGTACGCGGCGATCCCACCGGTCACTCCGACGACGACGAACATGCCTCCATCCAACCAGCCGCACGGCGTCGGCGTCCCCGAAGCGCGTCAGCTGAACGCGGTCCACGTGGTGTCGAAGTCGATGAGCCAGTGGTTGCGCAGGGTGAGCGCGCGTTCGGTCGCGGCCAGCATCCCGGCGATCAGCAGCGTCGTGTTCAGCCAGAACGGGAGCTGGATGGGCGACGTGAAGGTCCCGATGCGCTCGGCGATCGGATCGATCTGGGTGATGATCTCGATCATCTGCGGAATGCCCGTGACGAGTCCGATCAGCAGGATGATGATCGCGAGGACGCCGATCCCTCTGCTCGCCGCGGGGAAGCGCCGGTCGAACCTCGCGCGCAGTCCCTCCGCCGTTCGGGAGTGGGGAGCGAGCACCTGCTCGCCTCCCCGCTCGCTGACGAAGTGCATCCGGGAGGCGCCGTACCCGCTCGCCGCGACCTCGATCACCCCGCCCGGCACGGGGAAGGTCGCCGGCAGCGTCGAGCGATACAGCTGGACGCCGTCGCGGTAGAGCACCGCCGGAGCCTTGCCGGGCTTGCGGGCGCTCGGGGCATCGTGCTCTCCCGTCCCGCCCGCCGCGGATCCGCGACCCGCCGCCGCGGGGACGCGCTCGGCGTCTCCCTGGGCGCTCCGCGCCGGACCTCCCGCCCCGTCTCCGAGCCAGCCGTCCAGCAGGGCGCGGAATCCCCGGCCGCCGCCGCCGGCTGCCCCTCCGCCGCCCGAGCCATCGCCGAGCAGGTCATCCAGCACGGCGCGCAGCGGCTTCCCCTCGTCGCCGTCGGCGGTCCCGTCCGATGAGTCGTCGCCGTCCTGCTCGCTGATCTCGTCCTGGAAGTACCGGGCGTCCACCGCGTAGGTGTGCGCGCCGTCGCGCTCGTCGAGGTCGATGAAGAACACCGAGCGCGAGAAGAGGTGGTACCACCGATACGGCGGGAGGGCAGCCCCATTGCCCGGCCTGACCTTGCCGAGCCGACGTTCGCGCCTCCACCGATTGAACATGATCCCCCTGATTCGTCTCGCTGGCCATCGGTCACACCGAACGTAGCAACGCGCCGCTCCCCCGGACATCCATCGAAAGTCGGATCTCGCGCGGGGAGAGCGACAGAGGCGTTCGGCGCTGCCGCGACGTCATAGGCTGTCCCCGATCCCCATGTGCACCGTCGTCTTCCGCGTCCCCGAGTCGGACGCCGACCCCCTGCTGCTTCTCGCCGTCCGCGACGAGGATCCCGCGCGCCCGTGGAACCCGCTCGGCGCGTCATGGCCCGCGCTCCCCGATCTCATCGGCGTGCAGGACCGCCGCGCGGGCGGCGCCTGGCTCGCGGCGATGCCCGGCGCCGGACGCCTCGCGGTGACGCTCAACCGAGCCGGGGATCCGCCCGTCGGGGAGGACGAGATCGTCTCGCGCGGCGGGCTCGCCCTCGACGCCGCCGCGGGGCGGGCGCCGCAGGACGTCGAGCGGATGCGCGGCTTCAATCTCCTCGTCGTCGACGGGCCGCGCGCCGAGGTCCGCGCGTGGGACGGTCGCGACCTCGCGGTCTCCCGCCCCGGGCCCGGCGTGCACATGCTCGCGCACGACGGGGTCGACGACCCGCGGACGGCCCGCATCCGCGCGTGGCTCGACGACTTCCGCGCGGCGGACGCGAGCGTCGAGGCGTGGCTCGACGTGCTGGCGCGCACCGCGCGGACGCCCCCGGGCGACGACGACGCCATCATCCGCGACAACCGGCCCCACGGCTGGGGCACGCTCTCGACGCTCGTCTGCACGGCGGTCGTGCGCCCGGGGTCGGCCGAGGTGCGCTACGCCGCGCTGCGGCGCCCCGGGTCCTGGGATCCTCTCGACTTCGGCTGACAGGATCGGGCCCATGATGGGCTTCTCGCACGCCGTGTCCGGCGCCGCGGTCTGGGTGGCGGTCACGACGACGATGCCGGGCGTCGGCATCGCCCCGCTGGATCCGCTCGGGGTGCTCACGGGAGCCGCCGTGTGCGCAGGGGCCGCGCTGCTGCCCGACATCGATCACCCCTCGTCGACCGTCGCGACCGCGCTCCCCGGGGGACGCGTCGTCGCGGGCGCCGTGAGCGGCGTGACGGGCGGCCACCGCGGCGGCATGCACTCGGTGCTCGCGGTGATCGGGGCGATCCTCGCCGCCGTCGCCCTGTCGTTCCTCGTGTGGACCCCTCCCGGCTGGGAGCAGCAGCTCGCGGTGGGGCCGGCGATCGCCGCGGCCGTGTGCATCGCGGTCGGCACGAAGTGCCTGCGGATCGCGCGCGGCTGGTTCGCCTCGTGGACGATCGGCGCGCTCTCGGCGGCCGCGCTCATGTGGTGGTTCCCCGACCAGTTCGGCTGGCTGCCCGCCTGCATCGGCCTCGGATTCGTCGTGCACCTCGTCGGCGACACGCTCACGACCGGCGGCGTGCCCTGGCTGTGGCCCGTCATGCCGCGCCGTCCCGTCGCGTTCCGCCGCACGCTGCTCATCACGCGCCTGTGGCCGAGCCGCGGGCGCTTCGCGCTGCCCGTGCTGGGGAACGCGGGGTCGTGGCGGGAGTGGATCCTCACCGTCGCGCTGGGGCTGTTCGCCGCGACGGGGATCGTCGCCGCCGCGGTGCGGCTCCTCGCGCCGCTGGTCGCCTGAGCCGGCGCCGGGGACACCGGCGCCCGCCCGGCTCGCGAGCGGCGCAGACTCTCGCGAGCGGCGCAGATATGTGCCCGAGAATCTGCGCCACTCGGGAACTTCTGCGCCACTCGCGAGCCCGGTTGCTCACCCGAGGCGAGCCGGGAGGGGCGGATCCGTCCTACGGTGGGACGAGGGAGGTGCCCCATGGACGACGCACGCACCGAGCGCTCCGGCGAGACCCGCGACGCGAGCGGACCGCCCCGCTGGTCGACGCCCGAGGAGCGCGCCGCGGTCGTCGAGCAGGCGATCCAGACGGCGATCCGCCGCGGCGACTTCGACGATCTCCCCGGCGCAGGGAAGCCGCTCCCCGACCTCGACAAGCCCCTGGACCCCGACTGGTGGATCCGACGCAAGATCGAGACCGAGAACCTCACGGGCCTCGCGCCGCCCGCGATCCAGCTGCGCACCGAGCACCGCGAGATGGAGCGGACGCTCGACGAGCTGCCGCGGGAGGAGGACGTGCGCGCCCACCTGGACGACTTCAACCGACGCGTGCGCCGCGCCCGCATGCAGCTGGAGGGCGGGCCTCCCGTGGTCACCCCGACGCGCGCCGTCGAGGCGGAGGTCGCCGCCTGGCGGGAGCGCCGCGCCGCGCGCCCGGAGGCCGAGCAGGCGAGCGCGCCGCGCCGACGCTGGTGGCGACGCGGCGCCTGACCCGCCCGCGGCCGACGAGTCCGTGCAACGCACGGCAACACGCCCCGTCTGCGCGCGCCGATGCGCAATAGTGGGGCACGGCCCGAAACCGAGGGGGATCCGCATGAACTGGCTCGCGCACGCGTGGCCGCAGGTGCTCGACCTGCTGGGCGATCACATCGTGATCGCCGTGCCCGCCGTGCTCCTGAGCATCGTGATCGCCGTGCCGATCGGCCTGTTCGCCCACCGCAGGCCCCGCGTCGGCGGCGCCCTGCTGGGCGTCACCACGCTGCTCTACGCGGTGCCGTCGCTCGCGCTCATGATCATCATCCCGGCCCTGTTCGGGGTGCCTCTGCGCTCGAACGCGACCGTGATCATCGCCCTGACGTTCTACGGCACCGCCCTCCTCGTGCGCACCGCGGCCGACGCCTTCCACGCCGTGGACGACGCGGTGCGCGAGGCGGCGCGCGGCATCGGCTACTCCCCCGCGTCGATCTTCTGGAAGGTCGACCTGCCCCGCGCCGTGCCGCTGCTCGTCGCGGGCATCCGGGTGGTCGCGGTCAGCACGGTCGGCCTCGTGACCATCGGCGCGCTCGTCGGCGTCGCGGGCCTCGGCACGCTGTTCACGGACGGGTTCCAGCGGGGCATCATCGCCGAGGTCGCCACCGGGCTCCTGCTCACGGTCGCCCTCGCCCTCGTGCTCGACGGGCTGTGCCTCGTCGCCGGCCGCCTGCTCGCGCCGTGGAGCGCTCCCCGCCGCACCTCCCGCGTCCGGGCGGAGGCGACAGCATGAACCTCCTCGCCGAGGCCGTCGCCTGGATCGCCGACCCGACGCGCTGGTCCGGGGCGGGATCCATCCCCGAGCGGCTCGGCGAGCACCTGCTGCTGACCGCGGCCGTCATCGGCATCTCGCTCGTGGTCGCGGTGCCGCTGGGCGTCTACGTCGGCCACACGGGCCGGGGGCGCGCCGGGCTCGTGGCGGTCGCGGGCGGGATCCGCGCGATCCCCACCCTGGGTCTCATCACCCTGCTGGGCCTGTGGCTCGGCATCGGGCTGCAGGCGCCGTTCCTCGCGCTCATCGTGCTCGCCGTGCCGTCGCTGCTCGCCGGCACCTACGCGGGAATCGACGCCGTCGACCGCGTCGTCGTCGAGGCCGCGCGCGGCATGGGCATGGGCGAGCTGCAGGTCGTGGGCGTCGAGCTGCGCCTCGCGGCTCCCGTGCTCGTCGGCGGCCTCCGCGCCGCGGTGCTGCAGGTCGTCGCGACCGCGACCCTCGCGGCCTACGTCGCCGACGTCGGCCTCGGCCGCTTCCTGTTCTCCGGGCTCAAGACCCAGCAGTACGACGCGATGCTCGGCAGCTCGCTGCTCGTGGCCGCCCTCGCGATCGTGCTCGAGCTCCTCCTCGCCACCGCGCAGCGGCGCGCCCGTCGCGCCGCCGCCCCCTGATCCCCCTCCGAAAGGATCCACCAATGACCCTCCGACGCATCTCCGGCCTCGCCGTGGCCGGCGTCGCCGTGCTCGCCCTCGCGGGCTGCGGCACGAGCGACACGGTCGACGGCGACACGGAGGAGACGACCTCCTCCGACGCGATCGTCATCGGCTCGCAGGACTACTACTCGAACGAGATCGTCGCCGAGCTCTACGCCCAGGCGCTCGAGGCCGAGGGCTTCGACGTCGACCGCCAGCTGCGCATCGGCCAGCGGGAGACGTACCTCCCCGAGATCGAGGCGGGCGAGATCGACCTCTTCCCCGAGTACACCGGGCCGCTGCTGCAGTACTGGAACGCCGACGCGACCGAGCGCGGGTCCGACGAGGTCTACAGCGCGCTGGAGGACGCCGCCCCCGACGGGCTGCGCGTGCTCGAGCAGGCCGCGGCGACCGACCAGGACGCCTACGTCGTCACGCGCGAGTTCGCCGACGAGTGGGACCTCGAGACCGTCGCCGATCTCGCGAACGTCACCGAGCCGCTCACGATGGGCGCCAACTCGGAGGCCGAGACCCGCCCGAACGGCCCGAACGGCCTCAAGGAGGTCTACGGCGTCGATGCGGGCTTCACCCCCATCGAGGACGGCGGCGGCCCCCTCACGGTCAAGGCGCTGGAGGACGGCGACATCCAGCTCGCCATCATCTACACGGCCGATCCCTCCCTCGACTCCGGCGACCTCGTGGTGCTCGAGGACACCGAGGACCTCTTCACGGCATCGCACCTCGTGCCGATCGCGAGCGAGCGGCTGGGCGACGACGCGGCCGCGGTGGTCGACGCGGTCAGCGCGGAGCTGGCTCCCGAGGACCTCATCGCCCTCAACGCGCGCAGCGTGCAGGACGAGCTGCCCGCCGCGACGATCGCCGGCGACTGGCTCGCGGAGAAGGGCCTCGCCGGCTGACGCCCCGGGCGCCCGCCCTGCCCGCTCACGAGCGGCGCAGATGCTCGCGAGCGGCGCAGATATCCGGTCGGATATCTGCGCCGCTCGCGCATTCCTGCGCCGCTCGCGGGAGAACGCGGGCCGCGAGGGCCCGGATCCCCGATCCGTCCTGGCCCTCGCGAGCTGTGGGATCCTGAGGGGACCCACACCGCAACGACGCCAGGAGACCCCATGCTCACGGTCAAGGCCTACGGCGCGACGTCCGCGACCGCGCCGCTCGCCCCTCTCACGATCGACCGCCGCGATGTCGGCCCCGCCGACGTGCTCATCGCCATCCGCTACGCCGGCATCTGCCACAGCGACATCCACACGGTGCGCGAGGAGTGGGGCCCGATCACGTTCCCGCAGGTCGTCGGCCACGAGATCGTCGGCGAGGTCGTCGAGGTCGGATCCGAGGTCCGGAAGCACGCGGTCGGCGACCGCGTGGGCGTCGGCTGCATGGTCGACTCGTGCCGCGAGTGCGAGCAGTGCCTCGCGGGGAACGAGCAGTACTGCCTCGAGGGCAACATCGGCACCTACGACGCGATCGGCCGCGACGGCGAGCCCACCCAGGGCGGCTACTCTACGCACATCGTCGTCGACCAGGACTTCGTGCTGAAGGTGCCGGACGCGATCCCCTACGCCGACGCCGCGCCCCTCCTGTGCGCCGGCATCACGACCTACTCGCCGCTCGCCCGCTGGGGCGCCGGCCCCGGCACGAAGGTCGCGGTCGTCGGCCTCGGCGGACTCGGGCACATGGCGGTCAAGATCGCCGTCGCGATGGGCGCCGAGGTGACGGTGCTCTCGCGCACCGACGCGAAGAAGGACGACGCCCTGGCGTTCGGCGCGGTGCGCCACGTCGCCACGGGCGAGGAGGGCGCGCTGAAGGGACTCCGCGGCGCCTTCGACCTCATCATCAACTCGGTCAGCGCTCCGCTCGACATGGACGCCTACCTCGCGACGCTGAAGCCCCAGGGCACGCTCGTGAACGTGGGAGCGCCGCCCGAGCCGCTGCCCGTGCAGGTCTTCTCCCTCATCCAGGGCGGCAAGTCGTTCGCGGGATCCAACATCGGATCCATCCGCGAGACCCAGGAGATGCTCGACTTCTGCGCCGAGCACGGCATCGCGCCCGAGACGGAGCTCATCGCGGCCGACGGCATCAACGACGCCTACGAGCGCGTGCTCGCGGGCGACGTGCGCTACCGGTTCGTCATCGACACCGAGACGCTGTAGCGCGACCGGCTCCGGGCCCCGGCGAGCATCGCTCGTCGGGGCCCGTCCGCGTTCCCCGCACCGGCCCGCGCTGACGGATGGGTCGCGCCCCTCCGCGTTCCGAGGCCGCAGTCTCCGGCGCCCCACGCCGTCACGCCCCGTTCCGTCGGAGATGCCGGCCGCCGTGCGGCGGGGAGGCGCGGAACGCGCCGTCGGATCCGAGATCTCCGACGCTGCTGACCGGATCAGCCGGCGGCGACGACCGCATCCGCCCGGGCGCGGGTGGCGCGGATGAGCACGGCGTTCGGCTCGTCGACCGAGGCGACCCACGCCTCGGCCTCATCCGGGGTGCGCCCGAACTCCACGTGCCGGGCGACGAGGCGCTCGCGGCGCAGCTCCTCCGGAGGGTCCACGAACCACACCTCGTCGAGCAGGGGACGCACGCGCGCCCACCCGCCGCCGTCGTGCAGGAGGTAGTTGCCCTCCGTGACGATCAGGCGGCTGGCGGCCGGCAGCGGCACGGCACCCGCGACGGCGGCCTCAAGCCCGCGGTCGAAGCGCGGCGCGACGACGTCCTCACCGCGCCGGATGCGCTCGAGCATCGCGACGTAGCCGCCGACGTCGAAGGTCTCGGGCGCGCCCTTGCGGTGCCGCAGGCCGATCCGGCCGAGGTGCTCGTCGGCGTAGTGGTAGCCGTCCATCGCGAGCACGGGCGCCCCGAGGCGGGCCGCGAACGTCGTCTTCCCCGCGCCGGGCGCGCCGACGAGACCGAGGAGGAAGGGCCGCCCCTCGCCGGAGAGGGAGCTCGCACGCCGCAGCGCGTCACCGGGGGTCATCTGGCGCATGGGCGCTCCTGGCGTCGGGGCGGCTTCGCCGCGCGGATGGTCGAGCGCCGCCGCGACGCGGGCGCCATTCAGCACCCTACCGGCGCCTCACCCCTCCGCGTCGAGCGGGATGTCGGCGGTGAGGGTGCGATACCCCTCGGCGGTCGCGGCGACCCGCTGCTGGTAGTCGGCCGTGTCGTTGTAGGAGCGGATCGCGCGGATCCACTGCTCCGGCTCGGCGAGGGTGCCGTCGGTCTGGCACAGGTACCGCGCGGCCGTGAAGGCGGCGTCGTCGATGCTGTGCGGCGACGGCTCGCCCTCCCCGGACGCCGAGACGCCCCAGATGCGCCACGTCTCGGGGATGAACTGCATCGGCCCGACCGCGCGATCCCATTCGGTGTCGCCGTCGAGCGCGCCCCCGTCGGAGTCGGGGATCCGCATCGTCTCGTTCTCGCCGTCGAGGGGGATGCCGCGGATCCCGGGGCGGGCGACTCCGTCGTCCTCGATGGATCCCCCCTGCAGCGTGCCGTGGTGGCTCTCGACCCAGCCGATGCCGGCGAGGGTGTTCCAGCCGACGTCGCACCCGAGCTCCTCGCGCGCGTAGGCGTCCGCGGCGACGTACGCCGCGAGGGCGCGCGGCGGGATCCCCGTGAGAGCGGCCGCCTGGTCGGCCCAGTCGCCCTCCGCCGGCTGCGGGTCGGGCGCGGGGGCGGCGACGGTGGGCGGGGGATCCGCGGGCGCGGCCTCGGCGGGCTCGGACCCGTCGGCCACGGTCAGCAGCGCGAGCACGCCGAGGAAGCCGATGGCGCCGACGCCGCCCAGCAGCGCGACGCCGCCGAGCGCGATGCCGACGGTGCGTCCGATTCCCACCCGATCGATCCTGCCCCACCTCGCGGGGCGAACGCCGGGAACGGGAGGGATCCGCTCAGAACTCCTCGTGCGTGTTCGGATCGCCGTCCCACAGGCGCCCGCGCTCGAGCTCGCTGATCGCGTCGACCTCGTCGCCCGCGAGCTCGAACCCGAACACGTCGGCGTTCTCGCGCTGGCGCACGGGGTCGGCGGACTTCGGGATGGGCGTGGATCCGATCTGCACGTGCCAGCGCAGGACGACCTGCGAGGGGGTGACGCCATGCCCCTCGGCGATGTCGTCGATGACGGGCTCGCCGAGCAGCTCGCTGCGGCGCGCGAGGGGGCTCCAGCTCTCGGTGCGGATGCCGTGCTCGGCATGGAAGGCGCGCAGCGCCGCCTGCGGGAAGTACGGATGCAGCTCGACCTGGTTGACCGCGGGGGTCACGCCCGTCTCCTCGATGAGGCGGGCGAGCATCTGCTCGGTGAAGTTCGAGACGCCGACCGAGCGCACGACCCCCTCGTCGCGCAGGGCGAGCATGCCGCGGAACGTGTCGACGTACTTGTCGACCCGCGGGTTCGGCCAGTGGATGAGGAGCAGGTCGATGCGCCCGAGCCCGAGGGTCTCGTCGGAGGCGCGCCCCGAGGCGATCGCCTCGTCGTAGCCGTGGTGCCGCCCTGGCACCTTCGTCGTGACGATGATCTCGTCTCGGTCGATGCCCGACTGCCGCACGGCCTCGCCGACCTCGCGCTCGTTGCCGTAGTTCACGGCCGTGTCGAGAAGGCGGTAGCCGCCGTCGATGCCGGCGCGGATCGAGGCGATGCCCTCGTCGCCGGTGAGCTTGTACGTGCCGAGGCCGAGCTCGGCGAAGGGGCGCGAGTCGTTCAGCGCGATCTGCGGGATCCGGATGGTCACCGTCGACGTCCTCTCTCGTGGGGCTGTTCCCCGAACCCTATCGACACCGGGCTCCGCCCCGCGAGGGCGGATCCCTTCCCGGGGCGCCCGTCTCGTGTCGCGTGTCGCGTGTCTCGCGCCGCGTGCCTCGTGCCGTCTCGCTCGCGAGTGGCGCAGGAATTCGCGAACGGCGCAGGAATCAGGCCGAATATCTGCGCCGCTCGCGAGGATCTGCGCCGCTCGCGAGCCGGGCGGGCGGGAATCCAGGCCAGCCGGGAGGGCAGAAGGCCGGGCGAACCGGCAGGCGGGACGGGGGCCTCACCCCTCGTCGAGCATCGCGAGCAGCCGGGTGGTGGTGCGCCAGTTGCGGATCGTCATCGACCGGTACGACGGCAGCTGCGTGATGCGCGAGATGCGGCTCTTCGACGCGAGGGCGGCGAGGCGCGAGGCGTAGATGACCCCGTCGCCGACGGCGATCTCGTCGACGCCCTCGCGCGGCTCGGGGAACTCCGCGTGGACCTCGGCGGCCGAGACGGGGTGCTTGAGGAAGATCACGTCGCTGCGGCGCTCGGGGTCGCCGTGCGAGGCGGGCGCGGCGTCGACGATCGCCGCCAGCTCGTCGCGCGAGCGGGTCACGACGACGAGGGGCAGGCCGAGCCGCTCCTCGAGCACGCCCTCCACGCGCGTCTCGAGGGCGGATCCGCCGGGGCCGTCATGGGAGAACACGACGTTCCCGCTCTGGATGTAGGTGCGCGCGTCGGCGTATCCCGCGTCGTGGAACGCCGCGGCGAGGTCGGGCATGCGGATGAGGTTCTTCCCGCCCACGTTGATGCCGCGGAGCAGGGCGACGGATCCGGTCATCCTCCGAGCGTACGGATCGCGCCCGGCGCCCGATAGAGTGTGCGGCGTACGTGACACGGGGTGCCCCGCCGGGGCTGAGAACACACCCGTCGAACCTGATCTAGCTCGAACTAGCGAAGGGATGTCGCTCGATGCGCACGCCTGAAGAATCCGTCCGCCCCGCGCCCCGCGTGCTCAGCATCGCCGGGTCCGACCCGTCGGGCGGCGCCGGGATCCATGCCGACCTGAAGAGCATCGCCGCGAACGGCGGCTACGGGATGGCCGCGATCACCGCGCTCACGGCCCAGAGCACGCGCGGCGTGCGCGCCGTGCACGTGCCTCCCGTCGACGTGCTCGTCGCCCAGCTCGACGCGCTGAGCGACGACATCGAGATCGACGCCGTGAAGATCGGCATGCTCGCGAACGCGGAGGTGACCCGCGCCGTCGACGCGTGGCTCGCCCGCGCCGGTGCGCCCGTCGTGGTCGTGGATCCCGTGATGGTCGCGACGAGCGGCGACCGGCTGCTCGACGACGACGCCGTGTCGGCGCTGCGCGACCTGCTGCGCCGCGCGGACGTGGTGACGCCGAACATCCCCGAGCTCGCCGTGCTCGTGTCCGAGCCCGAGGCCGACACGTGGGACGCCGTGCTCGCGCAGGCGGGCCGCGCGGCGCGGGAGTTCGGCGTCGACGTCGTGGCGAAGGGCGGGCACCTCGCGGGCGCCGACGCCCCCGACGCGCTCGTGACCGCCGCGGGCGAGGTGCGCGAGTTCCCCGGCGCGCGCATCGCGACGACGAACACGCACGGCACGGGGTGCTCCTTCTCCTCGGCGATCGCGACGCGGATCGCGGGCGGCGCCGACCGGGCGGGCGCCGTCGGCGAGGCGAAGCGCTGGCTGGCCGAGAGCATCCGCCACGGCGCCGCGCTGCGGGTGGGCGGCGGCAGCGGCCCCGTCAGCCACTTCGCGGGGCTGTGGGCCCGCGGCGGCCTCGAGACGGCTCCGACGCCCGAGGAGGCGGCCGCCGACTGGTGGGCCGCGTCGTCGGAGGCGCGGGAGGCGATCGACGCGCTGCCGTTCGTGCGCGGCCTCGGCGACGGATCCCTCGACCGCGACGCCTTCGTCTGGTACCTCGCGCAGGACGCCCTCTAACAGCGCGACTACTCGCGGGCGCTCGCGCAGGCGAGCCGCCTCGCCCCCACGCAGGAGGAGCAGGCGTTCTGGGCGCAGGGCGCGCACAGCTCGGTCGCCACGGAGATCCTGCTGCACGAGAGCTGGATCCCGAGCGACGCGCCCGCGGCGCCGAGCCGCACGACCGAGGCCTATCTCGCGCACCTCGAGGCGGCGGGCGCGCGCGGCGACTACGCGCAGCTCGTGGCGGCGGTGCTGCCCTGCTACTGGATCTACCAGGTCGTCGGCGAGCGTCTGCACGCGCTCTCCCACGACGAGCATCCGTACCGGTCGTGGCTCGACACCTACGCCGACGACGCGTTCGCGGAGGCGACCAGGCGCGCGATCGACATCGCCTCGCGCACGGCGGCCGCGGCCGACGCGGCGACCCGCGAGCGGATGCGACGGGCGTTCGTCGCCTCCTCATGGCACGAGCACGCCTTCTTCGCCGCGCCCCTGCGCGACCGGTGAGCGGAGCGGGGCGGGATCCCCGCGGCGGGCCCGCCCCTCTCGGCGTCAGAAGACGGCGCTGAGCACGAGGTAGCCGACCGCGCCGATGCCCGCGGAGACGGGCAGCGTGATGATCCACGCGAGGGCGATCGGCTTCATGAGCCCCCAGTTGGCGGCCCGGTTGACGAGCCCCACGCCGAGCACGGCGCCGATGAGGATGTGCGTGCTCGAGACGGGAAGGCCCAGCACGGAGGCGAGCATCACGACGCTGGCCGCCGCGAGCTCGGCGGCGAAGCCGGATGCGGGGTGGATCTCGGTGATGCGCTTGCCGACGGTCGTCACGACGCGACGCCCGATGAACCACAGTCCGGCGAGCAGCGCGATGCCGAAGGAGACGAGCACGGGCATCGGGACGACGGCCGCCGAGCTGACCGCGCTGGTGCGCAGCACGTCGAGGACCGCGGCGAAGGGCCCGACGGCGTTGGCGATGTCGTTCGCGCCGTGGCTGAAGGCGAAGGCGCAGGCGGTGAACACCTGCATCCAGGCGAAGAGCGTGAAGCTCGCCTTGGTGAACGAGCGCTTCTTGAGGGTCTTCGTGAGGGCGAAGGAGACCGCCCACACGATCGCGCCGAGCATGGCGAGCGCGAGCACGATGAGCACCACGCTGAACTCGAGGTGCAGGTTGCTGAGGCCCTTCACGAGCAGCATGCCGGCGAGGATGATCGATGCGCCGGCCGCGATGAACGGCACGTAGCGGCGCAGCGCGCGGTGGCCCGACTTGCCCTCGTCGTCGTGCGAGAGCACGAAGCGCTTGATGAACCAGAACAGCAGGAAGGCGCAGATCCCGCCGAGGGTCGGCGAGATGATCCACGACACCGCGATCTTGCCGATCTCGCCCCACTGCACCATGTCGGCGGCGCCGATGCCGGTCGCGATGCCCATGGCGACCGCGCCGCCGACGATGCCGCCGACGATCGAGTGGGTCGTGGAGACCGGCCACCCCATGCGCGTGGCGATGAAGAGCCAGGCGGCGGCGCCGAGGAGCGCCGACATCATGACGAACACGAAGTGTTCGGGGCTCTGCGAGACGACCGTCAGGTCGACGATGCCGCTGCGTACCGTCTCGGTGACCTCGCCGCCCGCGAGGATCGCGCCCGACACCTCGAAAACCGCGGCGACGAGGAGCGCCTGCTTCATCGTGAGCGTTCCGGATCCGACGCTCGTACCGAACGAGTTCGCCACGTCGTTGCCGCCGATGTTGAACGCCATGAACATGCCGAATGCGATCGCGGTGATCAGCAGGATCCGGTTGGTCTCGGGCGACACCCATCCGAGCGACCAGAACGCGAACCCGACGAGCGCGACGGCGAGGAGCAGGCCGAACGCGAGATGCCAGGTGCGATCCGACCCGGGTCCCTTGCTGCTCGCGGCCTTCAGGGGGTCGTTCTTCGCGTCGTTCGCCACCGCGTGCTGCTCCTGGGGGTCTGGCTGACGGCGCCGATCGACGCCCGGACGAGGACAGTCCCCGCGAGCGAACACGAGGTTGAGAGAAGGTTAACAACAGGTAGCCGAGCGCTGGGAGTACCCTGCCTGAACGTCGCCCGGCAGCCGCGGGATCCTGCGGGAGGACGCGCATCCGACGACGCGGGTCCCGCCTGCCCCCGCGCCCCGGATCCGTTCACCTGCGCGTCACCGGGGCGCCCCGTCAGCGCGGGAGGCCGTCGCGCGCGGGGTCGTCGAGGATCCGGGCGAAGGCCGCCTCGGCGGCGCCGATCAGCAGACGATCCTCGCCGAGAGCCGCGACGCGGATCTCCAGATCCTCCATGCTCGCCGCCATCGCGTCGGCGGCGACGGCCGCACGCAGGCCGGCGGGATCGCTCTGCAGGATCGTCGCGAGGAACCCGCCGAGGATGACGATGGAGGGGTTGAGCACGTTCACCGCGTTCGCGAGCGCGGTGGCGAGGATGCGGCGCTGGCGTCCGAGCTCGGCGGAGACGCCGTCGGGGTCGCGCGCGATGGCCGCGGCGAGCGCGGGCTCGTCGGCCGAGGGCAGTCCGACGGCGCGGAGGAGCCGGTCGCGGTCGACCTCGTCCTCCAGACGGCCGCCGCGGCGATCGTCGTCGGAGGCGATGCCCGGC
Source organism: Microbacterium sp. gxy059 (assembly GCF_050958665.1). Taxonomy (NCBI): domain Bacteria; kingdom Bacillati; phylum Actinomycetota; class Actinomycetes; order Micrococcales; family Microbacteriaceae; genus Microbacterium; species Microbacterium sp. gxy059. The sequence continues at coordinate 20,930 of NZ_JAMXWT010000027.1, read as the reverse complement.
CGGTTCTGCCCGAACTCGCCCGCGTAGCCGCCCGCGCCGCGCGCCGTGCACCCGCCGACGACGATGCCGCCGCCGATGCCGCTCGCGCCGCCGTTGAGGTAGACGATCGCGTCGTGGCCTCTGCCCGCGCCGTAGAGGTGCTCGGCCATCGCGCCGAGCGTCGCGTCGTTGTCGACCGCCGCCTCGAGCCCGGTCGCCTCGTGCGCGAGGCGCGCGAGGGGCGCGTCCCGCCACCTGAGATGCGGCGCCTCGCGCACGATGCCGTCCCGGGCGCGCACGAGTCCCGGCACCGCGAGGCCCACCCCGACGACGCGGTGCTCCCGCAGCTCGCTCGCCGCCCACGCGTCGATCCTCTCCGCGACGATCCGCGCCGTCTCCTCGGGGGCGAGCAGGTGATCGACCTCGATGCGCTCGCGCACCGCGATCCGGCGATCGAGCGCGACGGCGGCGAGGGTGAGGGCGTCGACCTCGGGGTGGACGGCGATCGCGACGACGCGCGGATCCACGGCGACGATCGGCGACGGCCTGCCCACGCGGCTGGTCGATCCGGCCCCGTGGTCGGTCACGAGCCCGAGCGATCGCAGCTCGCCGACGAGGTAGGCGATCGTCGAGCGGTTGAGCCCCGTCGCCTCGGTGAGGGCGGAGCGCGGCATCGGGCCCTCGCGGTGCACGAGCCGCAGGACGCGCGAGAGGTTGCGCTGCTTCACGCCGATGCTGTCCGCCACGCCCCCACTCTAGTATGTGGTCTGAAACAACTTATTGAGCGCGAAGGAGCGATCATGTCCCTGACACCCACCCCCGCCGACCGGTTCGCGTTCGGCCTCTGGACGATCGGCTACAGCGGGGCCGACCCGTTCGGCGGCCCCACCCGGCCGCCCCTCGACGTCGTGCACGGCGTCGAGAGGCTCGCAGAGCTCGGCGCCTCCGGCCTCACCTTCCACGACGACGACCTCTTCGCCTTCGGATCGACCGACGCCGAGAGGCAGAAACAGATCGACCGCCTGACGCAGGCCATGGCCGACACCGGCATCGTCGTGCCGATGGTGACCACCAACCTCTTCTCCGCCCCCGTCTTCAAGGACGGCGGATTCACCTCCAACGACCGGCAGGTGCGCCGCTTCGCGCTGCGCAAGGTGCTGCGCAACATCGACCTCGCAGCCGAGCTCGGCGCGAAGACCTTCGTGATGTGGGGCGGCCGCGAGGGCGCCGAGTACGACACCGCGAAGGACGTCCGCGCCGCGCTCGAGCGCTACCGCGAGGCGGTGAACCTGCTCGGCGACTACGTCACGGACAGGGGGTATGACATCCGCTTCGCGATCGAACCCAAGCCCAACGAGCCGCGCGGAGACATCCTGCTGCCCACGCTCGGCCACGCCCTCGCGTTCATCGAGACGCTCGAGCGCCCCGAGCTCGTCGGCGTCAACCCCGAGGTCGGCCACGAGCAGATGGCCGGGCTCAATTTCACCGCGGGCATCGCGCAGGCGCTGTACCAGGGCAAGCTGTTCCACATCGACCTCAACGGCCAGCGCGGCATCAAGTACGACCAGGACCTCGTGTTCGGCCACGGCGACCTGCACAACGCCTTCTCGCTCGTCGACCTGCTCGAGAACGGCGGCCCCGCGGGCGGTCCCGCGTACGACGGGCCCCGGCACTTCGACTACAAGCCCTCCCGCACGGAGGACGAGTCGGGCGTGTGGGCTTCGGTCGAGGCGAACATGCGCACCTACCTGCTGCTGAAGGAGCGCGCCGCCGCGTTCCGCGCCGACCCCGAGGTGCAGGAGGCCCTCGCCGCCGCCCGCGTCGCCGAGCTGCGGACGCCGACCCTCGGCGAGGGCGAGGGGTGGGACGACCTGCTCGCCGACCGCTCCGCCTTCGAAGGCTTCGACGCCGACGCCTCCTTCGGCGGACGCGGATACGGCTTCGTGCGGCTGCAGCAGCTCGCCACGGAGCACCTCCTCGGGGCTCGCTGACGCGACCGGACGGTTCGCCGCGCTCGGTGGGTAGGCTCGTCCGCACGATCTGCGCGCCCGCGCCCCGCCGCACGATCCGGGCCTCCGCCCGGGAAGGAGTCCGCCGATGACCCTCGCCGACCTGCGCGCGCAGATGCTGTCCGGCGCCGTCTGGATCGGAGGCGGCGTCACCATCAACCCGGGGGTCGTCATCGGCGACGGCGCGGTCATCGGATCCGGGAGCGTCATCACCCGCGACGTCCCGGCGCGCACGCTCGCCGCGGGCGTCCCCGCGCGGGTGATCCGCGGGATCACCGAGGCCGACCGCACCGGCTTCCTCGACGCGCGCTGACGGCGCGGCCGCCGCTCAGACGGGCACAGGCTCCGCCTCGGTCGTCGGCCGTTCGCGATCCGACGGGGCCGGTGCGCGCCGCGCTCCCGGCCACCAGTTGACGCGGCCCAGCAGGGTCATCGTCGCCGGCAGCAGCAGGAGACGCACCACCGTCACGTCGAGGACCACGGCGAGCAGCAGCCCGATTCCCGCCTCCTTCATCGACAGGAGCCCGCTGAGCGAGAACCCGGCGAACACGATCCCGATCGCGACCGCCGCCGTCACCACGGCCGGCGCCGACCGGACGAGTCCCTCCGAGACGGCGCGGCGGTTCGCGAGAGCGGGACCCTCCCCCGGGCGCCTGGCCCGCCACTCCTCGTGGATGCGGCTGACGAGGAACACCTCGTAGTCCATCGCGAGCCCGAACGAGAGCATCCCGATCATGAGCGGCGTGGTGACGTCGAGGCCGCCCCACGACTCGAATCCGAGCAGCCGCTCGCCCCACCCCCACCCGAAGATCGCCGTGAGGGATCCGAGCGTCGCCGCGATGACGGCTCCGTTCAGCAGCAGCGCCTTCAGCGGCACGACGAGCGACCGCGTGAGCGCGAACAGCAGGCCGAAGGTCGCGACCGCGATCGTCCCCACGGCGAGGGGCAGACGCGAGGCGAGGTGGTCGATCGTATCGACCGTCTCCGCCGCCGGCCCGCCGACCAGGACCTCGAGATCGACGTCGAGGGAGCGGATCTCGCGCACCAGATCCTGCGCTCGCGCGCCCGTCGCGTCCCCCTCCGCCTCGAAGACGAACGCGGTGACATCCGGCGGGAGATCCTCCGGGTGGACGCTCGTGTCGACGACGCCCTCCAGCGCCGCGATCCTCCGCATGTGGTCGCGCACCCGCTCGTCCGACTCCCCTCCCTCCGCCAGCACCGTGATGCCGTCGAAGGAGACGCCGCTGAAGTCGCTCGCGACGATCTCCTGCGCGCGACGCTCGGGGCTGTCGGCGGGCAGCGCCCGCACATCCGAGCCCCCGAGCGCGAGCCCCGACAGCGGCAGGGCGAGGATCGCGAGCACCGCGGCCGAGGCGAGGGCGACCGCCGCCGGCCGGCGCTGGGCGAGTCCGACGCTGCTCCTGATGAGCGAGCGGCGCCCCCTTCCCCTCCCCGACCAGGGGCGGGCCCACGTCGGCGCGCCGCGGGCGGGGATCCCGTCGCCGAGCATCGCGACGAGCGCGGGCGCGAGCGTGACCCCGGCCAGAGCCGCCACCCCGACGGCCGCGAGGCCTCCCGCCGCCATCCCGGTGAGCAGGGGATCGCCGAGCAGCATCATCCCGACCAGCGACACGCACATCACGAGCCCGGAGAACGCGATCGCCCTGCCCGCCCCGGCGAGGGTCCGCGACATGACCGAGGCCGTCTCCTCATGCGGCGTGCGAGCGCGTTCGTCGAGGAAGCGATAGATCACGAGCAGCGTGCAGTCGACCGCGAGACCGAGGCCGAGGATCGTGACGATGTTGACCGCGAAGTCGTTGACGGGCACCGCCTCCGCGAGCGCGCGGAGCACGAGCAGCGAGACCGCGACGACGACCAGCGCGACCGCCACGGGGAGGGCTCCGGCGCGGAATCCGCCGAGCACGATCGTGAGCAGGACGAGGAGGAGGCCGATCGCGATCCCCTCGCCGAGCGCGGCGTCGCGGACCGCGCGGTCGGCGAACGCCTGCTCGCCGAGCAGCTCGCCGCCGACGAGCACCTCCGGCGCCGGGATGCCCGCGAGCGCGTCGGAGACCGTCTCCGCGACCGCGAGCGCCTCGTGGTCGTCGAGCGCAGGGTCGAGCTCGACGACCACGAGGGAGCTCCGACCGTCATCGCTGACGACGCCGCCCGCGGTGTAGGCGTCGAAGACGTCGACGACGCCCGGTTGCCCGCGGAGATCGTGCATCGTCGCGGTCGCCGCCTCCCGAACGCCCGGATCGAAGAAGTCGACCCCGGTGATCACGCCGACGACCGTCTCCCCCGTGGGCGCGAGCGCTTCGAGTCGCTCGTCTGCGAGAAGCGCCTCGCTGCCGGGAGGGGCGTCGGGCACGGGGGCCGTCCGATCGAACACCCCTCCGCCCACGACGGCGCCGGCGACCGCCAGCAGCGCCCAGGCCACGACGATCGCTCTGCGGAACCTGACGAGCGCCGGCCCCGCTGCGGCGAGCATCCTTCTCATGCGGTGTCCCTTCCTCTGCGCGGCACGCGGGGGGGGCCGATGATCGGCCCGCCCCGCGCCCCGGATCAGCCGCAGCTCAGCGCGGCGTACTCCTCGGTGATCTCGGATGTCGTGTCGCCGTCGTCGACCGCGACCGTCACCTCTCCGTCCTCCACGCTCTTCGCCTTGGCGGTGAAGGTGTGGAACCCGGAGTCACCCGGCGCCACATCCGCGAACTCGCGCTCCCCGAACGGCGTGGAGACCGTCAGGTCGACGGGCTCGTCGCCGCCGTTCGTCGCGCGCACCGCGAGGAACGCCTTGCCGGCCATGCAGCGCGGGACCGCCTCGACGGCCACGTCGTGCTCCGGCTCCTCGTCCTCGATCTCCTTGATCTGGACGTCGCGGAAGAAGACGGTCTCTCCCGGCCCGTGGTTCTGGATCCCGATGAACCCGCTCGACAGATCCCGTTCGGGGTGGGGGCTGTCGAAATCGTTCACGAGCTCGCCGTTGAGCAGCACCTTGATGTTCTGCCCGCTCACCACGATCTCGTAGTGGTTCCACTGTCCGACGGGGTTGAGCACCTGGTCGACGACCTCGCGATCGGCGCCCTGGAAGGTGTAGATGGCTCCCGTGGTGCGGTCGGGCTCGTCTGACTCGTCGATCTGGATCTCGTAGCCCTCGTTCACCGCGATCCACGGGTCGTCGCCCGGGTCCGGGAAACCGACGAAGACCCCGCTGTTGAAGTCGTCGATCTGCTTCCAGTCGAGCTGGAGGCTGTACTGCTCGAACTCCTGCTCGGCGAACCAGAGCAGCCCCATGCCGCCGATGGTGCGGATGGTGCAGTCCTCCATCCGGCCGAACGATCCGGCTCCGGCCAGCTGCCAGTGCTCGAAGCTCTCGAGGGTCCCGTCGAACAGGCTCGCGTAGCCCTCGTCGGGCTCGGCGGCGACGCAGCGGTCGACCACATCGCCGAGCGAGAGCGCGTCGATGTTCACGTGGCCGTCGTCGCCGTCCTCGTATCGGAGCGCGATGGTGTTGACGCCCTCCTTCAGCGCGACCTCGCGAGACGAGAACTCCCACGTCTTCCAGTCGTCGTGTGGAGCGAAGACCCACGGTTCGTCCTGCGGCTCGCCGTTGACGACGAGGGTCATCTTCTTGTCCTGATCGGGTTCGGGATTCGGACCGTTCGCGTAGCGGACGTTGACCGCGTGCTCGCCGGCCTCCTCGGCCGTGACGGCGAACGAGACGCCGGATCCCACGCTGTCGATGCCGTCGACGAATCCGAGGCCCGAGTGCCCCCAGTGCTCGTCGTCGGTCTGCGCGCCGCCCAGCAGCGATGCCTGCTCGGCCTCGTACCAGCCCGAGCTCGAGGGAGGATCGACCCCCGGCACCGAGTTGGCCGTGTACCAGGCCTCCGTGCTGAGCAGGGGCGTGCCGCTCGCCGACTCGAACGGCTGCGGCGAGCGCAGGTAGACGACGCTCCCCGGACGGATGCCGTCGACGTCGAGCGTCACGGTCGTCCCGTCCTCCGAGACCCGCGCGTCGGAGACGGTCAGCGCCTCCTCGCCGATCTTGGGGCCGCCGTAGGCGGCCGTCGGCGTGTAGTGCCACTGGCGCACGGTGTAGGCCTCGGCGATGCCCTCCGCCGTCTCCTCGGAGATCGGCTCGGTGTACTCGACCTCGAGACCGCCCTCGGCGATCCGGACGGCGACCATGTCGAAGGCCTTCTCGGCGGTCGGCACGAGCTTCTGCAGGCCGAAGCGGAGCTTTCCGCTCTCGCCCCAGTTGCCGCCCTCGCCGGTCCCTCCCACGTAGAAGGATCCGTCCGGCCCCATGACGACCCGGTTCACGCCGGCCTCGAAGCCGGCGCTGTGGCGGAAGACGGCGCCCTGGTACTCTCCCTCGACCTTCTCGAGGAAGATGCGCTGGAGGCCTCCGTAGGTGACGTCGCCGTGCAGGAACTGCCCCGCGAACTGCCCCTCCTCGAGGAAGTAGGGGGTGCTCGGCGAGTTGCCGATCTCGTTCTGGGGGAGCCAGACCGCCGGCGGCGTGACCGGCTGGTCGTCGAACGGTCCCGAGGGGTTCGTGTAGTGGTTGAAGAACCGGCCCTCCTCCACGTGCACGAGCTTGGAGGCCGGCAGCCATCCGCCCTGGTTGTCCATCGTGAAGATGTCGTCGTCCGGACCGAAGGCGATGCCGTTCGGGGTGCGGTGTCCGCCCGCGAGATAGCTGACCTCGCCGGTCTCGCGATCGACGGCGATGGTCGTGCCGCGGTTCTCCGCCGGCTGCGGGTTCGTGGAGGCGCCGCCGTTGTCGATGGCGACGGAGAGGTTCAGGTAGAAGCTCTCGTCGTCGTGGATGAGGCCGAAGGCGAACTCGTGGAAGTTCCCGCCGTCCGGCCACTCAGCCACGGTCGTGTGCTCGTCGTAGAAGCCGTCGCCGTCCGGGTCGGTCAGGGCGGTCAGCTGGTACCGCTCCGAGACGTAGATGGTGTCGTCGATCACGTCGAGGCCCATCGGGTTCTGCAGGCCGGTCGCGACCTTCTCGACGGTCACGTCGTCCGGTCCGGTCGCCTCGGCGGCGCCGACGACGCGGAAGACCTCGCCGGGGTCGGGGTCCTCGACCCATCCCCCGGCGCTCACGGATCCCGTGGTGCTCACGAGCAGCTCGTCGTCCGCGTCGAACGCGAGCGCGGAGACCTTCGGCTCGAACCCCTCTGGCCTCAGGTCCACGAGCTCGTAGTTGGGGTTGACGGAGTCGAGGCGGAGTCCGTCGCCCGCCGTGTCCGTCGCGCCCTCGCAGTATTTGAGCCCCGGCGCCGTGACCCGCACGACTCCGGCCTCTGTGCTGAGGACGCTCTCGTCGACGACCTCGAAGTCGTCGGCGCCCGGAGCCTTCCATTCGAGGAGGAGGCGCTGGTCGTACCCTCCGTCGAAGTGCTCGACGAGGAGGTCGTGCTCGCCCGCGGAGAGCGTCACGGCGTTCTCGACGGGCGTGATGTCGTGGAGTCCGTCGTTGTCGATCACGAGCTCCCCGTCGAGGGAGAGCCGCGAGCCGTCGTCGCTCGTGAGCCGGAAGGCGTATTCGCCGTCCTCCGGGACCGTGAGGGTCGCGATCGCGTGCGTGATGAAGTCGTCGGTCGCGCCGAAGTCCTCGTCGGTCGTGAGATCGATCGACGACATGAGCCTGTCGGCGTTGGGGGTCTGGCCCGATTTCAGGGTGCAGAGCATCTCGAGACCCGGAGGGACCTGATAGGTCCGCAGCGTGTATCCGGGCTCGTGGCCGTCGGGGACGGCGGCGGTCGCGAGCGACGGCGTCGCCGCGAAGGCCGTTCCGAGGAGCGCCGCGGCCGTGACCGCCGCCGCTCCTCCCCGTCCGAGCGCCGCGCGCCGTCTCCGGCGTCCTGCGATGGGTATGGGCATCGTTGCTCCTTACGTTCTGGGATGCGCCCGGAGCGTCGCGTCGCGGATCGCATGCCGGATCCGCGTCGATCCGGACAGGTCAGGAGCGTAGAGGACTTTTGTCGCGCTGTCTACAAAAGCTGACTGAGAGAAAAACAGATCCTGCTTGACCTCCGATGGAAATGCTCATAGCCTCGGCGTCGCCGGCAACGCCGCAGCGATGCCGCTGCCGCTCGCCCGGCCGACGCCGCCGGACCGACGGCGCGTTCGACACGACAGGGCGCGAGGACGCGCCGTGCACAGGAGGAGAGCCCCTATGAAGACTTCCCGTACCGCCGCCGGCTGGCGCGCCGGCGCCGCAGCGCTCGGAGCGGCGATGCTGATCGCCGCCGGCGTCGGCACCGCCGCCGCTGCCGCTGCCGAGGAGGGGATCGACATCAGCGTCGACATCGACGAGCTGGACACGGGCGCCCTGAGCATGACGGTCGACCCGTCGGCGACGGTGCAGCTCGTCGAGGAGGGGTCGACGGGAGCGGAGCGGCAGTTCGTCGGCTCGCTGCCCGACGTCACCGTCACCGACACCCGCGATCCGGCCAGCGTCCCCGCCGACGCCTACTGGTACGTCATCGGGTCGATCGCCGATTTCGCCGGCGACGCCGATCAGGCCGACATCATCGCCGCCGACAGCTTCGGATGGTCGCCGCGCCTCGTCTCCGGCGAGGGCTCCGACGTCGCCCCCGGCGACGACGTGGAGCCGGGCGAGGGCTTCGAGGACTTCGAGCTCTTCGCGAGCACCTTCAGCTCCGCGGACGCCGGCCCCGGCAGCTGGGTCGCCAGCGCCGACCTGACCCTGCGCACCTCGGCGACCGTCGAGCCCGGAACCTACACGTCGACGCTCACCCTCTCGCTGTTCGAGGACTGACCAGGTCCGCCGGAAGGAGCGTGCCACCGTGTTCCGCCTGTGGATCGCCCTCGTCGCCGCGGCGGGCCTCACGCTGCTCGGCGCCTCGTCGGGCGCCGTCGCGGCGGCGCCCGACGAGGCCATCACCTGGTCCGTCGTCCCCGCCGACGATCAGGGCCCGGACGGCCGAAGCGCCGTGGAGGCCGAGCTCAGCCCGGGCGAGAGCGCCACGGAGCATCTCGCGGTGCGCAACCTCGGCGAGGCCGAGGCGACGTTCCGGCTCGGCGCGGCCGACGGCTACTACACGGAGAAGGGGCGCTTCACCACGCTGCCCGCGGGGCGGGAATCCGAGGGCGCTGGCACCTGGGTGCGCCTCCCCGCGGAGGTGCGGGTCGAGCCCGGCGAGACCGCGGTGGTCCCGGTCGAGATCGTCGTGCCCGATCAGGTCGCACCAGGCGATCACGCGGCGGGGGTCTTCGCGTCCGTGGAGTCGGCCGGACAGACGGGCTCCTCCGCCATCGGCGTCGAAAGCAGGGTGGGCTTCCGCCTGCTCGTGCGCGTCGACGGCGAGCTCGCGCCCGCCCTGACGATCGACGAGGCGGGGGCCGATTACGCGGCGCAGGGGAATCCGTTCCGCCCCGGGGCCCTGTCCGCCGAGTACACGGTGACGAACACGGGGAACGTCGCGCTCGCGCTGACCGACGAGATCGGCGGGAAGGCCGGGGCTCGCGGCGACCTCCTGCCAGGGGAGACGCGCACCGTGCGCACCGACCCGGCACCCGCCTGGCCGCTGTTCGTCGCCGGCGACGCCCTGGTCGTGCACGGCGTCGCGCCCGGAGACGACGCGCTCTCGACATCCGCGGAGGTGCGCGTGTCGACGTGGGCTCTCCCCTGGCCGCAGCTGCTCCTGCTCGGCGGCGTCGGCCTCGTCCTCGCCGCGGTCCTCGGCGGTCGGAGGCGCAGCGCGACGCGCCTCCAGAAGGCCGTCGAGGCGGCGCGCGAGGAGGGGCGCAGGGAGGGCGCGGCCGCCGCCCCCTCACCCGCTTCCTGAGCGCTCCCGATGAACGGCTCATGAATAACGGGAAAGTAACGAAATCCCCTTGTGCGCCGTTACCTCACCGTTATAGAGTGCTCAGCACGGTGATCGTTTTGCTGTGGCGCTCACCGTCATGTGATTGCAGGACACTCTTGGTGCAAGGGACATAGAGGCCCGGTCGTGACCCGACCGGGCCTCTTCTCGTGCCGCTACATGCCTCCGACGCTCGCGCCGCCTCCGCCGCCGCCCGACGAACCGCTTCCCGAGGATCCGCCCGAGCTCGACGAGGCGCCGCTCGTCGTCGTGTCGGCGACCGTCTGCTGCACGGCGCTCGAGAACGCGGCCGCCGTGAACCCGATGGTCGTCCCGTCGTACCAGGCGGGCCCCGCCTCGGGCGCGTAGCGCGCGATCTGCTCGGCCCACTCCTTCGCCTGCCCGAAGAGCGCCGCGTACGGCAGCAGACGCTCGTAGAGGTGCAGCACCTGCGCGGGGTCGTCCGAGGCGATCGCGATGCGCTGCGCCGTCTCGGGAGACTGCAGCAGGCGGATCCGGTCGGCCTCCGCCCACCGGATGAACTCGCGCAGCCCGAGCAGATCGTCGCGCGTCTGCGCGCCCGCCGCGTTGAGGGGAGACCGGGCGAGCACGAGGATCGAGACGAACAGCAGCACGAGCCCCGCGATCCCGATCGGCAGGGCGGCGCCCTCGAACAGCTGCAGCGGGCCGGCCGCCACGACCGACAGCACGAAGGCCGCGAGCCCCGTCACGGCCGCCGCGACGATCGGCCAGGCGCGGGTGCCGGGGACGACCGGGCGGTGGAACCGCTTCCCCACGTCGCCGGCCGCCTCCTTCGCGAGCTCCGCGCCGACCGCGGCGAGCGCCTTGTCGTGCGTGCCGAGCGGGAAGCGGGTGCCCGCGGGCGCCCCGCCGGGGAACATCGCCGCGAGCAGGCGGGAGCCCGTCTCGTCGGCGCGCGACGGGTCGACGAGCTCCACCTCTGTGGTGGTCTTCGCCTTCTTCCCCTCGCCCTCCTCGGTCGCGACGATCCGCAACGCGCCGTTCACGGCGAGCCGCAGGATCTCCCCGACGAGGGCCGGATCGGTTCCCTTCTTCGCGAGCACGCCCGCGGTGTGCAGGCTCACGCCCGGCGGCGGATCGAACTGCGCGACGACGGACGGGCGCCCCGGCTCGTCGGCGAGCCCCCGCCGGCGCGCGGCGAGCGCCCACGCGAGCGCGCCGACCGAGCCCAGCCCGGCGACGATCGTGGCCCAGCCGACCGGAGACGACAGCAGCGAGCGGTCGTAGGACGCGAAGGATCCGGGCGAGAAGCCGACGGCGATCGTCCACCCCTCGCCCGGCTCGAGGCCGCCGGGCACGCTTGCGTCGATGCGGGCGCCGCCTGAGCCCACCGCGATGTCGCACGGCTCCGACTCGCCGAGCGCGCCGGAGTAGCAGGCGACGCGGTCGGGCAGGAGCGCGTCGGCGAGGTCCCCCTCGAGGGTCACGGTCGCACTCGCCTCGCGCACGGGCTGGGCGCGACGGTCGTTCAGGACGTCCCAGTAGAACTCGTCGACGTCCGCGTCGTCGACGTCGACGACGTTCTCCATCGTGTAGTGCACGACGTAGGTCTGCGCGCCGTGCAGGTACGGCCCGTCGGGGTCGCCGAGCGCGAGGTGCACGTTGCCGTCGTCGCGGTCCTCGTCGAAGGGGCGCGGGGATCCCGTCTCGTCGGTCACCGACACGACGTCGACGAACAGCGGCTGCCCCTCGTATCGCTCGGGCAGCGCCATCACCATGCCGCGGTTCTGGTCGTGCTCGGGGAACTCCGCCACGTAGGTCTCGACGACGTCGACCCGCGCGATCCCGTCGTCGCCGCGCGAGAGCGCGTAGTCGACGTGGTGGCTGTCGAAGGCGAAGTCGTCGACATCGGCGGAGGCGGGCGCGGCGAGCGCGAGCACGCCGGCGGCGCCGATCGCGACGCCCGCGAGGAGGCGGATCCCTGGGGTGCGCATGCCCTCACCCTACGGACGCCGCTCGCCCCCTGCCTCCCCCGCGCGACGGAACCGCATAGCATTGCATGCATGCCCGATCGCCGACTCGCCGTGGACGCCTGGGAGAGCCTGTTCCGCGCCCAGCACGCGGTGTTCGAGGCGATCCGCGTCGACTTCTCGGAGACGACCCTCGGGCAGGGCGAGTACGACGTGCTCCTCACGGCCGTGCGGGCCCCCGGCCGCACGGCGCGGCTGCGCGACATCACCGCGAACATGCTCATCAGCCAGCCCAGCGTGTCGCGCCTCGTCGACCGGATGGTCGCCCGCGGCCTCGTGACGAAGTGCTCGGACCCCGACGACGGACGCGGGGCCCTCGTCACCGCGACGGACGAGGGCGAGCGCGCCTTCCGGCAGGTGGCGCTGCGGCACGGCGCCTCCATCGCGAAGCGGATGTCGGCGCTCGACGACGACGAGCTGCGCACCCTCATCTCCCTCACGCAGCGTCTCCGCGACGCCGACTGAGGGGCGCCGTCCGCGCGCGATCCCGAGCGCACCCCTGTTCTCCTCCGCGGGCCTCTCCGCCGCGCACGCGACGCCGACTGACGGGCGCGGCGCTCGCGCGCGAACCTGGGAGCACCCTATGCTCTCCCCCACGGGCCGATCCGGTCCGATTCGGACGTGATATCGCGTGATCCGCGCGCGTGAACGGGAGACCATCATGCTCGACACCATCCAGGCCGCCCTCGACGCCGCGAGCGGCTTCATCTGGGGTCCGTGGCTGCTCATCCCCCTGCTCCTCGGCACGGGCCTGTACCTGACGATCCGCCTCGGCGGCCTGCAGTTCATCCGCCTCGGAGCCGCGCTGCGCCTCGGCCTGTTCCGTCGGAAGGACGCCGGATCCGACGGCGACATCTCGCAGTTCCAGGCCCTCACCACCGCCCTCGCGGCGACGGTCGGCACGGGCAACATCGTCGGCGTCGCCACCGCGATCGCGATCGGCGGCCCCGGCGCGCTCTTCTGGATGTGGATCACGGGCCTCCTCGGCATGGCGTCGAAGTACTCCGAGGCGTTCCTCGGCGTGCGCTTCCGCACCCGCGACAAGGCCGGCGAGCAGAACGGCGGACCGCAGCAGTACCTCGAGCGGGGGATCCGCAACGGGTTCGGCAAGACGCTCGCGTTCCTGTTCAGCGTCTTCGCCGTGATCGCCTGCTTCGGCATCGGCAACATGACGCAGGGGAACTCGGTGTCGGCGAACCTCGAGAGCAGCTTCTCGGTGCCCACCTGGGTCACGGGCGTCGTGCTCACCGTCATCGCGCTCGTCGTGCTCGTCGGCGGCATCAAGTCGATCGGCCGCGTGACGGCGGGCTTCGTGCCGATCATGATCGTGTTCTACGTGCTGAGCGCCCTCTACATCCTCATCGTCAACATCGGCGACGTGCCCGCGGCCCTCGCCCTCATCTTCCGCGACGCCTTCACCGGCAGCGCCGCCGCGGGAGGGTTCGCCGGATCCGTGCTCATCATCGCGATCCAGATGGGCGTCGCCCGCGGCATCTTCTCGAACGAGTCGGGCATGGGATCCGCCGCCATCGCCGCGGCTGCGGCCCGGACGAGCCACCCGGTGCGGCAGGGGCTCGTCTCGATGACCCAGACGTTCATCGACACGATCATCGTCGTGTCGATGACGGGCCTCGTGATCATCACGACGGGCGCCTACGCGATGACGGACGAGAACGGCGAGCAGATCGACGCGGCGCTGATGACCGGCGAGGCGTTCTCGCACGGACTGCCGGGCGAGTGGGGCCACTGGGTCGTCACGATCGGCCTCGTGATGTTCGCGTTCTCGACCGTGCTCGGCTGGTCGTACTACGGCGAGCGCTCGATCGAGAAGCTGCTCGGGCGCCGCGCCGTGATGCCGTTCCGCGTCGTGTTCTCGCTCGTCGTCTACGTCGGCTGCACGACGGAGCTCAGCGTCGTGTGGGCGTTCTCCGACGTGATGAACGGGCTCATGGCGCTGCCGAACCTCATCGGCCTGCTCATCCTGTCCGGCCTCGTGGCCCGCGAGACGCGCGCCTATCTGAAGCACGACCCGAAGCTCGTCGCGACGCAGGACGAGATCGAGGAGTTCATGCAGGGCGAGCCCGGCTGGGAGGAGTGGCGGCGCTCCGAGAAGGCCGGCCCGCAGCTCTGACCCGCCCGTCCGCGCGCTCCGCGTCCGTCAGTCGACGAGGCGCGGGGCGCGCGGCGGCGTCTCCGACGGGGTTCCCGCCGCGAACACGGCGAGCACCGCGTCGGATGCGCCGAGCCGCAGCCCGCGGCGCAGCGCGGCGTGCGCGCGGGGCGCGTCGACGACCTGCGAGGCGGGAGACGTCGCCCAGCCCGCGCGGTGCGCGGCGAGCCAGGCGCGCAGCAGTCCGCGACCGGCCTCGATCGCCTGCGCGGGGCGGGGCCCGCGCAGCCACGTGCGGCCGGTGCCCGTCAGGTCGGCGACGAGCGCGAACAGCCCGGGGCTCCGGCCGGGCATCGCGGGAGCGAGACGGGATCCGGCGGCGATCGCCGCGGCGAGGAGGCGCGCTCCGGGCTCGGTGCACGAGGCGGCGCCCGCGGTGCGCGCGGCGGGATGAGGGATCCGCATCGCCTCGGCTGTGAGCCCGTCGAGGCGGAAGCGCGGGTCGCGCTCCGTGAACCGCAGCCACGCGACGGCCTCGCGCGCGACGGGGAGCCGCCCGGCCGACCCGGCGTCGCCCCGGGCGATGAGGCGCGCGGCGGGACGAGGCGGAACCCAGGCGAGGCGCAGGGATCCGTCGCCGAGCGCGGCGCGCATCCCGGCGTCGCCGGTCGTGGCGAGCGGGCCCCGGAACACGGCGCGCTCGCGCACGTCGCGGCTCGTGAAGTGCGAGGACGCCTCTCCCGCGGCGAACCGCACGCGGGCCAGCGGTCCGTCGGGCGCGACGGCGGGGCGCTCCTCGAAGGCCGCGAGCGCGGCGTCGTCGGCCACGACGGTCGTGGCGAGCCCGTGCTCGGCCGCGGCGATCGCGGCCGCCTCGATCCAGCATCCGAGGCCGAGCAGGGCGTCTCGGCCCGTCGGGTCGCCGACGACGAGCAGCCGCTCCTGGTCGAGGCCGAGGTCCGCCCCGTCTGGCGTGCGGCGCACCCGCCACGGCTGAGCGTTGTGCGCGCTCGGGGCGCGGCCCGCCGTGCGCACGATCTCGTCGATCGGCATCTCACCCATCGATCGGCCTCCGGCAGAACGCGTACCCGTGCAGGGGCCGCCCGCCGTAGCGGGAGAACTGGCGCGCCGACGCGGGGTTGTCGCGCCCCACGTACGTGACGCGCAGCGTGCGGTATCCGCCGGCGCGCAGCTGGTGCTGCAGCTCCCGGCTGAGGAGGGTGAGGATCCCCCGCCCCTGCCGGTCGGGCCGCGTGCCCTGGATGATGAGCACCGCGTCGCGGATCCGGCGGCGCGCGGCGAGGAGGCGGAGGAGGGAGACGGGATCCATCCGCCCGCCCGTGCGCTGGACGTGCTCCGCGATGTCGGGCACGACGAGCGCGAAGGCGACCATGTCGCCCTCCTCGTCGCGCGCGGCGAGCAGCAGCCGCTCGTCGAGAAGCCAGGCCAGTCCGTCGGTCGCGGCCGCCATCTCGTCCGGCTCGATCTCGGTGTAATAGGGCAGCGCGGCGAAGGCGGCGTTGAGCACCTCCCTGAGCTGCGGCACGAGGCGGGGCATGTCGCGGCGGGTCGCGTGCTCGATCACGACGCCCGCGGCGCGCAGCTCGTCGGGGGTCGGCGGGGCGGGATCCCCGTTTCCCGGGACGTCGACGATCCAGGTGTCCGACTCGTTCCAGCGGCGGAAGCCCGCCTCCTCGTAGACGCGCGGCACCCAGGCGGGGTTCCAGGCGGAGTCGAGGAAGCCGCGCTCGTCGAAGCCGCTCGTGATGACGCCTCCCGCCTGGTTGGGCAGGAGCGACACGGGTCCGATGAGCTCGGTCGCGCCGAGGGCGCGGGCGCGACGGTCGAGGTCGTCGACGAGCGAGGCGAGCACGCGGCGCCCCGTCTCCTCGTCGGCCCCGAGGTCGGCGGCTCCGAAGAGCAGGGCCCTGCCCTCGATGCCGAGCTTCGCGTCGAGGCGGCGGTCGGTGTGCGCGGTCGCGCGGCCGACCGCGCGGCCCGAGGCGTCACGCACCACGAGCAGCGTGACGGGCTCGGGATGCGGGCTCTTCCCTGCGGCCCACGCGCGGATGGTCGGACGCAGCAGCGGGACCGCCCGGTCGCGCTCCGCGGAGCGGAGGGGCTGGCGGATGAACGCGCGCAGGTCGGTGCGCGAGCGCACCTCGCGCACCGCGAGCGCGTCGTCGTCTCGGGGCTCGGGCCGGTAGATGCGGATGAACCCGGCCGTCGCCCACCGGGAGGATCCCGTGAGCCACGTCATGAGCTCCCGATGCTCGGCGCCGCGCGCCATCGCGAGCATCGCGTCGTCGTCGCCGAAGAAGGCGATCGTGCCGAGCGTGAACGGGGCCGCCCCGTACACCCGGTGGCCGCGGAAGCCGCGCATCCGCGCCATGCGGCCCACCATCCGCGTCCAGCGCCGCGTGAAGGCGAGCCAGGAGAACGGCGAGCGGTAGCGGGTCTCGCCGAAGAACAGGGCGCTGGCCTCGAGCGGCCCCGGCCGGTCGTCCGCCGACCGGCGGTCGGCGGCGCGGGCCTTCCGCGCGGGGCGCTCCGCGACGCCCGGCGGCCGACGCACGGGCGGGGGCTCGATGCCGCGCTCGCGCTCGGACCGGGTCGGCGAGAAGCGCTCGATCGCGACGAGGTCGGCCGGGCCGCCCGTGTAGGTGCCGTTGGCGTAGCCGCGCGGATCGGCCGCCCACACCTGCGCGCCGTCGATCCGCCCCGCGTACGCGCGCGCGTCGTCCGCGGAGTCGAACATCGTCATGCGCAGCCGACGGGATCCGTCGTCGATCCGGAACGCGCGCCCCGGGCGCTCCCCGCGACGAGCACGCGGGGCCGAGCGGGGCGAGAGCACGAGCGCCTCGCACCGCCCGCGCGGCGGGCAGTGCGAGAAGTCGTCGGTGCGCACGTCAGTCGCCGCTTGCGAGGTAGACGTTCTTGATCTTCTTCTGGCCGCTGGCGAACGGGCCCGTCTCGAAGTCGTGCACCTCGATGCGGATGTCGCGGGTCGTCGGATCCTCCTCGAGCGACTGCGCGAAGTCGCGCGAGACGCCGGCGAGGTGCCGCACGACGCCGTCGGACGCGGCCCGCGCCAGCTCGTCGCGCTCGTCCGGCGTCAGCGCGGATCCCTCCCGCAGCTGCACGTGGATGACGGGGCGCTGCTCGTGGCCGCCGATGTCGACGAGGCTCAGCCGGAACCCCTCGATGGCCTGCGCGTGCGGGTTGTCGGCGTAGAGGCCGTTCTCGACGTCGAGCGGATAGATGTTGGCGCCCATGTACGAGATCGTCGAGTCGCTGCGCCCGTAGAGGAGGAGGAAGGGCAGGCCGAGCCGCTGCGTCGCGTGGGCGCGGTCGAACTCGGCGACGAGTCGCGGATAGCGCGCGACGAGGCGGCGCATCTCGGGGAAGGAGAGGAGCTTCGCCTCGTCGTGGATGTTGTAGCGCAGCTTGGGCGCCATGATCGACGTCGTGTTGAGCGTCGCGACGAGCTCGCCGTCGTCCGTCGTCTCGAGGTAGGTGTCGAGCGGGTTGTACTGGAACACCATCGGGGTGCGCGGCTCGTCCTCCCCCAGCACGTCGGCGCGCAGCGACGGGTGCTCGACGAGGGTGCGGCGCAGCCACACCGACAGGTCGCTCTCGCCGCCCATCCCGATCGTGAGGTCTGAGGCCCCGTACCCGGAGTACACGCGCCCGAACCGCTCCTGCAGGTAGTCGCGCAGCCCCTCGGTCATGGCCTCGCCGCCGACGAACCCGTTGATGTTCCAGCGATCCCAGTTCCACCCCTCCGCGTCGAGGCGATCGCGGAGGTGCTTCATGAAGGGCGGGTACGCGGAGACGATGTACGTGTAGCGGGGCCCGAAGTGCCGCAGGGTGTCGACGATCTTGTCGATGTCGGGGCCGGTGTTCTTCACCATCGCGACCCGCGACATCGCGATGCCCGTGTTCGTGCCCGTCGCCCACGCGCCCATCGAGAACGCGTTGATGCAGAAGAGCCGCTTCGTCCCGAAAAGCGCCGTGACGTAGCCCGCGACGTTGCGGTGCACGGCGCTGAGCTCGCGCTTCGAGCGCATCCAGTTGAACGGGGTGCCGCTGGATCCGCTCGACTCGTCGACGACCGTGCCGGCGATCTCGATGCGTCCGCCCCAGCAGCGGTCGGCCTCCGCGTAGCGGGTGACGTAGCGCTTCTTGTCGGTCTCGGCGTAGCGCGACAGGTCCCACCAGCGGAAGCGGAACCCCTCGCGCAGCTGGAAGTGGCGATAGGCGGGCACGTCGAGGAACCCGTGCTGGCACATCATCCACGCGTGCAGCTTCGCGAACCGGTCGAGCGCGGGCCGGTACGCGCGCGACGCGAACCGCCAGACCGCGGGATGCACGCGGTACAGCGAGTAGACGGACGTGAGCGCGGCCGAGACGGCCCGCAGCGTCGCCTGCCGCAGCAGGCTCGGTCGTCCCGCGTCGCCAGGAATCGGAACGGTCATGGGTCCTCCCCGAGGCGGTGAATCACCTGGGAGGGAGCCTAGCCCTTCCAGAACTTGCACACCGCGCACGAAATCTTCGCACCGCTTTCGCTACGCTTGTCGAATTGCCTGTCCCGAAACGGGCGACATCGCACATGCAACAACCTGGGGAGGAAACGCATGTCTCCACACGCGCGCGCATTCTCGCGCCCCGTGGCATTCTCCGCCGCGGCTGCTCTCGTCGCCGGCGGCTCGCTGGCGGCCCTCACTGCCGCGCCCGCCGCTGCCGCCGCCGCCGCCGGCGAGTGCACGGCGCCGGGCGAGATGCCGAGCATCGGCAACAGCATCACCTTCGGCGACGCGAACGTCGCCGTCTACGTGGGCGGAGACTACGTCGCGACCGGCGGATCCGCCGAGTCGGAGGGCGTCCTCGTCGTGCGCGGCGACGCGCGGTTCGAGAAGACCGGCGGCGGCAGCTTCAACGTCGGCATCGTCGGGGTCGGCTCGGGCATCGTCGCCCCGGAGGGCACCGACACCCTGCACGTCGGCGGCAGCCTCACGGTCGGATCGGGCACCACCCTCCTCGTCGAGCAGTCGATCGGCGGCGTCGCCGCCGGCAGCGGCGTCAAGGTCGGAGGATCGGCCACGGGCCGCATCGAGGCCAGCCCTCTGCAGGAGCAGCTGGGCGCCGACGAGGCGCTCGCGCCGTTCGCGGGATTCGGATCCGTGATCGCCGCCGAGTCGCAGCGTCTGGCGGCCGCTGAGGCGACCGGCGCGGTGAGCGGCGGCACCTGGGACTTCACCCTCACGGGTGACGGCGGCGACGGCCTGCAGGTGTTCGAGGTCACCGCGGACCAGCTCTCCGCCGCACGCGGCCTGGTCCTCGAGGGGATCTCGCCGACGACGCCCGTCGTGATCAACGTCACGGGCGGGCCGGTCACGACCGACATCAGCAGCGTCATGATCGGCGGCGAGCGCGTCGACGACTTCGCCTCGCCGAACTACGGCAACGCGGCGTCGCAGCTCATGTGGAACTTCGTCGACGCCGATGACGTGAAGATCACCGGCACCTCGCAGTTCATGGGGTCGATCCTCGCCCCGAACGCGGGCCTCGACATCACGGCGAGCACCAACGGACGCGTCTACGCCGGCGGCGACCTGACGACGCGCGGCTCGGGCAACGAGCAGCACAACTACCCGTGGATCGGCTCGACCGCGTTCGACTGCACCGTCGAGCCCATCGACGACGGCGACGAGAACGGCGAGGAGGGGTCCGAGGAGGGCACCGAGAACGCCGACGACGCCGGCGAGAGCACCGACGAGGGCGAGAACGCCGAGTCGGGTGACGAGGGCGCCGACGACGCGGGCGAGTCGACCGACGACAGCGCCGAGAACGCGGACGACGCCACGGAGAACGGCGACGACGCGACCGAGACGGGCGAGAACGCGGACGACGCGGGCGAGAGCACCGATGCCGGCGAGGACGTCACCGAGGCCGACGAGAGCACCGAGAGCTCGGAGGACGCGGACGACGCCACCGAGGACGACGCCGAGGGCGCCGAGTCGGGTGACGACGCCACCGAGACGGACGAGAACGCGGACGACGCCGGCGAGAGCGCCGAGTCGGGTGACGACGCCACCGAGGCCACCGAGTCGACCGACGACGCGGGCGAGACGGGAGACGACAGCGCCGAGTCCGCCGACGACGGGGCCGAGAACGCCGAGGGCTCGGAGAACGCGGACGACGCGACCGAGACCGGCGAGGACACCACGGAGGCGGACGAGAGCACCGAGGCCGACGAGTCGACCGAGGCGGGCGATGACACGGCGGACAATGGCGCCGACGCGACGGACGCGGGCGAGTCGGCCGAGGCCGGCGAAGGCTCGGAGGACGCCGCCGAGAGCGACGAGTCGACCGAGAGCTCGGAGACCGGCGAGAACGCCGACGACGCGACCGAGAGCACCGAGACGGGCGAGAGCGCCGAGGCCGACGAGTCGGCTGAGGCGGGCGACGACCCCGGCGCGACGGAGTCTGCCGAGGGCGCTGAGGGCGCCGATCAGGCCGCGGATGCGGCGGACGACGCGGGTTCGGGCGCGGATGACGCGAACGCCGACGGTTCAAACAGCGGCGGCCTCATCGCGACGGGCGGCGACATCGCCGGCCTCGCGCTCGGCGGCGCGGCCGTGCTGCTGATCGGCGGCGGGGTCCTCCTCGCCGTGCGACGCCGCACCGTCTGATCCGACGACGCACACGGGCGGGGAGCAGCATCGCTGCCCCCCGCCCTTCGTCGTCCCCGCTGAGCCGTCGTTCCTCCCGCAGGGGGATCATCAGCCGAACAGCAAGCGCTCCGGGAAGATCCGCCCGCTGTCGTCCACGCGGATCGGAAGCGCCGTCCGATCCGCTCGCAGCTCCTCGAACGCATCCCCGCTGACATCCTCCCCGTCCATGCCGTCGAACGGCGGGTCCTCCCCCCGTCGAGCAGGTTGAGCACCTGCGCCTGGACGGACACGTC